>CALZJE010000005.1 GCA_945787715.1 uncultured Ectothiorhodospiraceae bacterium | reverse complement strand
AAGCCACGACGTAAATCTGGACCAAGGTGAACATGTGCAACGTCTTGCAATCGAATCGGCGTTCCATTTTCATCAACCCCAACAGGAATAACGTTTAAATCATTGATGGATTGTATGTAACCTAAGCCACGTACCATATATTCAGTTTCTGCCATCTCAATAAGTTTACCACCGACGTCATTATTGGATCGCTGAATGGCTCGTTTAACTTTTGAAAGTGGAATGTTATAAGCCAGTAGTGCATTAGGATCGACTTCAACTTGATACTGTTTGACATAACCGCCCACTGAAGCGACTTCAGCCACACCTTCTACAGTTTGTAGCGGATAGCGGAGATACCAGTCTTGTATTGATCGTAACTGAGCCAAGTCATGCTTACCGGTACGATCCACCAGTGCATATTCATAAACCCAACCAACTCCCGTTGCGTCTGGCCCTAAAGAAGGAGATACATTATCCGGCAATCTTGAGCTGACATAATTGAGATATTCCAACACACGTGAGCGCGCCCAATACATATCGGTACCATCATCAAATATAATATAGACAAATGAGAAACCAAAAAATGAATAACCCCGTACTACCTTGGCATTTGGTACAGCTAACATCGCTGTTGTTAGTGGATAGGTGACCTGATCTTCAACCACCTGAGGTGCTTGACCCGGATATTCGGTAAAGACAATTACTTGAACGTCAGAGAGATCTGGAATTGCATCCA
This sequence comes from uncultured Ectothiorhodospiraceae bacterium, assembly GCA_945787715.1. Taxonomy (GTDB): domain Bacteria; phylum Pseudomonadota; class Gammaproteobacteria; order S012-40; family S012-40; genus CALZJE01. Next base: position 135,600 of record CALZJE010000005.1, on the reverse strand, counting down.
GTGGCGTATTTTTTAATGACCACACGCCAACAGCAATGGTAATAATTGTTGCTACAATCACTAAAAAACGATTATTCAAGGATGCATCAATGATGCGAGTAATCATATCCTACTCTCCCATTTCCATATCGGACATATCCATATCATCCATGGACATATCTGCTTCCATTGATTCTTTATCAGCAGACATTGCTGCCATCATTTTTGCAGTGGCTTCGCGAAGTTTTGATTCCGAATCAATCAGAAATTGGCTGGAAGTGACAACCTGCTCGCCTTCTTTAACACCGTTGCGTATTTGTGTTAAACCGGAAGCAGTGACGCCGATGGTTACCTCACGAGGTTCAAATTTCCCCGGTGCACGTACAACAAAAACTTGCTCTCTACTGCCGGAACGAATAATTGATTCACTCGGCACTACCACAGCGTTCTCTTGTGGATTGGAATAAAGCACAACATTTGCAAACATTCCTGGCTTTAGTGATTGATCTGAGTTGTTAAATTCAAGCCGAACTCGTGCCGTTCGGCTTTTGCTATTAAGCACAGGATGAATAAATGTCACCTTGCCATTGTATAAACGACCTGGCTCAGCACGAACACTCATCGCTGCGCGATCTCCCAGATTTACCCATGAAAGCTGATCTTCAAAAACATCCACATTCACCCAGATTCGGCTTAAATCGGCAATCAAATAAAGCTGATCTTTGGGTGTCACATATTGGCCATCACGTGCGCCAATATTCATCACCCTTCCTTGAAATGGGGAATGAATGTGAAGTTGCTTCTTTATTTTTCTTGATTTTTTCAGCTCAATGATTTGATGTTCCGGCACATCAAACAATTCGAGCCGTTCTCTCGCGCTTTTTAGTACACTTTTCGATGTGGTGTTTTTTGACTTCTCCCAAGTATTAAGGGCCAACAGATATTCCCGCTGTGCAGCAACAAGATCCGGCGAATAGATACTGAGCAGGATAGAATCATGGTTAACTTTTGTTCCTGTCTCATCAACATTCATGCTTTCAATCCACCCCGAAGTTTTAGGGTGCAGACGCGCTAAACGCTCTTCATTAAAGTCAATATGACCCAGCGCATTTATTTCTCGTGACAGAGTTTTCACTTTGACTTCCGCCGTCCGTACTCCGATGTTTTGTACAGTGACAGGATCAATCGTTACAGTACCAGCGGGTTCAAGACTATCAGAGCCACCTTCAGCATATACCGGTAGATAATCCATTCCCATTTCGTCTTTCGTAAATACTGGAGATGTTATTGCCGGATTCATAGGATTACGCCAGAATATAACCTCTCGCTCTTTAGGCTTGCCTTCATCAGCGTACACTGGCAAATAGTCCATACCCATTTCGTCTTTCATGAACACAGGAGATGTTATTGTAGGATTCATAGGATTGCGCCAAAACAGCGCTTTTCGCTCGCCCGATTCGGTCATTGTTTGCAGATCATTCATTGCCATCTGCTTTCCAAAAAAGAGATAGCCAGCCCCGAAGCCAATTCCTAATGTAGCAATTAACAATATTGAAGTTGTTATCTTATTCATACACTGATTCCTCTCCAACAGCCGCCACTAATTCAGCTAACGCTTGATTAGCAACACTGATCGCTTTCCAATATTCTGTTTGATAGTTATAGAGCATGGTTTGACTTTGCAATAAATTGAGAAACTCTACTTTCCCCACTTGATATCCCGCTAACATTGCATCAACTGTCTGCTCTGCTTGCGGAACAACTTGTTCTTTAAATAAAGTCACTTGTTCCGTAGCAGCTCTATAATTAGCTATTGCTTTAGCAACCTGGCCCTTTATTTGGCTATTTTTGTTTTGCAGTTGATATTTCTGCTGCATCCACTCGGTGTTACGTTGATCGATATTTCGATTCTGCTTTTTATCTGCATACAAAGGCAGATTCATACTGAACATAACGGAAGCAAAATCTGAACGATCACTACCATCCGGATTTTCACCACTACGTAATCCATAAATAGCACTGGCCATAAAATCCGGCATTTTCCCTTTCCTCGCTAGTTCGACTTGCGCTTTTGATGCCTCAACTCTATTTCGCTGAGCGGTAAGATCAGGGCGTATCTTTTCAGCTTTATCTTGAAGCACTTTCTCATTTTTTAACATTGGTAGCTTTTCACTGATTTTACGGGGCAACGTTACCTGTTCGGAGGGATCACGTTCGCGCATAATATTCAGCCGTATCACTTCACTACGCCTTTTGTTCTTTAATCGAATGGTGTTGTCATTGAGTTTTCCAATTTCCAGTTGTGCCAGTAGTACATCTTGCTGCTGCCCTTTCCCTACCTGATATCGAGTTTCGGCAAGCTCAAAAAACTGGCTCAGAAGCGTTCTGTTTTTTTCGATTGTATCCAATGCCCTATCGAGATAAAAAATATTCCACCACACACGCTTAACTTCGCTGGCGAGTTGCAGTCGCTTCTCTTCAATGGTTGATGTTGCAGCTTTGGCGATTTGGCTCGCCGCTTTGGCCTTTAGAGCAAGCTTTCCCGGATAGGGTAAAGCTTGAGAAACACCCACTTGAAATTGCGTCATCCCCTCTTGCTCAAGCGAAAAGCTGTCTACTGGTAAATTCACCAGATTTACTGATAAGCGTGGATCCGGTAACGAATCGAGTTGATCGGGTATCTGAGCCAATGCATCGGCTCTGGCTTGAATAGCTGCTAAGCCAGGATTATTGGTCAGTGCTTCATCTACTGCTTTTTTAAGCAACAGTGGTTCAGCAACAGTCGGTGAACAATAGACCATTACGATCAATACGCATGTTAGAACACGCATGGTTGACTCCTGAAAATATGTAGCCTGGATATTTCATAAACCTAGAAATATTATCCAAATGACTAATAGCGAAAATTAATTAATCTGCGAATGACAGACGGATTTAGCTTGTTTAAACAGAAAAACGCTTAGGAGGTTTGATTTCAGTAGAAGGAACAATGCCTTTCCGAGAGATATTAATGGTGGGTGAATATTCGAAGAGAGTTTGTGATGTTAAATGTGAGACAGACGAGGCCATAGCACCACTACATGCCGGAGATGCACAACAATTACCCATTAAGTCGGATTCGGTATCAATGTTTTGATTATGCTCCGAGTGACTCAAGCCCTCATGTGTTGAATTGTGATCGCCATCATGATTTTGAGACATTTGACTACTAATTTGATGATTATGGTGCACACTTGCCATTGCATATGAAAACACCACGGGCTGAATTATCATGGTGATAATCAGCACTAATTTTAGTGATATTTTCAGAATTTGGCTCATAGCGATATTAAATCATTAAATATTAATAGTTAGCAAGTATCTCTGTTTTGATTGAGAAATATTACTTTTGTTCCATAGAGAGCATAACACTTATTCAAAGCTTGCTTAGCTCAATTCCATTTTTTCCATCAAATAACACAAACAATCCTGCCGTATAACATTTTTATCTAATGTAATCATGGAAGGCATTAATGACTTTTTCAAGCGAATTTCATTGTTGGAAAAATCAAAAAATTGCTCTGATACTTCTTCATTCTCCTCGTCATACACTTGAATGCATACCGATTTATCAGGATGTGTTAGAGCAAACAAACACCCTTTCTCAACTTCTTTAAAGTTGTATGCCTCTAAATCAGGACTAAAATAGATATCTCTGGTGCTATCTTCAAAACTAAAATCAAATTTTCTAGGGACTTTAACTGTCGCGACGGTATGATAAATATCAATTAATTCTTCTGATGTCGGCGTTGTTGGTATGTCATGTAGCTGTAAACATTTATCAATAAACTCGAATGCATGGATGATTCCTGATTCATCATCCACATGCCCACACTCAAGTGTCACTGACGGACAGATTTCAGCAAATGCAATGGATTGCACGCCCTGCGGTTGAATAAAATAGACGACGGTTTTTGAAAATAGACTGGCAAGATGATAAAACTGAGTATCCAATTTATTAATACAAGCATAATGTGGATTCAGACCGGTATTACTGTGCAAATCAATACTGGCGAGCGGTTTTAGCTCTTTCATCCTATCAACTACCTGTTGCATTAACTTTGCTTCAGGCATTTCATGTTCTATCAATTTGCTTGGCCACATCCGATTATAATCGGGCTGATGATCAAGACGACGCAGCCCTTGGCGAGCAGCATCAACATTTCCAACAAAGAGCGTGATGCTCCTTGGCAGCGTTTCCGAGGTATATGCTTTAAGTATATTTTGAATGGCATATAATCCAACGGCCTCATTTCCGTGCTGCAAGATTGAAACAAACAAAGGTTGTTTTTTTTTACCTTCCAGGTGAATCAATGAAGGGTGAGGAATGACACGGTGAAGATTTTTTGCCGAGCTTTCGAGAAAACCTGGCGGAAGATAGTAATATTCTTTTAATTCGAGCGGCATATAGCTAACCTAAATATCCCATAGATGAACTGGAACGCCAGATTGTTGGTGCTTCCAGTACGTTTCTGTTAATACTGCGACATTTTTACCATGCGTAGCGATAAATTTCTTCTGCCAACTTGCCCCAGTTTGTTTATTCGAAACTCGGGCACGGATCACATCCAAATATTCATCAATTAGATCGCTATTCACATGCAATTGTTGTAGTCCTTTTTGAGAATGATCCAACAATTCCTCCAGAATGAGACGACTAATGGTAATTTTTTTTCCATCTAGCCAGCGAATTTTTGTATCCAATCCATGTTGGGCGCTGGCGTAAAAATTGATCTTTGCATCGGAAAATTCTAATCGACCTTCTGGCACGTTTTCAATGGTCGCATAGTATTCCTGTAATCCACAAAAGAAGACTGCATTCGCCATTTCGTCAATGATTGTTGGCCCGGCAGAGACAACACGATGCTCAATTCTCAAGTGTGGCTTATTATTCTCATCGAATCCAATTAGCGGTCTGTTCCAGCGCCAGATTGTTCCGTTATGCATTCGCATATATCTTAACTCCGATTCGTCGGCATTAAACTCAACCGGCAATATCACAGGATAGTGATGAAGATTTTCCTTAAAACACTCCAAGATTGTCTTTTTCGCGTAACTCGAACCAAAGGTAACACGGCGAATGGGCCCTCTCGCTGCATTACCATAACCTCCAACTTCTACTGCTTGTTCAAATAAAGGAATGCGTGTCTCTTCCCACAACTGAGTTTCAAACAAATATGGGGAATTGGCAGCAACAGCAACCGTTATTGCAGATAGAATTATTGAGGCATTATAGAAACGTGCACTTTGATCTGGTGGAATTTGCCGGTGAATTTGAAAAGAGGTGGCGGCGGATTCCAGCATAACGTCATCATGATCACGTTGAAGATGCTCTGTACCCACAATATTTAGATGAATAGGCTTACCATCACGAAACTTCAATACTTGTTTATTTAATGCTCGATAGCGATTCATCTCAGACATATTCTTCAGCGTCAAATCACTATCTTTAACTGTCGGTAATATTCCAATCATCTGCAGCTTTAGTTTCCGGGGCGAAATACCCTTCTCGCATTTACGCCAAAGCTCAGAGAGTTCTTGATGAATCTTTTGGATGCCATCCCCGGCTAGTTTTTGCGGAGTAACATTAAGTTCGATATTAAATTTCGCCAATTCAGGACTTAATAAATCGGATTTTACCTGTTGTAGAAGATACGGATTTTCCGGTACTGGTTGATAAGCTTGATCAACAATCCAGGCCTCTTGCTCCAGGCCAAACATCGCATCTCCATCTTCGAAACAATGATCTTGAAACATTTGCTGTAGCAAACGTGTTTCAGCAGCCAATTTATTCCAGAAGTTAGTATAATCAACGTCTTTGAATTCACTATTGCCTATTTCGTCGCCCATACTATTCTATTTACCTGTTAACCGTATCAATTCTATTCTCAAAGCAAAGATTATCCCATCTCATCCCCACTTCCTAACCACGATATTGGTGGATCTTCAGCAGTTCTTTTTCAATTAAGCTGGAAATTAAGACAACTAACCCATATATATCCGTATAGGCGTTCTTTTTTCACTCGAATATTTATACGACTAGGAGCTTGTCCGAGAGTATAGTGTTCCAAACGAGCTCAATTTTGTAACGAGGTAACAGTGTTTCCATATATTTCTCTGCTCAACAAACAAGCATTTGTTTTTTCAATTATCTCGTTATCGTTCTTAACAGTTATCAGGTTTTCTAATTTAATTCTGTTCAATGATCACCAAGCGTTGCAAAAATCTCTGCCGTTACTTGGCGATCTTTTTATTACTGGATTGAGATTCGATATAAAATTAACAGCAACAATCCTTCTGATGTTCATCTACATACCATCACTATTCCTATTATTCCTGAATTATAAAAATAGTTTTCCTAAAATATCCAGATGGCTCTTGTATGGGTCGCTTCTTATTATAGCAATAATTTCCTTTATCAATATTGGCTACCAATTATTCTTTGGCACTGCAATTGACATCCTAATTTTTGGCCTTGTCGAAGATGACACTCTCGCAGTATTGAGCAGCATCATTGGAGACTGGCGATTAGTATCAGTTTTTATTGCTTGTGTATTTATTTTAGTCTTATTGAGTTTAATTTTCTTAAAACCTAAACTGATGCAATCCCAGGAAGCGACTCATATTGTCCATTGGAAAAATGGTCTGTTTATATTTTTTATCATTGCAACACTCTTTGTCGGTGCAAGAGGTAGCCTAGACACTTTTCCTTTATCGAGAAAAATATCATCTATCAGTAATAATAACTTCATTAATTCACTGGTGATGAATGCACCTTTTCACCTATTTTACGCATTCAAAGATCGAAAAGAGCACGATATATTTACCCATTCAGAAAGCGAATTTCTTAAGCTCGCTAAAGCAGCTGACTATTCTGACTTAGTAAAAAAGTCAGGATACCAATCTATTGATGAGTTTGAGAAAAAAACAGCTCCCAACAATGAGCTTATTGAAAATCCGCCTCATGTCATTTTCATTCAAATGGAGGGCTGGTCAACGCATATTGCGTTGTCACATTCAGAGAAAAATCAAGTACTCGGTGAATTTTCTCACCATGCCAGTCAAGATTATTTTTTTCCTCGTTTTTTTTCCAATGCTTATGGGACAAATCCAACCATTGAGCAACTCTTACTTAATAGCCCAATATCTCCTGTATCTCAATCTTCTGCGAGTGCAAAGAAGGTTCAATTCCGCATGTCCAACGTGCTTCCATTCCAAAAAAATGGATATAGAACGACGTTTTTGAGTGGTGGATACAGTGCCTGGAGAAATCACAGCAAATTTTGGCCAAGACAGGGATTTGAATTCTATATTGGCAGAGAAGACGTTGAATCCCACTTCAATGTGAAATCTGATAACCCATGGGGTGTTTATGATGAATATCTATTTGAATATTTAAAACAGCAATTATTTGACGCTGAAAAATCTAGCACCCCCCTATTTAGCTTTGTAATGACAACCAATAACCACCCGCCAGTAAAATTACCTGCATCATATAAAGCACCGCCACTAAACATGGCAGATTTTAATCAAGAGTTTGATGAAGAAAAAATTCGAATGTTACAAGGGTTTCACTATCAATCGGATTTACTAGGAAAGTTTTTAACTTGGTTAAAAGAAAATAACTTAGGGAAAAAGGTTATCGTGGTAGCAACGGGCGATCATATACTAAAAGGCTTCAATAACTATTCAGCAACAAACTTAAAATACCTTAAGTATGCAGTTCCCGCCTATTTTTACGTACCCGAAGCCTATGATACATTAAAAAACGTAAACCGGAATATCACTGGTTCACATACAGATCTGTTTCCAACTATTTTCGAGCTCGCCCTGTCTGATACTAAATATTATTCTTTTGGCAGACCGCTCATGGAAAACTCAATCGATAAAAGCTTTGGCTGGATTGATCAAGGCAGTTATCTATTTGATGGCGGTATTGTAGATGTAAAAACAAATAAAGAGTATCACTGGCAAGATAGCGCAAACACAATACTCGCAGATACTGAATACCAAATAAGCAAAGATAAATCAGCTATCATTGCGCAAAATAGACAAAAAACGATGTTAAAACAGTATATGCTTATTCAAGATTATGAAGATGTTTCAGCGAAGTAATACCGCCCCCTTTTAAGTACAGTTGCGAAATCTGTCTATTTAACGCCAGCTAGTGCATTAGGCTTTAAGTGATTTTTTCGCCTTTGGCCAACGCTTTAAGCTTGAAGAAGAAGTAAAAACGGATAAAAAACAGCATCTTTTTGCTTCAAGCCTAAAGCGCTGGCCAAAGGCCAGAAAATAACCTAACGCTTAACGCTCTAATGTCGCTGAGGCTAAATGTCATTCATAACTGTATTTAGGGGAGGCAGCAGTAGTAACGAGTTATTGTGTCTCATTCCTTAGTTCAGCCAATTTTTCTTTTGCTGCTACGACATTTTGATCTGCAGATTTACGATACCATTGGATTGCTTCCATTACATCTTTTAATCCACCTATACCATCAAGTAAGACATTAGCATAGTTAAACTCACCAAATCGATAACCCTGTTCTGCGGATTTTTTATACCATTCACGCGCCTTAACCAGGTCTATTTCCACACCCAATCCATTTTCATAGAGCACGCCTAGGTTGTTTTGTGCAGTAGCGTGGTTTTGCTTTGATGCCAGCAAATAGTAGTGCATCGCCTTTCTGACATCTTGTTTCACACCAAGCCCGGATTGATATAACCAACCAATACTCGCCTGTGCTTCAGCATAATTTTTTTCTGCTAAAGGAAGCCATATTTCAAAGGCTTTTGTATGTTCGCCAAAAAAATAGGCGGTCTGGCCCCTTCTATATTGACCAACCCACAGCGCTTCGGCATCTGTTTTCGCCTCATACCCAAACCCTCGGGAAACTGCGGGCTTGCTCCAATCCATCGGTTTTTTTTCTGGCTTTTGCTCTTTGTCATCATCAAAAATCGACGGAGAAGCATTCACTTGAATTATGGAAAGAAGTGTTAGTAGACAAATAGCAGTGAAAGATCGAACAGAAAATATCATCCAGTTCCTCGGCTCGTAAATATGCGTTTGTAGTTTACATTTTACGTCGGTCTGGATCGCATTAAAAAGATAATATTGAATAATCAAAGAAATATGATGGCTTAATGAACACTTTGTTCACATTTTAAATTAATAATAATATTTAGAGATAAATAATATTTTTATACAGCTTGCTTTTCACTCGGGTTTTGTTTCGTTGATAATTTGTACAATCAGAAGATAATAGAAAATTTGCGCTTATAATTTGCTCAGTTTAGTATTAATTCATCTTTCAATTTATTGAGAAGTCTTTGGCACTGCCTAAGCCCGAGATCCACAGCATATTTATTCTTTAAGTGTGTCATCAATAACTTCCCATTCCAGGTACTAGCTTTATAACCTAACTCAGTCGGTAACTTTGTAAGATCCGTTTTCAATGCTCTCGCCTGATCATCCCTTATTTTTGTAGGGCGGCCAGGTTTTTGTTCATCTTTTAAGCCCTCAATACCACAATCTTTTGCATTAAGAACCCAACGCTCTATTGTGCGGGGATGCTCACCAAACCATTTCGATACTTGAGAATAACTACAGCCCTGCTCTATCAGTGTTACACAATGAAGCCGATGCTGAAAACGAATTTCGGATAATTGATTTGACGTATCAGTAATTGACTCTTGGTTAACTTTCTTATCAAGGTTAATATTTCTATTCATCACTGAATATCCCTTTTCCCAATAAATCAGAAGCGATCATTCCTACTAAAATATTAAGGATCGCATAAAATGTATAATTTTCTGCACTACCAATTATAATTATTTTTTAACTTCGATTGTTAAATTAGCCACTGTGAATTCTAAAACCTACCTATTGAAGATAGCTCGAAATTGGGTTTTTGTCATCTTTTGAGAGAAAATTGTATGATATTTAAAGCTTATTAAAACACTCTACAATTTTAATTATAGTATTTGAAATGTTGTTGTATATCTAAATTCCTCTCCATGAGCAAAAAAAATATTAGCAACATTTATCCTAGAAAAAGCAATTGATACGTGAAACTAACATAATTATAACAAGGAAATTGTGCTCTTTGATGTAACTATAGTTACAATGCACATTTATCTTTACTACATTATCAAGAAAGTTAATTACGATAGTTATTAAAGCTATTTTTTACAAATGAAGTGATGAGTGTAGTATCTTTGTCACACGTAAGTAGAAATACTTAGTATGCGAATTGTCGTACATGCTCTATAGATGATTTCCGAACATTTTCCCCTTAAAATATTTTATCCCTCCTTCTGTTGGCCCCTCTTAATTTAAAGCCTCCACAAGCTCTGGGCATGGAGATTAAAGAGAATAATGGCCGGTTCCCATTGTAGCTTGACACTATCCTGAGATGAATTATGGAATACAATTTACATTAGGCGGCAGAAAGCCTTGGATAAAAATCTACCGATTCAACATCTCCAACGAATAAATATTGAAAATCAGGATGGTTGGGATTTATCAGATAATTAGTTTCTTACGGAACCAATGTGCTCGGCACGGTGAAATACTTCCTGACCTGGTTGAATTTTAGTTGTTGCCTCAAGCCTTGCACATCCAGAGAACAAAATCCTAGATATAGCCACTCACCCATGGCTATACCCCAAGAGGCGCTGCTCGTCAGAAGGAGTTAAGGGAGATTGAATAAGCGATTACGCCTATCTAAATAACATCAAGCAAAATAATCAATCATCCCATCAACAGAATACTCCATCGCCGCATGCTGAATCAGTTCTGACTCCATCTCTTCATCATAATCTGTCGTGTGTGCAGGATTGGATGATTTTGGATCTTGCCCAGCATGGTTCTCATTCTTTTGTTGAAATTGAGAAGCAACATCAGTATTTCCCAACTGAATACCAGATTCATTGAGTAGCTCTCTTAAGCGAGGCATCGCCTGTTCGATGGCGTCTCGTACATTACTATGCCCTGAAGCAAAAGACACACTTGCTTGATCTTGTGACAGGTTAATCCTCACATGAATTTTCCCCATATCTGGTGGGTCAAGTCGAAGCTCAGCGTGTTGCATATTATTTTTAACAAGAAACTGAATACGCTTGCTGAAGTCTGATCCCCATTCTGGATTGTTGATCTGTGTTTGAAGCGTCATTTGTTGTGGAGTCGCCAGTGCTGTCGTTGTCGTCCTTGCCGTTGAGCTTAAGCTACTCATCATAGAGGTTCGGTCAAGAGATTCGGTGTTGCTTTTTGTTGTTAGTTGATCAACAAAATCTGACATCATTGAATTCTTGTTACCGGTAATTTTGTGTTGTAAAAGCGCTTCGCCATTGGTTTTATTAAAATCCAGCCGCTCCACCAACTTTGCAAACAATGCCTCTGTATCCATATCTGTTGTTAGGTCGCCTTCTTCCAACCCCAACATAGTTGAAATGTTATCTAGCTTTACTTCGTTAAGTGAGCCTTGCTTAATATTTGCGTTTAAGACATTGGCTATGGCATGAAGTTTATTCTGCTTACCCTCCTCCACAGCTTGCGGTTCTTTTTCATTAAGAATCCGCTTTACAAGATCGGGCAACAGGCGAATTTGTGCATCTTCTGGCTCTGGTTTATCGTCAACTAATTTATTGACCGCTTGGTCAACATGAGTTTTCTGACCCACTATTTTTGCTGCTAACTCTTCCGTCAGCTTTTTACTATCTGCTGCGTCCTGAAAATTGATCGGCTTTTCATTTATTGCACGTTGTGAAACAATCTGAGCAGCTGTTAATTTTTCATTTCCGCCGGTTACTTCACTATCAATTTCAGTAGGGTTGTCGAGTTTTAAATTCGAATCACGTTGTATAATTAGCTTTATTAAATCACTTAAACTACTCTCAGTTTCATTATCAACGACATCCTTCAACACGATATCTGTTTCTTTTACAGCTCCCGTTTCTTCTACAATTTCGGCAATGGCCTCTTTGATTAGTTCATCCGACCCTTTTTCAGTTTCGCTCGTCGATATAGGTTGTGAACTTTCAGATTCGATGTGTTTTGTACGACTTTCATTTGTTTCAGTGGTTTCACTGGTTTCGGTGGCTTCGGTGATTTTGGTTGTTTCCGCGGTTTCGGATATTTTATTTGAATCTTTGTTTTCTACAGGCTTTGTGATTCTTGATTCAGGTTTCCTAGCTACAGCAGATTGTGCTTGTTGCTCTGGGGCCCGATTACTATTGTTATCTTGACTACGTGAGCCATTATCAGATGTTTTATTGTTATCTTTATAGCTTTTTTGTGACTCATCAAGATATCCAGAAAAAGATTGATCGCTAGGTGTTACAGTTTGAAATGTTTTTGTACGATTAGCCTGTGATTGAGATTGCTGCATCTCCACCACAAATTGAGCGTTATTATCAATCATCGCTATGCTGCCCTGTCACTGTTAATTATTGCCAATGCAATATATCAGCAAGGCAAATGCCAATAAGGAAATTCAGATTAGGATAATGCCCCAAAGCAAGCGTTTTTAACGGATATACTGAAGTGGTATTGTATTTTACAAATCAAAGAGATGAACGTCTATTATTGCGGTCATCCTGCTCTTTTTGAAGCTTTTTCTCTTCGACCTTTTGCTCCCGCTCCTGATATTGAGTTTGAACTTTATTAAGCGCGCTGGTGCGGTTTCGTGCGGCTAGCCATTGCCGCTTTGTGCTCTCATAATCATACTGTAGATTTTCAATCGCAGTTTTTTGCTGATCAACTACAGTATTAAGCTTGTGCACAAAACCTTGGAATTCTCGTAATTTCTGCGCGCTCATACCACCACTACCTAATGCAGTAAATTGTTGGCCATATTCCGCCCGATAGCTCTCTAATTCAGTTAATCGTTGACGTTGCTGAAAAAGTTCCTGTGTGGCCTTCGCCAGCTTTTTTGCCGCTTCATCTTCCTCGCGTTTTTTAAAATCACAGATAGGTTGTAATCGGGTGGATTGTTTCATTTTTAGAATCTCAACACTATTGCGTTACTGCGGCCTGAGGAGCTTGCATTAATGCCATTAGCAATTCATGGCTATCGTCATAATTTACCGGCTCATTAATACCTTGCTGTAAGAATTCTGTAATTTGTGGATACAGTCGAATAGCCTCATCAATCTTTGGATCACTCCCAGTACTATATGCACCAACACTAATCAGATCTCTTGCTTGTTGGAAAGTTGAGTACATCTGTTTAAAATGATTCGTGGCCTGCAGGTGATCTTGATCCACTACTTCTGTCATTACCCGACTAATTGAAGCTTCAATATCAATTGCTGGATAGCGACCCGATTCTGCTATTTGACGAGATAAAACAATATGGCCATCGAGAATGGCGCGCGCTGAATCTGCGATAGGATCTTGTTGATCATCCCCTTCTGTCAATACAGTATAAAACGCAGTGATCGAACCGCCGCCTTCGTCACCATTTCCCGCACGCTCAACTAGCTGTGGTAATTTTGCGAAAACTGAAGGAGGATAGCCACGAGTCGCCGGTGGTTCTCCAATTGCCAACGCAATTTCGCGCTGAGCTTGTGCATAGCGTGTTAATGAATCCATCAATAACAACACATTCTTACCCTGATCACGAAAATATTCTGCAATACTTGTAGATAACGCTGCGCCTTGCATTCGTAAAACAGGTGTGGCATCCGCAGGGGCGGCAACCACAACCGAGCGTGACATTCCCTCTTCGCCCAGGATGTTTTGAATAAACTCTTTAACCTCTCTTCCCCGCTCTCCAATTAAACCAACCACAATTACTTCGGCTTCAGTAAAACGAGTCATCATCCCCAGCAGCACACTCTTACCAACCCCACTTCCGGCAAAAAGCCCCATTCGTTGGCCACGACCTACTGTCAGTAGAGAATTTATTGCGCGTACTCCTACATCTAAAGGCTCGCAGATAGGCTGGCGAGAAAGTGGATTAATCGTCTTACCATGAATTGGAACTGTTTCTATAGTTTTTAAAGGCCCTTTGTCATCTAAGGGTTCTCCAGCACCGTCAATAACGCGGCCTAGTAGACACTCACCGACTGGCGCTTGGTAGACTCGATTTGTTGGAATAACTCGGGAATTAGGAACAATACCGCGAAGCTCACCGGTAGGCATAAGATAAAGTTTGTCACCACTAAAGCCAACAACTTCGGCTTCTATTTCATCACCGCTAGGATCTACAATACGGCATCTTGCGCCAATAGGCGCCTGACAACCCATCGCTTCCATAGTTAATCCAACCATGCGCGTAAGCTTTCCCTCAACACAAACTGGGTGGCTATCGTTAATTACTGCATGATATTTTTTGAGACGATTCAACAATATGTTAGTTCGGTTCGTATCCAGACTTTGTAGTGTTGTCATTTTCTCGCTCTCCGCCTAATACCTGGGATATAACCGCATTTAATCTTGTCTCAACCGTGGCATCAATTCGAGAATTCTCTGTCTCTACGGTACACCCACCTCGAGTTAACATTGGATCTTCAGTTATCTTCCAACGCTGCCCCTCTTCATCACTCACCGCTAACGCTTCTCTAACAATGACTGCATCTTCAGGATGTAAAACAACACGAATATTTTGTGCAGACATGGGTAGCAATTCTACTGATTGGCGCACAGCTGATATCACATGCGATGGTTCTGTTCTAAGTTCACGACGGAGTAGATGACGGGCAACAGTCATCGCCAACGCAACCAGCTCCTCCTCCACTTCATTGTCTAAATCATTGAGCGGAACAGTAAGCGTAGAGATGATTGAAGAAAGTTGCGATGCTTTTTCATTGATAACTTCCTGACCCTCCGCTAAGCCATGTTTATAGCCTTCATCCTTTCCCGCTTCCAATCCTTGCGCCTGTCCTTCTTGCATTCCTTGCTCAAATCCCTTTGCTTGCGCCTCTGCAAAAGCAGCATCATAAGCTTCTTTATATGCTTGCTCTTGTATTGCTTGAATATCAGCAGTCGTCGGCAGCATTTTTTCGGCTTGAGCTACAACAGTTGGAGTATCACCTTCACCGACTATGGGGAGATCCCATAAAGTTAACGCTTCACTTTCGCCCTTGGGAATAACTTTACTAGACAAAGTCTTCGCCGCCGCCCGCTAGAATTATTTCACCGGTTTCCGCCATGCGGCGAGCAATAGCAACAATGGCTTTTTGTGCAGATTCCACATCACTAATACGAACAGGTCCTCTTGACTCAAGATCATCTTTAAGAATATCACCAGCACGTTTGGACATATTGCGGAATATTTTGTCTTTGATCTGATCGTCAGCACCTTTAAGTGCAACAACGAGATCATCACTAGAAACTTCTTTAAGCAACGATTGAATACCGCGATCATCAACTTCAACCAGATTATCAAATACAAACATAAGTTCTTGAATAGTTTCTGCAAGATCACCATCCACATCTTTAACCCCATCTATAATGTCACTTTCCATGGAGCTATCCAATAGATTAAGAATGTTTGCAGCGGTTTTAACACCACCCACAGATGAGGATTTAACATTCGCATTACCAGCAAATTGTTTTTCCATAATATCATTTAACTCTTGTAAAGCTGATGGCTGAATACCTTCTAATGTTGCAATACGCAATATGACATCAATCCTCACTGGCTCTGGGAATTGCGTCAGTACTTCGGCCGCCTGGTCATGTTCAAGAAAAGATAAAACAATAGCAATAATTTGTGGATGTTCATTTCTAATGACATCAGCAATGGAACGTGGATCCATCCATTTAAACGCTTCTAATCCCTTGATATGCCCACCAAGCAATATTCGATCTATTAATCCTGCAGCACGATCCTCACCCAGGGCTTTAACTAGTACGTTTCTTATATAATCGTCCGTATCTAATCCTAGTGAAGTGGCACCCCTCACAATATCGTAAAATTCTTTAACCACTTTTGTGACTTGTACCTTGCTAACAGATTTAAGTGAAGCCATAGCAATACCAATCTTTTGCACTTCCTTTGGCTCCATTAACTGCATCACATTTGCGGCCTCTTCTTCACCTAGTGTAAGTAACAGAATTGCAGATCGATCAATTCCCGTTAGCTCTTCACTTTTATCTGCTGCATTGTTATCAGTTTCAGCCATAATTTATTATCCTCAACCTTCTTCATCAATTGCTACCCATGTTCTTACAACTTGAGCAACAATTCGTGGATCATCTGCAGCCATCTCTTTTAGTGTCCTTAACATATTTTCGTATTCTTCATAACTCATTCCAAGCTCTTCCCATTCACTGGAAGTCAGACCACCCATTGCCTCTGCCTCTGCGGCTTGTGCTGCTTGTTCTGCTTCTGAAATCTCTTCGTCAGTCAGTAGCGCCTGCTCATCAATTTCAGGCTCGGGCTCTTTGTATGTAAGCTCACGAATAACTGGGCGCAAGACAATGACAATAAAGAATAGAATAAGTAGTATTCCAACGGCCTGTTTTGCCATATCGATAACCCACTCTTCTTCCCAAATTTGAAGCTTGGGTGGTGGTGGTATGGCTTGTGTAGTTTGAAAAGTCGCATTAATTACATTCAAACTATCACCACGAGATGCGCTGAAGCCGACTGCATCCTTTATTAAGGATTCCAGTCGTGCTATCTCCTCTGGTGCTAGAGATGTTCTTACTATTTCGCCTTCTTCATCAAAGCTAACTCTATCATCAACAACAACAGCAACGGAGAGACGATTTAATGTGCCTGGAGAACGTTTGCTATGGCTAATTGTTTTATCTAATTCGTAGTTAAAAGTCTCTTGCCGACTTTTTCTGCTTGGGCCACTCGGTGTTTGATTAACTTGACCAGGTTTGGTTTCAGGAACGGTAGCAACACCGGGAGGTTGATTCGTAAGCGCGCCGGGAATACCGCCCACATCACCACCGTTTGTTTCTTCATTTATTGTGTGCTCACTACGCAATGCTGGTAGGTCGGGATTGAAACTCTCTTGTGTTCGTTCAACTACTGTAAAATCAATTTCTGCATCTACTTGAGAACGAACACCTTCGAACCCAACTATTGGCATTAATATGCGTTCGATTCGAGAAATGTAATACTCTTCAAGGTTTCTTTTATAGTCAAACTGGGCGGTAGATAACGCCATATCACCGTCAAGCTCTTTTTTACTCAGCAATTTTCCGTGTTGATCAATAACCGTTACTTTGCCTGGTTTAAGGTTGGGTATACTCGAAGCAACTAAATGTACGATAGCAGAGACTTGGCTTTCATCAAGCACTTTACCGGGAACTAACTTCACCATAACTGAAGCGCTAGGATCAGTTTTATCACGAACAAATACGGATTGCTTTGGGATTGCTAAGTGGAGCCGAGAATATTCTACGGAAGATAAACCAGCAATTGATCGTGCCAGCTCACCTTCTAAGGCCCGATGATAACGCGCCTTCTCCATAAACTGACTTGTACCGAATCCTTGTTGCTTATCGAGCAATTCGAAGCCAGCGCCATCGGTTTTAGGTAAGCCTTGAGATGCCAGAAGAATACGTGTTTCATGTATCTGACGTGCAGGGACTTTTATTTCCCCCGTTGTTTCATCTAACTTAAAATCTATATTTTGTTGCTGTAGAACCTGAACAATTTCTCCAGCAGACTGATCTGATAATTTACCAAAGAGTAATTTATAATTCGGATCAGACGACCACATAAGAATTGCAACAACCATCGCAACAGTGGCTGCAACAGCAATAATGAGTTGGATTTGGCGTGGCCGAGAAAGACCACGAAAGCGATTTACAATAACATTTGAATCTCCATCCTCTATTTCAGCAGGTAAACTGTTGTTATCGATTGCCGCAGGCATATTTGCATTTGGGTCTGCATTAGGATCTGCTACTACAACATTTTGCTGTGGCGCATTTTCTTCACCTGTACTAGCAACGGCCATTATTACTTACCACCTATTTGTTATAGTTAGACTGGCATACTCATTATGTCTTTATATGCAGTCATAAGCTTTGTGCGCACTTCTAACATTGCTTTAAAGGCAAGCCCAGATTTCTGGGAAGCCATCATAACCTGTGGTAAATCAACATTAGGATCTCCCATTTCAAATGCCTTTTTTAGGGATCCAGATGTTTTTTGGGCTTGATTAACATTATCCATTCCCATTTTTAATAGCTCTGCAAAGTCTTGAGGGGCATTCGTCGGCTGGTTTGGATTTGATAGAGAGGGTGGTTTTACTCTGGACTGAGATGCCATTTGTTGCATTTCAAGTAGAGCGCTACTCGGACTAATTTTATTCATAGTTTCATTCCTCCTTCGTTAATTCCCATACGCCGCTGGCACAGCCATACCAACTTCTCGCATCTTTGCGAGCTTGTAGCGTAGCGTTCGTTGACTAATACCAAGCTGCTCCGCTGCATTTTTCCGACTACCATTTGATACATTAAGTGCATCAAGAATTAGTCGATATTCTTGATTTTTCAAATTATCCCCTAGCAATTCAGACGACTGCACTGAAACCTGGCAATTCTCAGTTACAGTGTCAACTGCTTCTGAAGTAACCATCCCATTAACTTGCTCCGGTTCAAACATGATATGGCTTTTATTAATCTCACCATCACTTTGAAGAATTAATGCACGTTGCGCTACGTTATCGAGTTCACGTACATTTCCAATCCAATTATGAGTGATGAGATAAGTACTAGCATCCATTGTCAGATTTGGCACTGGCTTACTGGTTCCTTCAAGGTGTCTTCTCAATAAATAGTTAAACAAAGGAACGATATCAGCTTTTCGCTCTCTTAACGGGGGTAGAGTAATTGGGAAAACATTTAGTCGATAATAAAGGTCTTCTCTAAAGCGTCCTTCCTTAACTTCTTTTTTCATATCTCTATTTGTTGTCGCAACAACGCGGATATCCAAAGGAATTAGTGCATTTCCACCTAATCTTTCAACTTCACGCTCTTGCAGAACGCGCAACAGTTTAGCTTGTAAACCCAAGTCCATTTCTGAAATTTCATCAAGTAGTATGGTTCCTGAGTCTGCCATCTCAAATTTACCAGGGGACGATTTGTATGCACCGGTAAACGCACCTTTTTCATATCCAAACAACATCGCTTCTAGCATATTTTCAGGAATAGCCGCGCAGTTTATTGCGATGAATGGACCGTTGTTACGAGATGAAAATCGATGAATCAACTGAGCAAATACTTCTTTACCTGTACCACTTTCACCATTTATCAATACAGATGCATCACTATCTGCTACACGTTGAGCAAGGGCAACGACATCTTTTGTTTTTGGATCTTCCGCTACCAATTCCATGCTCTGGTCTTCAGAAACGATATATTGACTTACCATATTGACAAGCACTTCAGCTTCAAAGGGTTTCACTAGATAATCCACTGCACCCGATTGCATAGCTTCAACAGCTTTCTGTATCGTTCCATATGCAGTCATGAGCACGATGGGCACTTCTGTGAATTGACTTTTAACCCGTTTTAAAAGCGTATGACCATCCATACCATCCATTTGCACATCCGAGACAATCATATTAATCTCTTCGTTGGCCAGCATATCGAGAGCTACATTTCCATTGCTCGCTTCAAGTACGGTGTATCCTGCGAGTTTTAAGGTATCACTCAGTGCTTCTCTTAAGTCAAAATCGTCTTCAACGATCATAACATTTGACTTACTCATAGATTTTTCCTTATCAGTTTACTTCGATAAACCAAGAAAAATCAGTTGGACGTGAAGATAAAATTTACCAACAGTAGGCGTGCTCTAAATCATGAATCAACTAATTTTTCTAAGTTACATATTTACATTTTTTTGATTACTTGCATCACTCTGTTTCACTAAAGGCAAGCGAATAATAATTGAAGTTCCTTTACTGGATGGTGGTTCAATCCAAATGCTTCCACCATGATTTTCAACAACCGCTCGAGCAACTGCTAATCCCAAGCCCGTTCCTTGTGAGCGAGTTGTGTAAAAAGGATCAAATATCTTCTCACGATTTTCTTCACTGATGCCGGGTCCATTGTCGCGAAACATAATATCCACTGAAGGAATACCGTGATGGAAATCGACAGGTTTAGTTTCCAACCAGATAATCCCGCCTTCGCCACAAGCCTGAATTGCGTTGTTTACAATATTTTGAAATACACCGAGCAATGCATCTCTATTCCCCGCTAATGCAAAATTATCTGAATGCTCTTTTACATACATTCGACATCCATCAGTCTCTAAATGTATTTCCATAGCATGCTGTAGCTCATCAAGTAATTCAGACACAGCGATTATGTCGTGATTCTGATCGCCAACTCGACTGAAAGAGAGCATATCTTCAACAACATTTTCTAGGTGCTGAAGCCTTGATAAAGTTTTTTGAATAAATTTGGTGCGATCAACTTCCGCTAAATTTCGCTTTGATAGGTTGGATATATACAATAATGCAGAAGCAAGCGGTGTTCGAACTTGGTGTGCGAGTTTTGCACTCATCTCCCCCATCGCCGATAAACGTTGGTGGCGTTCTAATGACTGCTGTAAAAAACGAGTTTCTGTAACATCCATTAACAAAATAATTTGCCCAGGCTCGTTGCCAAGCGGGCAAGTAGAAAGGCTAACTGTGCGGTCATTATTTAACTTCGCCTCTTGGCCTGCAAAAGTGCTTGGCTCAAATGCGCGTGCGATAACTTCTCGCCAAAGTTCTCCAGCAAGAGGCTCGCCCAATAGTTCTATTGCTGCTGGATTACAATCCTGAATTCGCCCACGGTTATCCAACACAATGACACCTGCTGGTAGAGCGGACAATAATTGAGATAAGCGACTGGCATATCGCTCTTTCTCTTCCAATTGAAGATGACTTTTATTTTTTTCGCGAGCGAGTTCGTCATTAAGCCTGTTTACTTC
This sequence comes from uncultured Ectothiorhodospiraceae bacterium, assembly GCA_945787715.1. Lineage (GTDB taxonomy): Bacteria > Pseudomonadota > Gammaproteobacteria > S012-40 > S012-40 > CALZJE01. Next base: position 114,689 of record CALZJE010000005.1, on the reverse strand, counting down.
AGACTCAAGCTCGTTATATGAAGGGAAAATTTCATCGGTACTAGAACAAATTCCGCGAATTGCGTTTTTTTGCGTGTTGTCTTCCGATATGAGATGAGGCTTAACTTTCGGCACATTCCACTCCAATGATGAAGCTAATTCTACTTAGCTTCATCATTGGAGCAATAAATATGCCTGTACTATTTTTAGTGTAATCAATATGTTAGAAGGTGTAATTCATGGCTCGTCAAACCATTGACGACTCACCTTGGCGTTGTAGTCCATATTTACGCAGTTTTTCAACCAACGTTGTCCTGCGCATTTTTAGCCTTTTTGCGGCATGAGCAACGACACCTTCAGCATCACTCAACGCTTGTTTAATTAAATCAATCTCTAAATTACTCAAGTGCTCTTTCAAATCCAAACCTTCACTGGGTAATCTGGGCGTGGATAATGGCTGTTTATCAAACAATTGCTGAGAGGCAATATTTTCCACCACGGACGCTGAATGCGCACTCTCTTCTGCGATTTCATCTGCAATCACTATTTTACCTTTGGGGCGAAATTTTTCAGGTAGGTCTGAAATATCGACAACACCATAAGGATACATAATCACAAGACGTTCAATAAGGTTTGCTAACTCACGCACATTCCCTGGCCATCGATATTGACAAAGCGCCATGACAGCGGATGGAGTTAGCCGTACAGAACCACGCTTCTCAGCTTCCATACGCGCAATTAATTCGTTAACAAGTAATGGAATATCATCAAGACGCTCATACAATGGTGGCATTTCGATTGGGAATACATTTAAACGATAGAACAAATCCTCACGAAAACTGCCTTTACTAATATGCTCTTCAAGGTTTCGATGTGTCGCAGCAACAATCCTCACATCCGCCTTAATTGTCTTGTTACTACCAACGCGTTCGAATGTGCGCTCCTGCAAAACACGAAGTAGCTTAACCTGCATATGCAGACTCATGTCACCGATTTCATCAAGAAATAATGTGCCACCTTGCGCTAACTCAAAACGGCCTTGGCGAGCACTGATGGCACCAGTAAACGCGCCTTTTTCATGTCCAAAAAGCTCACTTTCCAACAAGTCACTAGGGATTGCGCCACAGTTTACAGGTACGAAAGGTTTATTTCTTCGACTGGAATTATAGTGCAAATTACGAGCAACAACTTCTTTACCCGTTCCCGACTCACCTAAAATAAGTACTGTCGCTTCAGAATCGGCAACTTGTGCCATCATTTCTCGAACAGCACGAACACTCCGACTATTACCCACTAAACTTCTAAATAATTCGGTGGAGCGGCTATCTCTGGGCGTCTCTTTACTCATGCGAAACACTGTTGCCTGATGAAGCACATCTGTTAATTGCGTATATTTCAAAGGAAGGTCGATATGATTGAAACATTCTGCTTGAATAAAGGCTTCTGTTTCGGATTGATCTTTTGGAATCTTTTTGGATTTCTCGACAAGACGAATTATCGGTAAGTTAGGATCGATTTCAGTAACGCCATCAAAAACCTTACGTACAGTTTCATCATTACCACAATCACCTAATATAATTGCACTGATAGTATTAGATTGAGTCAGTGTTTCTTTCCAATGTCGACAATCGGTTATACGTCCTTCTTGCTCAACAAACTCTAAAATACTTTTATAAATCTGACGTTTTTGGCTGTCTTCTTCAATAATAAGTACTGTGGATGGATTAGACATAAGACTCCCTTTGTTGTGTAAGTCTATAGAAATTCTGGATAACTATTGCCCCATCAACCAAGTGATAATCAATTCGATAAAATCACTTTCCAACTAATTTTTTGTGTTAACCGGGTCACATTTAAGCATAAAACAAGTAAAGCACGAAGAAGTGAGAATGTCAAAATATCGGCGCAATTTTTTAAAAAATAATAAAATTCTATTATCCGATTTACAACCTATTACAGCGATTCGACTAAAATCCAATCTAAATCAACCACTCAGCATCAGGAGTTTCATTGATTCTTTTTATATCCCGCCGGCATATATTCTGCTGGAATAAATTCAGAAAAAGCAGTTTAGCGAGAAAATAAAACAGTGAATATTATTTTGAATAGCGTCATGATTATGTGTCTTCGCCTGGTTGCTTAAGCAAGCTTTTTTTATACCGCTAGACAAAACAAGAGGCTACGTTACGCCCTTAAGGAAAACTCCTTGAGGAATATTCCGCAGATCAACTACTTTTTCTAGTGTAAATCAAGATTCATTCATTCATCTCCAAAAGGCCCGTTTCAAAACAATGATTCAGCAAGCAGCCGCACTTTATCAACAAAAAAATTATAAGAGTGCAGAAATGTTATGCAAAAAATTATTAAAGAAAGAGCCGAAAAATAGCTCTGCTTATCATTTAATGGGGGTTATTCATTATGAAAAAAAGGGGTTCGATAAAGCAATTACATATTTTCATAGAACCATTGAGCTAGCCCCTAATAACATTGACGCGCTTGTTGCGTTAGCAAGCAGTTACGAGCAGTTAAAACAATATGAACAAGCCATCCACTATTTTGAAATTGCCTACAAATCAAATCCAGAGCAACGCAACTTACTATTTGAAGCTTGCCGCTTGCTTGAACAATCTGGGTACGCAGAAAAAGCCGCTTCCACGCTAGAATCTTTCTTAAATCAATCACCGGGAAACATTGATGGGTTATTTAAGTTGGTCCATCTATTAATGCGCTTAAGAGACTATTCTCGCGCAAAAGATTCAGTATTAATACTACAACACATTATCCCTCACAATCCAGACGTTTGGAATCTTACAGGATTAATCGAATCAAATTTAGGAGCAGTAACCGAAGCAAAACATTCATTTTCACAAGCATTAAACCTCGATCCGAATCATTTTCATGCAAAACTCAACTTCGCGTCTTTTTTGCAGGATCAAGGATTGTTACCCGATGCAAAACGACACTATCTAGAGATAATTGAAAATTTTAATGATGCTTGCCGTGAAAATTATTTACAACGCGTCTATTACAATCTTGCATTGATAGAACTCGGCTATGGGGACTTCAAAAATGGCTGGGCCCATTTAAGGCATCGGCCCCAATGTAGTTCCTCTCTACCCTGTCGATCAGAATTGAAAAACAAAAACATTCTTATCAAAGGAGAAGAAGGTCTTGGTGACGAACTCATGTTTCTCCGCTTCATTCCTCAGTTAAAAGAGCAAAATAATCATATTTCCTATTTAACGTCGCCAAAACTTGCAGATTTACTTTCTACTATTCCATCGATAGATAAGGTATTAATCGGAGAATGTGATACAAATGATTATAATATAGAATTCTCGTTAATGGATTTACCTATTATATTTGAAATTGACAATACAGACGCTCTTCCGCCACCGATTAAAATCGGCTATTCAGAAAAAAAGGAGGGAAACTGGAGCGATCAAAAAAAGGCAAATGAAGCAATAGTTGGATTGAGCTGGAAAGCTGGATTACTTGATAAATCCAGTTCAGCAGAGAAATTTTTGAATAAGGAGATCCCGCTTTATGTTATCAAAGAAATTCTCTCTCACTTTCACGGCACTATTGTCATACTTCAAAGGGATCTGAAGATTTCAGAATTTCAAGAGCTGATTGATTCTCTGAGCCACATCAAATTCATTAATGCATCCGACTTGAATGATAATCTTCCAGTCATGCTAAATACATTAACTTTTTTGGATGCTTATATTGGTGTTAGCAATACCAATATGCATTTATACGGATCGTTAGGCAAAAGGGGCTGTGTAATAACTCCATATCCAGGCGAATGGCGATGGATGTATGACGAGAGCTCTTCTCCATGGTATCCTGATTTTGATATTATTCGGCAAAATAAAAATGATAATTGGGAAAGTGTTATCGAAGAATCCAAGCACTATTTGAACAATTTGAAAAATGTTTGATAGCGCTATCAACTCAGTCCAAACGGCCATTAACCATTTGGATCGTAATCAACCAGCCTCTGCTAAAAAAATATTAGTTCAATTAATAAATGTCTCCCCCCAAGATTTGCAACTGCTAAAACTCTTAGGATATTCAGAACTTCAGCTGGGAAATCTTTCAGCAGCGGTAGAATATTTTTTTAGATTTACTGCACAGAAACTGGATGATCTAGAAGTTAACTACTTTTTGGGCTGCTGCTTGTTTGATTTAAAGGAGTATAAACAAGCAATCCCCTACTTCGAGTATTGTGTAGAATCAAAGGAAGACCTGTTAGATGCCCATTTCTTTTTAGGTGCATCTTATGCTCAGCTTGGTGTTCTGGATAACGCTCGATTGGCTTTAACACATGTTTTATCATTGAATCCAACTCATATAAATGCCTTGATTAATCTTGCTGATATTGAAAAACAAACGGGAAACATTCAAGAAGCCATACAATACTATCTTCTATTATTGAAAAATGATCCTAATAGATTAGAATTCTACTTCGACTATAGTCAATGTCTTATATTTAAACAAGAGCCATTCAAAGTTCGGGAAGTTATCGATCAATTACAACATCTAAATCAAAATACATACAACACCCAATTCGACATTATTACTAACCTTATGCAAGCTGGTTTCAACCAAGAAGCCTTTGATCTTTACAGCAACATAATGGAGAAATATGGCGAAACTCCTCTTCTGTTGAGCAACATGGGCTCAGCATTGGATAACCTGGGGAAATCTAAACAAGCGATTAACTACTTTGAAAATGCACTCAACAAAGATCCTAATTACACTACCGCCTTGAACAATATTGGCAAAATTCTTACTGAATCAAATCGACTTAAGGATGCAAAAAAATACCTCGACAAAGCATTAACGATTGCACCTAAGAACGTAAATATAAATATCAATTATGGTCGATTAATGGAACGTAAAAATAATTACGAACAAGCACTTCAGTATTATAAAATCGCTGAGCAGAATGAAACCCTAGGGAACCCGCTAATCAGTTACAATATTGGTAATATTTATCATGCGCAAGGTGAACATGAACTATCAATTAATTACTACAAACAATGCCTTTCAGTTGATCCTAACTATGCAGATGCGGAGTTTAACCTAGGAATCAATGAGCTAGTACTTGGTGATTTAAAACATGGCTGGGGACACTATTTCAAACGCATTCGCCACCTCAAAGAAAATGAAATCTTATCACCAATTACACCAGGCATATCACTGGAAAACAAACGTATCTGCTTTATTAGCAGCCAGGGCATTGGCGACGAGATTTTCTTTATCAGATTCTTTACTCTAATAAAAACACAACACCACAATGTTCATATATCCTATCGACCCTCACCAAAAATTTATGATTTATTAATCAATACGCCCGAGATTGATCAACTTCTCTCTAAGGACAGCGAATTACCTCAATCTGACTACTATTTTTCTATTGATGATATTGCTCTACTTTTAAACATAGTTGATGTGAGCAATCTTCCCCCACCAATTCGTTTAATGCCAGATCCAACAATTTCTGAAAAATATTCTCAAATTATGAAAGATTTTCCCAGACCCTATATCGGCATTGCTTGGCGTGCGGGAGCAGAGTCAATGGAACATCATTCAAGAAATAATCAACGACTTTTATCAAAACATATTCCACTTGACGCATTAATAAACATCGCACAGTCGACCAAAGGCACAATTATAATACTGCAGAGAAATCCACAACCCGGCGAAATTGAAATGCTCCAACAAACATTACAACAACCCGTAATTGATATGTCTGAACTCAACAATTCACTACTGGAAATGCAAGCTTTGCTCAAGCTACTCGATGATTATATAGGAGTCAGCAATACCAACGTCCATCTTCTGGCATCACAAAGTAAGAGTGGCAGAGTTTTAATACCATCACCCCCAGAATGGCGATGGATGGCAGACGGTAACTATTCCCCATGGATGCCTAACTTCACTATTTATCGACAATGTAAAAATGGAGATTGGGGTAAGGCCCTTTCTCGACTGCAAAATGAACTCTCATGCTAAATTGTTCTGATTAAAAATAATACTCTTTGCCGGCAGTAAGATAATCCGACTCTCACTTCTACTGGCATATATCATGCTCCTCAGTCTGTTCGGACCAACGTGATTTTATTTACCCGCTAATAAATCAATGCATTGATAGTTTAGAGAATTTCCTGACACCATGGCTAAAAAACACAAACAGCAACTGGGACTAATAGAATCCGCCGCTCAAAAGTTTTATTCTTCAGATTACCAAGCTGCGCTTGGCATCTGTAAAACAATTCTTAAAAACAACGCTAAAGAAGTTAATGCGCTTAACCTGTCAGGCATTATTTACGACAAGTTGGGGAAGAAAAAGCAAGCCACTAAGTTCTTTCTCACCGCGTTAAAAATCACACCAGAAAGTCCGGAACTCTGTACAAATCTCGCAACAACTTATATTGATCTTGAAGAACTTGAAGCTGCAGTTAATTATCTCAATCAAGCCATTTCGTTCGATCCTAACTATACAGAAGCACTCTATAATTTAGGCAATATTTGTTATCGCAAAGAAGATTATGCTGATGCTAAGGCATGGTACGAAAAAACCGTAAAACTAAATCCTCGGCATATACGAGCACTGAACAACCTGGCCGATGTTTTTCGAAAGCAAGACGAGATAGATCAATCAATCGAGCTCTATAATCAAGTCCTGCTTATAGAGCCAAATTATATTGAATCGCTTCTTGGTCTTGCTAGTTTAAAGTACGACAATCGTGAATACGGAGCTTCAGAAGACTTACTACGTAGAATAATCGTTTTAAACCCCGACCACATCCGCGCTAATTACCTACTTGGAATTTCAATATTCAACAATAATAAACACGCAACAGAAGCTTTAAAGTACCTCAAGCATTCATTGAGTTTGGATAATAATCAGCCTGATGTTAAAAATGCAATTGGCGCTGCTCTTCACATTAGTGGGGAGTATGAAGAATCTTTGAAACAACTTAACAGTGCTATAGAGATGCAGCAAGAATTTGCGGATGCATACAACACCAGAGGTCTTGTGCTGCATGAACTGGGTAATATAGAAGCAGCAAAACAATCCTATTTGCAAGCAATCGAATATAAACCGGATTTTGTGGAAGCATTAAACAACTATGGCAATCTAATCGGAAAGGAAGGCGCCCCGAACGCAGCCCTCGAATATTTTCAAAAGGCAATTAACATTCGACCTGACAGCAAAAGTGCCTCGACTAACCTTGCACTAACAAAGTTGCTATTAGGTGATTATGGCGATGCCTGGAATTATTATCGCTTTCGGCAATCAGTATTTGAAAATGAAGCAGACCTGTGCCCAGAGTCATTACCTCAAGATCTTACAGGAAAATCAATATTATTGATTAAAGACCAAGGTATTGGCGATGAGCTATTTTTTCTTCGTTTTCTTCCAGAGTTATCCAAACGCGGTGCAGCTGTTTCCTACCATTGCTGCCATAAACTTCTATCCCTTCTTTCACGCTCAAACTATTTTGAGAAACTTAGCTTTGGTAAGCTTGATAAATCAGGATATAATTACTCGCTCTCCGTCGGCGATTTACCCTATATTTGTCATCATCAGTCAGAGCACGATAGCCCTCCTCCGTTTCCTCTAACCTGTCACCCGACATTACTCAATGAAATAACTACGCGTTTGTCAGAGTTCGGCCCACCACCCTATATCGGCTTTAGTTGGCAAGCTGGAGGTTTATTAAATAACAAAAATATTGGGTCATATTTCAAAGTTTTTGATCTCAATAATATGCAGAGCATCCTTGCGAATACAGAAGGCACCTTAGTAAGCTTGCAAAGAAATCCTACATCAGGCGAATTAGATGCAATGTCTAAAACATTGAATCGTCCAATACTGAATGTAGACGAATATAACAATGATCTTGAAAGAATGTTATGCATTTTGAATTTACTTGATCGTTATATCGCAGTGAGTAATACAAACATCCATCTAAGAGCCGGCTTGGGTAAACAATCTCACGTCCTTGTTCCGTATCCCTCTGAATGGCGATGGATGGAAAATGGAAAACACAGCCACTGGTTTTCAAAATGTACCATCTATCGCCAATCTAAAAATCGAAACTGGGACGATGCAATTCATGAACTCCTTGAAGATTTATCTCCGAGTTAATGGTGCTTGATAGAATAATGTCGCTAGAATATTTCCATCAAGCTGTATCTGAGTTTAGAATTGGTCATCTAGACATTTCAATTCAATATGCCAATAAACAATTACAAAAAACGCCAAATCAGCCAGACACCATTAAGCTCCTTGCCACAATTCTTACTCATCAAAAAGAATATCGTAGGGCCGCTGAATATATAAAAACGCTTGAGCAGCTCTCACACTTTGATGAAGAACTAAACAATTTAGCGGGATCTATCTTTGTTGAACTCGGAGAGTATGATCAGGCCGAGCACTACCTCAACAAGGCACTTGAAATAAAACCTGGTTACACATCGGCAGAATATAATCTAGGATTATTGTATTACAACAACAAGCAGTTCTTCAACGCCATTCCTCTATTATCTAGGTTTATTGAAAAACATCATAACCATGAAATTGCACTCACGATACTTGGAGATTGTTATCTTAAAATTGAGGACTTTTCGTCGGCAATTAAAAGTTATCAAACAATAATTTCTTGTAACGCTAGTTCCACAAAAGCAAATTTAGGATTACTAACCGCTTTTATCAACAACCGTGATCTCACCGCCATTACTGAACTGCTTGAGCCGTTGAGGAATAAAAAGGCTAAAAATACCAGTGTATTATTTTCTTTAGCTAACCATTTGCTGGCCAACCATTATGCCTACCTAGCTATTGATATTTACAGCGAGCTACTTACCCACACACCTGACAATATAAATATCATGACTCATCTGGCCATGGCATACGATGCAGTAGAGTCCACGGATGAAGCAATCGATTATTTAAATCAAGTCCTCGCAATCAATGAAAATGATGTTGAAGCACATAGCATTCTGGGAAATATTTATACAAACCTAGATCAGAGCAGCTTAGCCGAAAAACATCTGCAAATTGCGTTAAATTTCGATTCAAATCACATCGCAAGTAATATCAACATGGGAAGACTCAAATCCTACAATGAAGAATACGAAGCATCTGATAATTGCTATTTTAAAGCGATTTCATTAGATCCTTTTAACAAACTTCCCTACTTCAATCTTTCATACAACGCAAGAAAGCGCGGTAACTATGAAAGTTCATGTAATTACTTGCGAAAATGCCTTGAAATTGATCCAAACTATGCGGATGCAGAGAGCAATCTTGGATTAACCGAACTTTCGCTTGGTAATTTTCAATCTGGTTGGCGACACTATTTCAAGAGAGAGCGAACTATTGGAGAGGAACAACTATCTCTAATCACTCCCGGAATGAAATTATCTAATAGCCACATTTACTTAACGAAAAGTCAAGGGATTGGAGATGAACTACTATTTCTACGATTCTTGAAATTGCTCAAGCAAGAAAATGTTGTCATTAGTTATCGTGCATCAAACAAAATATACCCATTGTTGCAATATAATCGAGATATCGACCATCTACTCGATGAAAATTCTCCCTTACCAAAAGCTGATTACTATTTTACCATTGATGATCTACCGCTGATCTTGGATATCAACTCGATAGAGAAAATCACCTCTCCATTACAAATTCCAATTGATATTCAAACACAAAGTAATTTAAGGAATAAGCATTTTAGCGGAATTAAATCACCCGTAATTGGTATCACCTGGGAAGCGGGAACGCCAGAAGAGCTGCAAAGCAGGAAATCAACAACGCGAAAATTAGCTAAAAGTTTCCGGATCGAAGAACTGGTCAATATACTCAATACATTAAATATTACTGTAGTAATTCTACAACGTAACCCTAAGCAAGAACATCTGGATTATATAAAACACAACTTAAATAATCCGGTAGTTGATTTATCCCACTACAATGAAAATCTGCGCGAGATGCACTCCCTTCTCTCACTCATCGATGATTATGTTGGTGTTAGTAATACCAATATGCATTTATATGCGTCGATTGGTAAGACCGCAAGAGTATTAGTGCCTCACCCTGCTGATTGGCGTTGGTTGGTATCCGGTGAGAACTCACCCTGGCTTCCTGGTTTTTCTATATATCGTCAGTTAGCAAATGGTGATTGGAGCATGGCAGCTTCACAGCTTAAACAATCGCTGGAATTAAAATATGGCAACTGAAAAGGAAATGCAACGAATACAGAATGCCATTCAATATTTTCAACAAGGAGATATCGATTCATCAGAGAAGGAACTAAATACAATAGTAAAATATCAAAAAAATATCCCATTGACCTGGTTTCTGTTAGCAACAATTCATCTACAAAAAGGACAATTTGAAAAGGCAGTCACAGAATACAAAAATTCAATAAAACTACAGCCCATTTATCCTGACGCATACAACAACCTAGGGGTTGCCTATGAAGCGTTAAACAAACTTGAAAATTCAGCAACGGCTTATAAAAAAGCCATTGATCAGAACCCATTATATGCCAGTGCACTTTTTAATCTAGGCAATATTAAGCAGAATACAAAAGACAACATCAAGGCCATTGAGCTATACAAAAGAGCTTTAGACCAAGACCCTCACCACGTTAAAGCCTTAAACAATCTTGCATTAATTTACCAGAGTCAACAACACTATAATGAGGCAATTAACTACTACCAACAAGCGATTAATATCTCGCCCAGGGATTCGGATGTCTACAACAACCTGGGATATTGTTATTACTGTATAGGTGGCTATCACCAAGCTATTCAGCATTATCAAAATGGACTTTCAAACTCACTAGATAAACCACAGATACATAATAATATAGCGATAGCATTTCATTCGCTCGGTGAGAATGAAAAAGCAATCGAACATTTCAAATTAGCCCTCACTCTCGATGAAGAATACACTGAGGCTTTGACAAATTTGGCTAATGTCTTCAAGACTCAATCTAACTTCAGTCGTGCCGAGCACTATTACCAAAGAGCGCTATTCCTAAATCCAGATTATGAAGAAGCAAATAATAATTACGGATTATTACTCTATAATAAAAAAGAATACAGCAAAGCTTCAAGGTACTTCAAAAAAGCAATAGATTCAAATCCAGATTCTCTTGAAGCAAGGTATAATTTTTCGACTTATTCATTAGCTAGTGGTGATTTTGTAGAAGGCTGGAAAAACTACTATGCGAGGCCTACGATTAGAAGTAACCTTGCTATGAATCCCCAGCGCCTATCAATCGATTCATTAAAAGATAAATCTATTCTATTATTGTCTGAGCAAGGTATCGGGGATGAACTATTTTTCTTACGCTTTGCTCGTCAACTGGCTGGATTTACCCAAAAAATCGATATTCAAACATCTCAGAAAATTTCAGTTTTTGTTGATCCACTTCCATACATCGATAATGTTTACACAGGGGATGTTTCAAATATCTCCAATCAATATGACTATTGTTTATCAATAGGAGATCTTCCTAGTCTACTTGTTACTGATAACAAAAATATACCAGAAACAATTCCACTATCAGCATCACAAGATGATTTAGGGTATATATATGAGATACTGAAGGGCTTTGGACCACCGCCTTATTTCGTGTTTACTTGGCAAGGGGGACAAAAAATAGAAAACTTCCTTCATAAGAATATTTCACTTAAAGACTTATGGAGCGTTCTATATGAGTTACCCGGCACGTTAATTAATATCCAGAGAAAACCAACAAATGAAGAAATGTCTGAACTTGAAACACTTTCAGAAGACAGAAAAATATTTGATTTAACCGCGCTTAATGATGATTTACCCAAGATGCTAGCTTTATTATCAATAGTGGATAGTTATATTGGAGTAAGCAATACCAATATGCACTTACGTTCTGCAGTAGGGAAATCTGCCCACGTACTTGTACCTCATCCACCCGAGTGGCGTTGGATGTTTGAAAATGAGTCACCCTGGTTTCCAGAATTTAGAATTTTTCGCCAAACTCATGACGATAACTGGAAAGCTGCGTTAATTGAGCTGAAGGAAGATCTCCAAAAAACATATGGCTAATAAAAAGGTAAAAAAACCCAATATGCAGTCAGCGATAGATCTCTTCCAACAAGGGAAACTTGATCTGGCAGTCCGCTGTCTTCTTGAAATCCTTGATCATTGGAATGACAATGCTCAAGCTTGGTTTCTATTAGCAACCATCCATCTTCAGAATTCTAATTTGGAAAAAGCAAAGCAGGATTTTGAGAATGCAATAAAATATCAAAATAATTATCCAGATGCATACAATAACCTTGGGGTGGTGAATCAAGCACTGAATAATGATACCGAAGCAGAAAAATGTTACAGAAATGCATTAAAACAGAGACCCGATTATGCCAGCGCACACTATAATTTGGGGCAAATGCTGCAAAGTAACGGTCTAATCGACAATGCAATTGAACACTATCTACTTGCAATAAAATTTCAACCTGAGTATGTGAAAGCTTTAAACAATCTCGCAATGCTTTATCAATCTACAGGATATACCAATAAAGCTAAAACATACTACATTAGCGCAATAAAATCATCACCAAATGACCCCGAAATTCTAAACAATTTTGGATACACTCTTTATCGCAATCACGAATATCAAGACGCGCTTAATTTGCTCTATAAAGCGCTAGAGATCATTCCTGAATTTCATGATGCATTCCTTAACATCGGTTTGGTTCTACAAGCCACAGGAGACCTAGAGTCTGCAAAAATATATTTCCAGAAAGCCAGCAAAATTCCACGCTTGGCTTTCCAAGCTAATCACAATATTGCGCATCTGGAATTGAGTCGTGAAAATTATGTACAGGGCTGGGATTATTATCAATACCGACCAAGTATTCGCAATAACAATAAGACCGCGCGAACTAATATTACGGAGATAGAAAAATCGCAGCGCATATTACTCGTTAAGGATCAGGGCATTGGCGATGAACTGTTTTTTCTGCGATTTCTTCCTGAACTACAAAAGCATGTGAGTGAAATAGTCTATTATTGTGATGATAAACTTCAGCCTCTGTTATCAAGAAATATATCCTACTGTCAATTCATCGGAACTATGCCCGATAAAGAAAACTTCGACATAGAGATACCCATCGCTGACTTACCACGATTTGTTTCACATCAATCAGACATACCGTTACCCATAACATTACAACCTGAGACATCACGTGTAGATGAAGTTTGCTTGCATCTACCGAACAATAAATTACCCAACATTGCGATCACATGGCAGGCGGGAGTTCAGGGAGACAATAAACTCTTCAAGCGCATTTCTCCTGCTGATCTCGGCCATATGCTGTCGAATATCAACGCAAATATCATCATCCTACAACGCAATCCCAATGCTAAAGATATTAAGATGTTGGAGAAAGGACTAAAACGAAAGGTCTTCAATTATTCTTATATCAATGACTCATTGGAGAATACACTCGCATTGCTTTCAATTGTTGATAGTTACATTGGCGTCAGTAACACTAACATGCATCTCATGGCAAGCCTAAGAAAGAGCGCTTTTGTATTTATTCCTCACCCACCTGAGTGGCGTTGGTTATATAAAGGAGAGACAAGCCCCTGGTTCCCGGAATTCAAATTATACCGGCAAGACTTGGCCGGGCAATGGAAAGAAGCTCTAAAACTTTGTCAGCAGAATCTACAATAACTACATAACTCGCTGTTTTTATTCTGTAGTTTTTATAGCGAAATCTCGGCACGGCCCATGCATTCTGTATTAAAAACAAACGCAATATGATTGGAGACAGCAATGTTACAAGTATTTATTGGCTACGACCCAAGAGAATCCATCGCTTATAGTGTTTTATCGCATAGCATTCAACGCCGAGCTTCTGAGCCTGTATCAATTACTCCATTATCACTCAATCAACTTGATTCCATTTACCATCGAGAAAAAAATAACCTGCAATCCACTGACTTTTCGTTTACACGTTTTTTAACACCCTATCTATCCAACTATGAAGGGTGGTCAGTTTTTATGGATTGCGACATGATTGTACTGGAGGACATAAAGAATCTATTTGCATTGGCAGACGATCGATATGCCGTTATGGTTGTAAAACACAATCATGTGCCTGAGGAAGAAGTAAAATTTTTAGGTGCACCTCAAAGTAAGTATGAAAAGAAAAATTGGTCTAGCGTCATGCTGTTTAACAATGCTAAGTGTAAAGCACTCACCCCAGAATATATCAACTCAGCCACAGGCTTGGAGCTACATCAATTTAAGTGGTTGGATTCAGATGACAGCATTGGTGAAATCCCCCATAAATGGAATCATCTAGTGGACTACGATAAGCCCAACCCGAATGCTTCACTTGTGCATTACACAACTGGGGGCCCCTATTTTAAGGAATACACTGATTGTGAATATTCCAAAGAGTGGCAAGATGAACTAAGTAGCATGAAACATTGTGAGCAAAGAAAATGATTACTGCAGAAAGAACTCAAGATATGGAAACTACTCCAACCGTTAATGAAGAATTACTAAACTTTCTTGATTATACGATTCTCCTACTATCTCAAGCCAATACCGTGGACGAGATAGATTTAATTATGGATGACTTTATGTCTGAGGACATAATTCATGTTTTCTCGGAAAACAATCTCATTTTTAACATTATTCCTATTGTTTGGTTGAATACCTACAAACGTGTTATCCATGCAAGTAGTAGTCATGATTTTCCGTTAAAACTATTATGGCTACCTATTCTCTTTAAAAATTTAGGCTGGGAACTCAACGGTAATAGTGAACTGCAAATAATTTATGGTGAAGCGCTCAGCAAACTGGAAGAAGATTTATCACTGTTCAACATGCTAAATATTCTTTTCCTAGAAGGACTACTCGGCAAATTTTCTAGCGCTTATAGTAACTTCAATCGTATGTGCTCAAAGCTGAATCTCACCGATCAAGAGGGTATTGACTTGGAAAATATAAAAACGGATATACGTGAACTAGGGTGGTGAAGTCATTCAGGAAATAAGAGAGTACAATCTAAAACACTATTTACAAATTTGCTGGATACGAATTCGATCAAGATTTTTCTTAGGTGTTACCCATATTAGAAAAAATAGTTTTTAGTTAACATCCATCTAAGCGCATGGAGTTTTATGTTTATGCCTAGCAAAATCAGTTTCATCAATTTGAAACCTGCAGAACAATTTAATCAAGATGTTGTCATCGAAAAGCACGATCAAGAACGCCTTGAAAAAAAGATGATAAACTCCTGCGAAAAACTTCGTTTATCACACTTAGACCACCCTATATTAATACATCTTGAAACCATGGCAAAATGCAATGCCGAATGCAATTTTTGTCCATACACTACAATGGATAGAAAAGATGTCAAGATGTCTGACAAACTGATAGAAAAAGTAATCTCAGATCTTAGTGACTTACCCGCAAATGATCGTTTTCAAATAAATCCGTACAAAGTCAGTGAACCTTTTCTGGAGCCTAGGTTATTTGATATACTCGAATTAATACTTGAGAAGCTTCCAAAAGCAGCTATTGGTTTTATTACTAATGGCTCTCCCTTAACTGAGAAAAAAATTCAAAAGCTTTCATTCTTAGATCATAAACGGTTTGCACCAATCAAAGTTTCTCTTAACACATTAGATCCTATTGAGTACGAGAATGTAATGAAAATACCCTTGGAGAAAACCCTAAGGCGACTTGATGTATTGCACTCATACGTATTGAAGGGAATAATGAAGATTCCTATTAATATTACACGGGTTGCAGATACACCACAAACCGATCTTGAATTTCTAAACCTTGTTAATCAGCGTTATCCATTATTTCTCCCATACATAAACAGAAGAAACGACTGGATTGGAACCATAGATCTTGAGGACAAAAAACATCAAATTCCAAATGCACCATGCTTGCGCTGGTTTGATTTATCAATAACCGCAACCGGAAAAGTGGCAAAATGCTGTATGGATGGGAATGCGGATTATTCAAAAGGCGATGTCAACGAACAACACGTACTGGATATTTATCGCCAGACAAAATTGGAAATGTTACGTTTGTATCTTCCGAATCGAAAAACGACTGAGAGTCCGTGCAATACATGCACTTATCTGAATTAGGCCCAGTTTTTTCATCATCTTCTAGCTAGTTATACAGGTATAAAATTGTTGGAGAAATTAATGTACACGCAAGAAAATCCAAGTGCGAGATATAAAGAGCTGCTGAGTCAGTATAAACAACTGCACATAGAAGGCGAGAAATCCCTTGGGCTGGCTCCAGAGAATACATTTCCGGGGCAGAGTTTACCGCCACACGCACCATCAATTAAACGACTTATTGATGCAACTGGGGCACGGACTATTCTTGATTATGGCTCTGGAAAAGGTAAACAGTATCAACCCAGGCCACTAAATATTGAAGGTGAAGACAGACAATACACCGGTATACAGGAGTATTGGGGCGTTGACAGTATCACTTGTTATGATCCGTGTTACGAACCCTATAGTCAGTTACCAACTGATAAATTCGATGGGGTAATATCTACCGATGTACTTGAACATTGCCCTGAAGATGATGTTGAATGGATTATTGATGGGCTATTTTCGTTTTCAAAGTTATTTGTATTCGGGAATATTGCATGTTACCCCGCAAAAAAACACCTTCCCAATGGCGAGAACGCACATTGTACAATTAAACCCGGCGAGTGGTGGATTAGCTATTTACAGAAATCCGCCAATAAATATCCCGGCCGCTTATTTGAGTTTTTACTGGATGTGAAAATAGACACAGAAAACGGGCCTGCAATTCAGCGACAACGAATTGCGAATTTCGAAAATTCAAAATTCTAATGTAACGTTTTCGAAGAATGATTAGAATTCATAGTCTTCATTTAAAGTTTAGTCTACTCTTACTCGGTAGTCTTTAATACACAACTATTTACAAATTTATTTGTTGTTCATTACTACTCTAAGAGTTCCCAGGGCACTTAAGTTCATACTCAGAGCATCTTGTTTACTTTTTATAACAGAGCATATTAACCATCAGATAAGGGAGATATTTACGTTTACCCCTTGTAGTTTCAACCATTGCTGATATGTTGTTATCAAAGTATTTGTTATCCCCCGTAATTTCTACGATCTCTCCTTGTACATTTGTAGAATAGCATGCGTTTTTACATTCCAAGTCTTGAAACAATTCAATAATACCTCTCCACGAAAAACGGAAATAGTCATCAGGATATGCGTGATAGCGCCAAACCCAGGGAACCGATATATACAAAACTCCTCCAGGCTTAAGTAACCTCTGTAAGTTTTCTGCCATAACCCAAGGCTTTTTAACGTGCTCCAGTACAGAACAACATATTATCAAATCAAAATATTTTTCTTGTAGCTCACCAATGCCTGTAGTCAAGTCTTGAATAATATCAACGCCCTTTCCACTTTCCATATCCAATCCAACATACTCGTTTTCAGGGTAGATATTTCGAAAGCTTGAAGTATTTCCATAATCTTTACTTCCTATCTCCAGAACTGCCCCTACAATATCTCCTTGCAGGTAACGATCTAGATAAATGGTTTGATTTATATCTCCCATTTTACTTCCTTTACTGTCATAACCAGTGCAGCGATTGTCATCAATACTAAGTTTACTTACACGATATTAAATGGGCGGATAGATCGCGTACAAAACTAGCTAAATATATTGCACTCCGCTTGTGATATTCCATTACACACATCGGAATATTAAATGACTAAAGTAAACAACAGATTCCTAAATCTAGAAAGTGAAAACATGCAATATGAGCACCATTGAGTTTTAACCAGCTTCTCTTCAAATCTGTACAGATAAATATTTTTCAACTGTGCTCTATTTTTAATATTTTTAATACATGACTTACTCTCAAATCCGTCGCTAATCCAGATACAATAACAGTGGCATAATACATGCCCGTAACTTGATTATTCTAAATTAGCCACGACAAGGATAAGCAAAGTGTTTGAAAAAGCTAGCGAAGATTACATGCGTTGGTATTTTGACGAAAATATTTGGAAAACCGTTAGTTATCGCGGAATAAGAACACTAAAAAGTGTTAGTGACATGTGGAATTATCAAGAAATATTTCATGCTCACAACATTGGTTGGGTCATAGAAACAGGGAGCAGGCATGGTGGTTCAGGACTTTTTTTTGCTGACACATTAGAAGCAAAAAATGCTGAAGGAAAAGTTATCAGTGTAGATATTGATTCTGCTTCAAACTACGCCCCATCTCATCCACGTTTAGAATTTCTAATCGGCAGTAGTTGTTCTCCCGTAATGGTAGATACCATTAAGTCAATGATACCAGAACACAGAACGGAAAATATTTTCATGATTCTCGATTCTGATCATACAAAACAGCATGTATTAAGTGAACTAAATGCACTTGTTCCTCTTTTAAAGAGTGGCGACTATCTCATTGTTGAAGATAGCTGTGTAAATGGACATCCAATATACCCTGAGTTCGGAGAAGGCCCATGGGAAGCAATTAAGGAGTATATCGAACTTAATCCAAATCAATTACTGGCAGACAAAAAAAGAGAATCAAAGTTCGGCTTCACATTCGCACCTGACGGATTTTACATCAAGTTATAGTTTACCAAATATGAACGCTTATAAATCTTAAACTATGCAGAATATCAAATTACAAACTAATATTATCAAACGAAACAAATAAATTCTATTTATCATCTTTTATACAATACAAGATTTCTTACAATTGACAAAGAAAGTATTAATGAATATTTTGTGGCTAATTCGACATAATCTCGAGACTACGAGTGGTAAATACACTTCTAAAACTGCCAGTGTCAGATATCGATGTTTAATTCCTGCATTTCAACTATTAAAACAAGGACATCAAGTTCGCATTTTTACCGTGGAAGGGTGTGATGTTGATGATTTTATAAAAACAATAAATAGAATTGATGTGATTATAGTATCTAAAGTAGATTATGTTAAAGCTGAAAATCTCATTTCAATTGCTAAACAATCTGGAAAAAAAATCGTTATTGATTTTTGCGATGTACATTTTGATCGAAAGGAAGTTATAGAGCCGCTAAATAGAATAATTAAAAACACCGACTTGATCGTAGCCAGCACACCAAAATTAAAGGAAGTTATATCACAATACTTTTCCGCTCCTATCGTCGAAATATCTGATCCATATGAAGGTACAAGAAAACCACCAAAGTTTTTTCCAAACGGAACATTGCGCCTACTTTGGTTTGGTCATATCATCAACATAGAAACAATTAACCCGTTAGTCCTTAACTTACCAAATGCTGATTTCCAGCAAACAGTCGAACTAGAAATAATTTCGTCAGAACTCGACAACATTAGGGAATCCTGCACTAGTTACAACTCCTCACATGATGGAGAGGTCAAGCTGAAATTCACACCTTGGTCTGTCAACGCCGTTTGGCATGCGTTCAGTTCAACTGATATTGTTGTTATCCCAAGTATTGACAACAGTAAAAATAACGTAAAAAGCCCTAATAGATTAGTTGAATCAATATGGGCAGGAAAAATGGTAGTTGCTCATCCGCTTCCAACATATTTAAAGTTTCAGGATTACGCAATAATTGAAAGAGATATTATAGAAGGTATTTTCAGGTGTTTATCATATTCAGAAAATGAGAATACAGATCGGATATCAGCAGGACAAGCATATATTAAAAAGCATCACAGTCCAAAAGTGATAGCTAAGCAATGGGAAGCGGCCTTAAAAACTCTTTAAATATCTTATAAGGTATTTATACCAATGTTAGGAATTTGATTTACGTTAATATATATTCTATTTTACCCCCATTTTCTAAATTGCATGAATTATAAGAACTAATGATGAGCTATTTTCATTTTTATCTCTATCTGTATTTGGAACATTGCATGTCTCCCAACAACGGGAATGCACATTGCACGATAAAACCAACAATAAATAGATCGATAATTGAGCGACAACGAATTGAGTATTTTGAGAAATTTATCAAAGGAAAGAAACACAATGAATGTGAGTAGTGAAGAGCATGTAATCTACAAACTAATGAATGCACCTATTTATGACTATCCTTACCCACATTTCCATGTTCATTCAGTATTCGACGATATAACATACAGTAAAATTTTGGGAAATATCCCAAATGATGATAATTATATGGCACTCAATGAAACATTGCGTACGGGTTCCGTCGCGTCAGATCCAAACGAACCTACAAAAAAGTTAGACACCTATAAAGATCGATTCATCATTGAAATGGAAACTGCAAGTTTAATTAAACTTCCAGAAAATAAACGTGACTTCTGGATTCAATTTAGTGATTGGTTTTTAGGTGAATATCTTCTAAATTCTTTATTAATAAAGTTTAAACCATACATTGAAAAAAGAATGCAGGGGGTTCAAGGACACAAAAAGGTCAAAGCTACTGGCTTGATCACACGGGACAAAACTGGATATTCCATTGGTCCTCATACTGATGCTCCACGAAAACTGTTAACTCTACTATTCTATTTACCTACCAACAATGATTTATCCCACTTAGGAACTTCTATCTATAAACCGAAAGGTGATAGATTCATTTGTGAGGGTGGACCTCACTATAAATTTGATAAGTTCAACAAAGTACTTACGGCTCCATTCAGCCCTAACTCTATGTTCTGCTTTTTCAAGACTAATAATTCCTTCCATGGAGTAGACCTGATTACAGATGATAATATGGAAAGGGATTTACTTATTTATAATGTAAATATTCTAGACGGCTAGTAAAAATAAATACGCGATGAAGTCGGGGCCTATATTCGCGTAGTTCAATTGATTCTGCTACCGATAGAATATGTAGTTTCCAACGCCTTCGAACGCCCCTTCCTTTCTCAAATATTTATTCACTTGTACATCGGAATAGGTAAATCCTTCATCTAACATATATTGGACAATTTCACGATGTGGTGCCAAGTTGGTATTAATTTCGATAAGTACAGACTTTAATTCTGTTCGTTTTAACGTTTCTTTTCCTCCTGCAATAACTTTTTCTTCAATACCATCTACATCAATTTTAATATGCTGGGGCATAGGTATAGCCTGCATATTAATAAGATCATCTATCGTTGTAGAATAGGCCCCTTGCACATATGAGGCATTAAACGGCTCATGTTTAAAGTCGATTGCCTCTCCAAAATTATGACATGATCCCCCTGGCTTAAACTGACTTAAATTTAGATCACCAAATCCACTTTTCTCTGCCACTGCAACAGGAAATGCTTTAGCGACACCTTGAAGATTATTTATAAATATATTTTTATTCAATAACGCGAAGTTTGAGGATTCAGGTTCAAACGCGAACACTTTTACACCATAAACTTTAGCCGCAACTATTGTGTACATTCCAACATTTGCACCAATATCTAACATCACATCATCACTAGAAAAACCATTTATCCATTCCAATGTATCAGGTTCTTTAGTCATTAACGATTGTGCTCTCCATAGTGTCATTCTATTAGGAGAAGAAAATCGTAATCTCGTCCCTTGATAATCCAGCTCTGCTACAGGATTAATATTTTCAATTTCTTCTATTGTCAGGCCCATAGTAATCTCCAAACGCCCGAACTTTCAAAACGAAACTGATGCTCGATGCGTCAAATGTTAGTAAATAATCGTTGTAAGCTGCTAGTTTGATGCCATATGCTGATTGATATATGTTTAAGATTGGACCTCGCTAAGTCGATATAAAATATTGGGGATAGACGATTCATACAAGGAAATACAGAATGCTCACAAAGAAGGCCTGGATGTGACTGCTCCAATTCCAGACTTTATAGAAAAAGCAAATATCGCGTACAAAAGTGGTGACTACCGACTAGCAGAAGATTTGTACAGAGAATTACTCGATATATCCCCAAACAATATTGAAGTACTTCTTAAGTTAAGCTACTTATATATTACCTCTGGAAAAAGTGATAGTGCAATTCCCCTCCTCACAAATGCTATAAACCTAGAGCCAAGCAATCCTAACAGTTACTACAACTTGGGGTATGCATATCAACAGCAGAAAGAACTCCATCTGGCGATAAACTATTATACTGCCGCTATATCCTTAAAACCCGATTTTTCACTCGCGATGAACAATCTTGGCATCTCCTACCAACACATAGGGGACATAAAAAAAGCTAATAAGTGCTTTAAAAAAGCCATTGATATTGATTCAAATTGCTTCGATGCATACTTTAACTATGCACAATCACATAGTTTTTCAAGAGATGATGATCAATTGGTCAAAACACTTGAAGAAAAATTCAACCTTCCATCAATGTCAAAACAAGATAAAATTAAAATTCACTTTACACTGGGAAAGGCATATAACGATTTAGGGAATTATAAATTCGCATTTGAGAATTACAAACAAGGAAACTCACTGAAAAATCATGATTTTAACATAAAAGCTTATAGCCATTATATTGACAAAATAATTGATACTTTTGATGACGATTTAGTAAAAAAACTAGAAGTAAAGAGACAAAAAGAACAAAAATTTATATTTATTGTAGGTATGCCGAGATCTGGAAGCACGCTGATTGAACAAATAATTTCATGTCACCCAAGAGCTCATAGTGCCGGAGAAGTTGGGTTCATTGGGGAAATAGTCGATGATATTTCGGACTTATTATATGCCCCAGACTCTTACCCAAGTTGTATATCAAGTGCTAATAGTTCTGTCTTAGAAGACATATCGAATAAGATATTATCACTAACAAAAACACAATGTAATTTTGCTGAATATATCATTGATAAATCACCCGTGAATTTTTTACACATAGGGTTTATAAAAATACTTTTTCCCAACAGTATCGTAATTCACACACAAAGAGACCCCATTGCCACCTGCCTTTCATGTTACTTTCAAAATTTTGAAACTCAGCATCAGTACACATATGATCTTCGTACGCTAGGACAATTTTACACCCAATATCATCGATTAATGAGCCATTGGGAGAAATTGTTTTCTAATGAAATTATTGACATAAAATATGAAGAATTGATATTGAATCAGGAAGAGAAAACGAGAGAATTGATTTTAAAATGCGGATTGGAGTGGTCTGATGACTATCTAAGCTTCTATCATTCTAAAAATATTATAAGCACAGCAAGTAAATGGCAAACACGACAACCAATATATAAATCATCTGTAAGCAAGCATCAAAACTACCTTGAGTTTCTAGAAGATCTCATTCAAGAGCTGAACATGCTTAGCGAATAGCACTCTAACCAGTGCTATACGCATCTCGTGCTTTTTTTCCATATTTAAGCGATGCATGCAAATTCAAGCACCGCTCTTTTTCCAAATTTGCTAAGTTAGCAAGCTCTCTGTTTATATTTAGTATTTCTTGAATCAACTTTTCATCCGCAAGAGATAAAGACGAAGTAGACTCATGCATAACTTTAAAAAGTTGATCTCTTTTTTGTTGAGCATTGACAACCCTATCCCAATCCCCATCATTTGAAAATACTAACATCTGATGCGTGATCGCAAGTGCCTCATTCAGCCGACTCATATATCCTAGACCTTTATTTGATCTTCTGCGCTGTTTTTAGTTGCTAAATTCTGAGCATCTATAGTAGATGCGCCATGAATATCCGTGGGAATCTCCAACCAAGCGGACTTTATGGTTGTTAACAGCTCAGTGACCTCATCCAGAATAGCTTCATCATTCTTCGCATTTGCTTCAACCAATCTTCTTTCCATGTAGTCGTATAAGTTATCCAGGTTCGCTGCAATTTCTCCTCCTTTGTCACTATCCAGGCTCATTCGAAGCCCCTCAATGATAGAAATTGCCCAACTGATGTAATTACCCTTATTTGCAATCTCCTTTCTCTGCATAAAACCTTTTGCAGCGGAGATTTTTTCAAGCGCGCCTTCAAGTAGCATAGTAATCAATCTATGTGGAGTTGCGTATGAGGCACCCGATTGAACACTAATTTTGCCATACTCTTTTAACGCACTCTGCGCTTTGGCAGAACTCATAACTTGACTCCTCTTAATACATGGTCAATTTAATGCTATCTATTATTTTTTACCTATCGAAATATTCGATATTGAATCTAACTGACTTGATAGAAAACTACTTGTTGAATTTAGCTTAGCAACTAACGCATCCATCGCACTGAACTGTTTTATATATCTCTCTTCCAGCTTTTCTAACCGCAGTGTTAAATTTTCTCTTTGTTGCTGTATATCTTCCATCGAAGCATTAAGACCGTCCGATTTCGCATCGATAAAACCATCACTATCGAGAAAGCTATCCAATAAACTACTGAGAGAAGTGATATTACCACCGAAAACTTGAATTCCAGATCTCTCCCCCACTGTTCCACCCGTGATATTCAAAACAAAGCCAGCATACAAACCTGTTCCTGTCATGCTTTGACCATCGAAGGTTGTAGCTTCTCCGCCAATTGTTCCTACGCCACTCACACCAGTATTAGCGGCAGCATCTACATTAATATTGAAGGATGTACTAAGTCCAGTTGCAGAAGTTGTAACTTCCACCGAAGAATTACTACCATATTTGTTTGATGTGATAGTAAATTGACCATTGACACCGCCGCCACTTTCAATATATGCCACTAAAACGCTTGCACCTGCAGCGACAAGATTAGAATCACTATTTATTAGCGTCTGTAGATCAGTAGCCATCGCTTGACCGGCAAGAAGAGTGTCATTGCCATTGTCAGTATAATAATTAGAATTAGCTAATGAGAGTAAATTAGTCGCAACACCATCAACACTGAGTTGCATACTATGAGCACCCGCCAAATCAAACATTGTTGCTGGAGCAATGGCAAACGTCGGTGCCACATGAGCACCTTGTGTTGGCATTTGCGTAATATTTACACCATACGTACCTGCCCCAATATTATCCGTAACACTTAGGATATCTATGTTTAAGTCACTCGTCTTGGCGGCCCCACCTGCCAGTAAGTGCTTAACTTCATCAGGTTTGCTAGCTAATGCTACAGATAATTTGGTAGAATCGTATTCAAATGTTCCATCTCTGGCAGTTAGAATCCCAATACTTGCCAGCGAGTTATATTCAGAAAGTGGATCATTAGTTAAGTTATTTAATACATTACGTACTTGTGTAACAACACCGCGAACAGTGGGATCACCTATCAAAATTCCTGAGTTACCATTCTCACTATCATAAAACGAAGTCTGATCGACGATTGCCATTAGCGTGTTGTAGCCATCCACAAATTCTTGGACAGCGCTTTCGACACCAGCAGTATTCCTATCCACCGTAAGTGATTGTGTTACACCTGGATCTGCACTTTTGAGATTCAATGTTACGTCTTCTATAACATCCGCTATAGTATTCGAAGAGTTTTGAATACTGACGCCATCAACTAATAAAAGTGCATCTTCTGCAGCCTGAGTATATGACATACTCGTAACGGCACCAGCACCAGAGTTATTAGTCGGATCATAAGAAAACGCAGATAGGCCTGTTGCATTCTGTTCATTGCCATCACTATCCGTACCTGCTTTAACTGTCACATTTATCGCACTAGCTTCACCTGTTTCAGACGACATCACTAATTGATAACCAGAGCCAGAATTAATGATACTTGCGGTAACACCAATATTGGCATCATTAATCGCGTCGCGAATACCTTCCATACTACCATCAATTATATCTATCTCAGTCCCAGAATTTGTATTACTGACATCCTCAGAAAAGCCAGTTTCAACTCCCACACCATCATAAGTATAAGTTCCGAACTTAACGACAAGCGTTCCTGTACCAACAGCTGTAGTTTTGTCAGCAATTGCTGTAGAAACAATTTTTTGTGATTGTGCAAGTTGATTGACTTCAACATCATAGGCTGCTTCCAACGCACCATTCGATGCCGAAGCGGTAAAAGTTGATGTACTGGAGGATGTGGCAGAATAACTGTTAAATGTAGAGGTGAGCTTTAGCTTGGAAAACGTACTCTGAAAATCGGACAACGCACTTTTAACAGCGCTAAGCGCTGAAAGCTTCGCTTCGTAAACCGCTTCTTTTCGCGTTAGCCGAACACCTTTTGCGGCACCTTCGGCCTCAATAAGACCTGAAACAAGCCCTTGAATATCAAGCCCGGACCCTATACCTAATGATGAAATAGCAGCCATAGCTTACACCTCTATGGTTATGAAATAGTTTGTTTCGTTCAAATTAGTTGAAATATATCTATTAATAACAAAAGCAACTATCAAGCCATTAACCCGCATTTTTCACAGGCTTGCGGTAATATCGCGCAGAGATTTGTTTTCACAAATATTTTCTGACTGAGTGGAATACTCATTGTATTTCCGATGGAAGAAAAAAATTTGTGGAATCAAAGATCAAGCGAGATTTCGTAAATCCTGTGAGAAATACGGGTTAAGCATGATCTTCTATTATCGTTCCTTTATTCGTTTCTAAATTTTTTATTAATCGCAATACTTCTTCCGACGGTATCTGTCGCAACACGTTGTTATCTTTATCCGTGAGTTTAACTACTGTTTTTCCCGTATCCTTATCGATAGAAAAATTGATGTTTCTCTCACTGGCTTTTACAAATTCGTTTAACCTGTTTACTGCTGCTTCTAATATATCTATCGAAACTTTCGCTTCCTTTAGTTCAGTAAGTTGAATTTCTTCATTTCCTACGTCTAGTTCGCGATTTTTTTGTGACCTTAGTGAATCTTTAATCTTTAATTCGACATTATCTTTAATTGCTGGGGATAACGAATCAGAAGGCCCCTTAGTATCCGGCGTTATATTACCAAATGAAGGTTTTACTGAAATCGTCATTTTTGATACCTCTTCTCAAGCTTAAAAAGGAGCGGAATTTTTATTCCGCTCCTTTTACTAGCTCTAGCCGAGCAAACTTAATACATTTTGTGGAATTGAGTTCGCCTGTGCTAACATTGCCGTGCCGGCTTGCTGCAAGATTTGCGTCCTCGTTAGCTCTGCTGTTTCGACCGCGAAATCAGCATCTCTAATCCTCGACCTTGCCGCACTCAAGTTTTCCACACTGGTTTCCAGATTAGAAATAGTTGATGAGAAACGACTCTGTAATGCACCAAACTTCGCGCGTTGATTACTCACTTGCGAAATTGCTGCATCGACAATTGACATCGCGAGATTTGCACCGGAAACTGTCGAAATATCAACTTCAGCGACTTTCTGCAAAGTAGAAGCTTCCGCAGCAGCAGAAACTACCATGCCAGCGCTACCGGAAACTGTAAAGGCTTTATCTGAATCGAATGTCACTTGCCCAGTGACACGTGCACTATTAACGTTGGTATCTGCCGCCAAAGCTACAGTCGCAGCGCCAGCCGATACCGTTGCTATCCCTGCATTGGAAAAAGCAGTATCCATCAAGTTAATATCTTTACCATCATAATTTGTCAGTGTAATACCTGAACCATCAGCTTTTAAACTTGCAACCACACCCGTTTTCGCTTGATCATCATTAAACGCATTTACTGCTTGAGACAAAGCATCAGTACCAGTAGTCGCGTCAATTTTAAAACCTATCTCAACCGCTGATGAGTTCTCCGATGTCATTGTAAAACGATAAGTACCTGAGGCGGCAAAACTAACATCAGTTTGAGTGATCGCAGACGCTGTTACCCCTGTATCATCCAATTTAAGATTAACAGCCGCCGCAATTGTCTCTGCGCTATCACTTGCCGCATAGCCAATTGTGGCAGTGCCTCCAGACCCACTTACGATAACCGTACCCGCATTAGCAATTCTCGATGCCCCAGCAACTGAGTCATCTTGCCCTGAAACGCGGTAATCACCGTACTGATCAGTTTTAAAGTTAGCCGTTGTTGCAACAATAGTTTCATTAGCGTTAGCACCAACCTGAAACAAGGCTGTACCGAACGTTCCATCTAGCAGTTTCTGCCCATTAAACTCAGTCGCTTTTGAGATACGATTAAGTTCAGCAGTTAACTGACCAACCTCAAGCTGTAACGCAGATCTATCTGAGGCAGAGTTGGTTGCATTTGCAGATTGTACTGATAACTCACGAACACGCTGTAAGATATTACCAACTTCAGTTAATGCCCCTTCAGCAACTTGTGACAAAGATATTCCGTCATTTGCATTTCGAGCTGCAACGGTTAAACCACGAACTTGTGAAGTAAATCTTTCAGAAATCGCCAAGCCTGCAGCATCATCCTTTGCGCTGTTAATTCGTAGGCCAGAAGATAAACGTTGCAATGCGGTAGCTAAACCACCTTGAGACTTGTTTAGATTTCGTTGAGAGTTCAACGACATGACATTAGTATTAATAATTTGAGGCATTTACATGTCTCCTAACAATCTTAACGATACGCTGTGCATAGCATACGCATTAAGCTCATTTTTCAGCGGATATATTTCTACACAATAACGAAATATTTACCGCTCCCGAAAAATTTATCGGCTACCTTCAGAAAATCTTAACGAGTCGCCAATATTAATTACAATTTAGTTCATGAAACAGACATAACATATTGATATGAATAGTCAATCAAATATGATCATTATAAAAAGACATTCGCATTTAGTCCCTTTGTTACAGCTCTATCAGCAATTTCTGGCAATAATATTGCTGTTAAGCGGAAAAGTGCGGAAAAGTATTGCCATCTGTGGCAATCCTCTATACCTATCAATACTCATGCTACGGATTGCCCCATTGGAAGAAAACTCACAGCTACAAAAAGCATTAAAAAGCCATCAAACTGGAGATTTCGCCAATGCTCAAAGGCTTTATCAGGCAATTATTAAAAGCTCACCTCAAAACACAAACGCGCTTTTTCTGCTCGGTACTCTCTATGGGCAGTCACAGCAATATGAAAATTCAATTTCCACTCTGTCTAAAGTCATCAAGCTAAAAAACAATCACGAAGAAGCATACAGAAATCTTTCTTTTGCTTGCGAATTAAACAACCAAGTTTCAAAAGCAACATCGATACTTGAAAATGCAATAGAACAGCTTCCGAATTCCAAATATATTCACAATGACTTGGGAGACCTCTACAGGAAGACAGGAAAACTCACTCAGGCCATCGCACAATTTCAAGCCGCGTTAAAAATTGATAATGACTTTGAAGCAAGTATTGTTAACTTGGCAATATCTCTATCTCAGCAAGACACTTTTGAACAAAGTGAAAAACTATTTAAAAAGGCCATAAATTTAAACCCCAAAAATGCGAAAACATTGTCAAATTATTCCGCACTACTGAATCTATGTGAAAACTATGAAACCGCAAAAGAATACGCGCAACGAGCCTTGCTAATTATTCCAAACTATCCGGAAGCTATTAACAACCTTGGATACGCATTTCTCAAACAAGACAACTTATCATCTGCGATAATTAATTTTCAAAAAGCGATAAAATTAAAACCTACCTATATCGATGCTTATAACAACCTGGGATTTACACTTCATCTAAAAGGTGAATATTCAAAGGCATTGGAAATATTTGATGAGGCAATTGCTCTCTCCCCAACAGATGTTAACGGCCACTTCTATCGCTCATTTACCCACCTTCTATTAGGGAATTTTTCAATCGCTTGGGATGACTATGAATACGGATTAATTAATCAAGAGCGAGGTAACAGAGTCTTTCCGTTCAAAAAATGGAATAAACTGGATAATAACTCTGTACTACTAATAACCGCCGAACAAGGGATAGGTGATCAAATAATGTTTTCCTCGTGTTTGCCTGACTTGCTAAAAGTTAATAAAAATGTCATTTTGGAATGTGATCAGCGCTTAGCACCTTTATTCAGAAGAAGCTTTCCAGGTATAGAGATTATTGGCTCCCATCAAAATAGCGATATGAGTTGGCTGGAAAATTATTCAAATATTAAATATCATTTACCAATTGGAAGTCTACCATTCTTCTTTCGAAGAAAACTTGAAAATTTTTCTCACTCACCTCATTACATCCAATCAAATAAGAAAAGTATTGCTAAATGGAGGAATCGATACAAAGATGCAGGAACTGGATTAAATGTCGGAATTTCATGGAAAGCTGGGATTAAAGTCGAACATGAAAAGCGTAGCATAAATTTAGACGATTGGTTACCGATATTGAGTTCAGCTAGCGTTAATTTTATCAATCTCCAATATGGTGATGTCGAAAAAGAAATCGAGGATTTTAGAAAAAACCACGGTATAACAATATATGAATGGAAAGATAGCGACTCATTAAAGAATATTGATGATTTCTCTGCAAAAATTGCAGCCCTAGATTTAATTATATCTGTTGCTAATACAAATGTTCATATAGCAGGCTCTCAAAACATTCCAGCCTGGAGTCTCATCCCCCAAGTACCAAGTTGGAGGTGGATGGAGAAAGGAGAACATTCAGTATGGTATGAAAGCGTAAAACTGTATCGGCAAACAGACAATAATGACTGGGGTTCCATCATAGAAACTATAGCTCAAGACTTACACACATTAAATAGTAATGAGTGTCGATAATAAAGAAAGTCTGTCAGAGGCATTAAAATTACACCAATCAGGTAATTGGGATCTCGCTGGTATTAGCTATAAACAGATCCTAAGCAAAGAATTTTATCACCCCCAAGCCAATTATCTATTCGGTATCTTACTTAGTCAGCAAAAAGAATATTCTAAATCGACAATTTATCTGGAACGCGCATTACCCTACCTAACTGATAATGCCGATTTATTCAATGCACTTTCCATTAACTATCAAAAAAATGATCAGTTAGATGCCGCACATGAATTTATTGACTCAGCGATAGATATCAATCCAAACTCACCTCACTTTCATCATCGCAAAGCAAAGATTTTTATTGATCAGAAACAATTCATCGATTCAATTAATCAAGCTTCTATCGCGATTAGCATAGACAAAAACTTTATTCCAGCTTATCTCACCGTTTCTCACTGTTATCAACTTTTACAAAGACCAAATCGTTCGATTAATTTTCTATTTAACTCGTTGACAAGTGTGACAGCAGGACAGCAAAAAATACTTTTTAATTTAGTCGATCTATATATTGAAGTGATGAAGTTCGACAAAGCGCAATCAATCATTGATATCCTGAGAAAAACCGGAAGCTTTCGAACCGAGTGTTTTGCTTGGCAAGCAATGATTGAGGGAGAACACAATCAACCTACTTCTGTCATTGAAAATCTTCAAGCATCTCTTTCAGCAGACCCAAATAATATAATCGCAAACTGGAATTTGAGTTTGATGCATCTTAAAAACAAATCATTCCAAGCGGGTTGGAAATTATATGATCTTGGCTTTTTAGTCAAACAACGATTTACAAGTTCACATAAAAATATAAGCGCTTGGAGAGGAGAACCACTAGAGGGAAAAGATATTTTGATCATAAACGAACAAGGTATAGGTGATGAAATAATGTTCTCACTATTTTATGACGAAATATATACCTCTTCAGCGTTGTGTACCATCATATGCGAACCCAGGTTAACAGAGTTACTAGAAACTTCGTTTCCTGACGCTGAATTCTGTAGCCGAGATATGCCATTAAATAAGAATCAAACTTATGACTTTGTCATTACTGCCGGTAGCATTGCACAATATTTCAACTCAGACATGACAGAAAAGAAAGTATCGTTACATCTTCCTAATAATTATACGCCCCCAAGCAAGATCAAGAAAAACGATAAACTTTTAAACATCGGGTTTAGTTGGAAAGGAGGCACCGAGTATAAAGAAAGAATTCGCCGCTCTAGCCACATTCGCGACTGGAAGGACATTTTTCACACATCCAATTGTCATTTCTGGTGTTTACAACCTTCCATGACAGAACAAGATCGAAAATTTCTCAATAAATATTCAAATAATAACATATCCTATCTCGATAAAGATGACTTAAATAATGATCTGAATTTCGTCGCATCTGTTATTCACGAGCTGGATTTGATTATCAGTGTAGACAATTCAGTCACACATTTATCTGGCGCATTGGGAAAAGAAACATTATGCCTATTACCTTTCAGCGCTGACTGGCGCTGGGCATTTGATGATACAAAAAGCTATTGGTACGAAGATGTAACACTCTTTAGACAAAAAAATCCGGGCGACTGGAAAAGTATTTTCGATCAAATCCAACAGTATTTATCCGAGAAAATCAGCCTTTATTCTTAGATCTTATTGAAGATAATCCCTGCAGAAATCTGAGCTGCAAGGATTAATCATTGGTAATGATCTACTACTGAAGCAAGCTTAAGACATTTTGAGGTATTTGATTTGCTTGAGCTAACATAGCAGTACCTGCTTGTTGCAGTATCTGTGTACGTGTGAGTTCTGCAGTTTCAACCGCAAAATCTGCATCCATTATGCGAGAGCGTGCAGCGCTGAGGTTTTCAACCGCAGTTTCAAGGTTTGATATAGTGGAACCAAACCTATTTTGCAGCGCACCAAATTTTGCACGTTGAGAACTGATTTGCGCCAATGCAGCATCGGCAACTGTCAGAGCCAGATTTGAGTTATCAACTGTTGAAATATCAATATCAGCGACTTTTTGAAGTACTGAAGCTTCTGAAGCGGCAGACATTACTTCTGTTGCCGAACCTTGTATGGTAAAGGCTTTGGATGCATCAAATGTAACTTGACCTGATATAACAGCGGTATTTACATTGGTATCTGCAGTCAACACCAACGTTGAATTTGATGTTGCTAATGTCACCGCACCACTGTTTGCAAA
Organism: uncultured Ectothiorhodospiraceae bacterium; assembly: GCA_945787715.1. Taxonomy (GTDB): domain Bacteria; phylum Pseudomonadota; class Gammaproteobacteria; order S012-40; family S012-40; genus CALZJE01. The sequence goes on along the minus strand of CALZJE010000005.1, from coordinate 81,864 downwards.
ACTAGTATCTTGAATAGTAATATTCTCTCCAGTATAGTGACTTAACTCAATCCCAGTACCATCCTCCTTAACAGTTGCTACCACACCCGTCTTTGATGTTATATCATTAAATGCAGAGGCAGCAACGGACAATGCTTCTATACCTGTTGCTTCAGATATATTAAAGCCTACAGAAACAGCACTGGCGTTCTCAGAGAATAGATCAAATTTATAAAAACCTGATGCGGCAAATTTAACATCAAATTGGGTTAATGCCGAAGCTGTTACCCCAGTATTTTCATTCGCAAGATTCACTGCAGCCGCAACCGAACTTGCACTATCTGAAGTAGCATAAGATATTGAAGCAGTACCAGCACCACCACTAACGGTTAGGCTGCCATTTGCATCAAGGCGATGAACATTTGCTACATTATTGTCATACCCTTGAATACGGTAATCACCATATTGTTTGGTTTTAAAGTTTCCAGTCGACGCAACGATCGTTTGATTGGCGTTAGATCCAACTTGAAATAGCGCCGTCCCAAATGTTCCATCCAGAATCTTTTGACCGTTAAATTCGGTAGAGCGTGCAATTCGATCTAGCTCAGCAGTTAGCTGGCTAACTTCAAGATTTAATGCAGTTCTATCGCTTGGAGAGTTCGTCGCGTTAATAGACTGCACTGCAAGCTCTCTCACTCGTTGTAAAATATTGCTTGCTTCCTGCAAGGCACCTTCAGCTACTTGAGCTAAAGAAATCCCATCATTTGCATTTCTTGCGGCTACCGTTAATCCTCTAACCTGTGACGTAAAACGCTCGGAAATCGCAAGACCTGCCGCATCATCTTTCGCACTATTAATACGTAAACCAGAAGACAAACGCTGCAAAGAAGTTTGTAACGCTCCTTGTGATCGATTTAAATTCCGTTGGGAATTTAAAGACATGATATTTGTGTTAATAATTTGTGGCATAACGATCTCCTAACACCTAGCAATGGTTATAAATATAGAATGTTAAAATCAGTAATCCATTGCTGATTGTTTTATTTATTAAGATAATTGCAACTGGCTTGCCAATAATTGTTTTTCTGTTACCAATAGCTTAAACAACTGTCATTTAATCGAAATTTTCTAATTTCAATCAGCTATTCATCAATATTGCTGGCAACCACGTTCCACACCCCAGATTCAACGGCAATATTTGCCGACTGAATAAATTGTCCATAATTTTATAGTCGCCTTGATCATATGTTTGAGTGAACATCAGTAAACTTCCGAAAATCAATTCATTCAAAGTGGACATAGACTTACAATTTTCTTAAATAATAATGCTTCAAATGAGGCGCTATTTACAATCTCATGGAGTCTAAATATTTCGAATTAAGAACGACTAAATATAATTGAATAACGATAAATCTTGTATTTTTGTATATGCGTTTTGTGCGGCCTGCAAGCCGGTGAGTTGTAAATTCATTCGAGTTATGGCTTCTGCATAATCTAAATCTTGAATCGATGAAAGTGTTTCATTCATTTGCAAACTAAAAGATTCATTAATTTCCATTTGTTTATCAACTGTATTCAGACGAGCACCAATACGAGATCTTATGTCCAACACTCGTCCTAACGATTGATCCATATCAATCAATGCTCTATTCATTGCATTGTGAAATCGCGTTAAGTCGGTATCTGTACCCTGTGAACTCGCAAGCGTATCTGAAAAGTTTTTTACTGTAGCAAATAGGCTCTGAAAATTGCTGGGATTAATATCAAATCCATCTCCGGGGTTAACGAAAAGAAAATTACCAGACGCTGGAGGAAAAGGGCTGGTTTCGGTAATTGGAGGATTAGTGTCAATAACTGGCGTACCTGATATTGATATTTTTATACCTAATGCATCCAATCCCTGTATAACAGCCCCTTCTTGATATGGGATTCCAACATTCGCACGAATTGCAACGCCGCCCAAGTATGCGGCCTCAGCATTACCCGCGTTTGCCGCAGGAACGATGATATCTCCTTGACCATCGAGAACATAATACTCAAGCGGGTCTTTTAAATCCCCAGATTGTGGAGGTATAAACTTCACTTGATAATTGTCGGGGACATAGGTTCCGTATACCGTTCCAGGGTCTACGATAGCAGTGCCGGTATTGGTTGCTAGATCTTTAGTTTTAAAAGTACCATTTCCATTTTTAATACTTAAAAAGGTCCCTTCACCAGAATCACCCATAGCTACGGAAGTAGAGCCACTCATTTTAATCAGGCGCGCACCTTTATCACCAAAGTAGCTATAATTTCCAGCACCATCCACTGCAAATGGTTTTGTTTTCCCTTGATAACCTGCAAAAATATATTCACCGTTGCTGTCTGTCGCGTTGGATAATGAAAGAACCTGGTCGAGAAGCTGATCCACCTCTTCTTTGATAAAACGTCGACTCTCTGCAGTTTGGCTATCGTTATTTGCGTAAATCATTAACTCCCTTATACGCTGTACTGCATTTCCAACTCCAACTAAACTACTTTCCTCTAGCGTCAATCGATTTTGAGCATAGCCTGCATTAGCTAGGTACTGTTCATTTAATCCAATTGCCTCTTGAAGATCCAAAGATCTTGCTGAACCATACGGATTATCTGATGGGGATAGGATTTGCTTTCCAGTGGTTACCTGCAGTTGGGTATCGCTTAGCTGTGCTTGCTGGTTTAACATTGCATCTAGTGATATTTTTGTGAGTAAACTGGTAGAGATGCGCATAACTATCTCCTAATAGCGTTTAACAAAGTTTGGAATAATTCATCTGATGCTGAAATTACTTGTGCTGCTGCCGCATACGCTTGTTGGTAAGAGAGAAGATTTGCTGCTTCTTCATCTAGATTAACACCAGATAATGAGTCTTTAAGTTGCTGGGCCTGGCTTAATAGTGCGCTCTGAGCTTCATACGAAAGATCAGCCTGATGCGTCAAATTCCCTACAAGCACAACGACCTCGCTATAAGCGTCGTGAAAAGAAGCACTTCCGCCGATCATTGTTCCTGTAAGTTGTAATTCCGCTAATGCCAGCGCGTTTCTATTATCACTGACACCATTTATATTGCCTTCTACCAAAAAGATGTCACCATCTTCAGGAACACCATCAACAACAACATCCCAACCATTAAATGATATTGGCGCTCCAGCTACATAGGCAACACCAACAGCGGGAATACCTACACCCACACCTGTAACATCATAGACATCTGCCGCTGCCGGTGGCGGCAAGCCGCCAGAATTTCTGAATGTAATCGTGATAGGTTGCAATAAATCAACGTTGGTATAATCGTTTATTGTTGCGTCAGAAATTGATCCAAATCCTGAATTACTCGTGACATCCATCTCAGTACGTAATGGATGTGCGCTTGCAATTAAATTGGGATCAGTTATGGCAACCGATATGTCTCTAGCAGCTTGACGATTTGGCCGAATAAAAAATTTATCATTAATTGCCGGTGTATTACTCAGTTCGATGTCCATACCATATATTGCATTAAAACGAGTTGGTGCTGGGCCTGATGCCACAGTCAATGTATCAAGTTTATTTGTTGCAAGATTTTTCAGAATATAGTTTGCACCATCATAAGTAAGCTGATATTCATCCGTTGTTAGATTCTTAATATCATTTAAACGCACTGTTACAGTTTCAGCACTTAAGTTATTAACACTTTCAGTTGAAAATAACTCAGCAACAGGGGGATCAGTAGGAACTAATGCGGTAATCATGGGAATATTAAAAAAATCACCACCAATACTATTTGTTAGATCCAATCCCTTATTATGTTGAGTATTAAATTCTGTCGCGATTCCAACCGCAAGCCGTCCCAAATGATTGACCGATGGTATCAGAACTTCCTCTCGAAAAGCGAGCACGCCACCCAATTCTCCACCTGATAACATTTTTGATATTGAAGAAGAAGTACCTGATGTTGGATCGTTATAAGCAACCTCGTAGTTTACTGGATCTTCAGGATTTCTCTGAGCCGTGAGTGCCATCGCTTTGGTCGATAACACTAAGCTCTGTCCGTTACCCACATAAACATTGATGGTTCCATCCCTATTCTCATTAAGAGAAACGCTCAAATGTTTAGAAAGCTCATCAACAAGATGATCGCGTTTATCCAAAAGATCATTTGGCGGTTGATTGCCGCCAATACCAATTGCTACGATGATGTCATTGTTCAACGCTGAAATTGATGATGCCAGCTGATTGACAACAGTTACTTCATTAACTATTTTGTCATTAACCGCGCCCTGAATATCAGAAAACCACGAATCCATCGTATCAAAACGCGCTACTAAACTTTGTGCATTGGTTATCATCACATTTCTAGAGGGAATTGAAGAGGGGTCATCGGCAATTTCTTGCATGGAATCAAAAAATTCTTCAATCGCTGGTGCTAATCCAGCATCTGGATCAGCAATCAAATTATCAACCTGAGAGGCAAATTCATGATATTCGGAAAAAAATTGAGTCGTCGTTGTTCTTGATCGAACTTGTTCCGCAGCGTGCTCATCAAACAATCTTTTGGTTGTTGTGGCACGTACACCATTTCCGATAAATCCATCACCTGATGGCGTGGGGTATCGAGATGTCAAATCAACAATCTGTCGAGAGTAGCCCTCGGTGTTTACATTGGAAATATTGTGCCCAATGGTACTGAGGGTTCTTCGAAATACTTGTAACCCAGATATTCCTACTTTTAGCATATCACCAGATGGCATAGCAGGCTCCTATGGTCATATCATTTTTCATTTTAAGTTAACCCAAGCCGCCATTTTGTCTATCAGATGGTAAAGTTTTCATGGCGTCTGCGAGCGGTTTATCGTTTATGATACGGTCAATTTTTTTGACATAATTCGGGTCTGTTGCATAGCCTGCGGCATGAATCTCTTCAATATAGCGAGATTCTCTTTTTTCTACATCTATCGCTTTATCATAACGTGAATTGGTTTTAAGAAAGCTAACATAATCTTTAAAGCTATCATCAACTGATTGGTAAGAGCGAAAATTAGCCGTCTCACGACGCGGAATATTTCCGATATACTCGACAGAATCAATGCTTGAATATTTTCCTTGCCAACGATTATCTGCTTTTATATTAAAAATATTGTTGCTGCTTGAGCCATCAGAATTGCGAATTATGTGTTTACCCCAACCTGTTTCTAATGCAGCTTGAGCAATGATGACCTTAGGCGATGTGCCAAGCTCTTTTGCAGCATCTTCTGCGAGTGGCCATAGTTTATGAACAAATTCTTTGGGTGATGAAAACACCATCTCTTCTGAATTTTCTTTTTCAATAATGCCTACCGCTATAGATTCTTCTGCTTTTTTACTTTTTGAAATTTTGTCTTCTGAATGCTCTGCAGTTTGATCTGGAACATAACGCTCTAACTGTTTGACCAAGACATCGGCCAAACCAATGCCTCCATTTTTTGATAAGTTCTGCGATAATTGGTCATCATACATATCACGGTAAAACTTTGCCGATTCGGAATCAAATAACTCATCACCAAATGATGCCGATCTCATTGACTTCATCATCATCTTAACGAAAATTGTTTCAAATTCACTCGCAACTTCTTTAAGTGCTGATTTAGCATCTTTTTTTGCTTCTGTTTTAAGCTGACTCAAAGCATCAAAATCGAGATAGTTTTGTTGTGACGCGTTTATCATGAGTTCCGATTAATCCAATAAAGGGTATAACAGAGTAACTTCAATAAATATGCCAATAAAACGAATAGAATATTATTCGCTTTATACGTTGCTGAATAGAAAGCTGAATAGAAAGCTGAAAGGAAGGCTGAAAGAAAGCAAGACGAGAGGTAGTGTTACTACAATAAATATGCGAAAAAGAATAAATCTCAAGACATAATATTATATGATGATTAGCTCAGCTTTTAACGAACCAGCTTCTTTAAGTGCTTCAAGAATCGCAACCAGATCACCGGGAGCTGCACCAACTTCATTTATCGCACGGACAATTTCATCCAGCGATACTCCTGGCGCAAATTTAAACATGCGATTATTTTCTTCAACTATTTCTATTTCAGTATTAGGTACAACGATAGTTTCGCCATCAGTGAGAGGCTCTGGTTGTATCACATCTTTTTTCGGCTTAATGCTCACGGTTAAACTTCCGTGGGTCACAGCAGATGCCGCAACTCTCACATGAGAGCCAATGACAACAGTTCCAGTTCTGGAGTTCACAATCACTCTAGCAGCAGCATCACCTGGCTCCACGTTAATATTTTCAACCATTGACATAAAGGCAACTCGATGTGATGGATTTCGTGGTGCAGTCACTTTGATGGAAGAACCATCAACGGGGGCAGCCGTACCTTCACCAAGCTCTTTGTTAATGGCTACTGATAAACGATTCGCAGTTGTAAAATCTGGCCTGTGAAGATTGAGCGTAATGTGACTACCGTTATTAAACCCTGACATTACACCACGCTCTACTGTTGCACCGTTCGGAATACGCCCCGTACTAGGAATATTAACTGTAACACGAGAGCCATCTGCAGCTGCACCAAAACCACTGACAACGAGGTTGCCCTGCCCAACTGCGTATATATTTCCATCAGCACCTTTTAGTGGAGTCATAATTAAGCTTCCACCTCTAAGACTTTTTGCATTACCAATAGAAGAAACAGTAATATCAATTTTTTGCCCAGGTTTAATAAAGGGCGGCAGCTCTGCTTGAACAGATACGGCGGCAATATTTTTTAATTGCGGGGAAACATTGGGTGGCAATGTTATACCAAATTGCGCGAGCATGCTCTTTAAACTTTGCACCGTAAATGGTGTCTGCGCTGTTTGATCACCTGATCCATCAAGACCAACAACCAGACCATAACCTACTAGTTGATTAGTCCGCACACCAGCAATAGAAGAAAGGTCTTTAACTCTATCAGCAAAAACTGGCGTAGCCAAACTAACTATTACAAGCAATAACAGACTACGCTTTGAATTCATTAAAATCCCCATTAAAATGGCCACCATTGACTGCTAAAAAATCGAGATAACCAACCTTCAGTATTCGCATCCGCTAAAGCGCCAGTTCCCGCATAAATAATTTGAGCATTTGCCACACTGCTCGATTCCACCGTATTATCACTTCTTATATCTGCTGGGCGAACGATTCCTGAAAATCGCACATGTTCATTACCCTGATTCAGCGTTAAACGCTTCTCACCCTGCACCATCAAATAACCGTTAGGCAATACTTCAGATACAGTTACTGTAATTCGTCCTGTTAAACTATTGCTTTGACTGGAGTCGCCAGCGCCTGCAAACGAACGGGATGCATCGACGGAAGAAGAAAGCAAACTCCGACCATTTAGCGAAACACCGCCACCTAACACTGAAGGTATTGGCATGTCCACACTACTATCCTTCGATGTATTGGTGCTAGCCTTCTTTGTGGCATTTGTGCGCTCACTCAGAATAACCGTAATCAGATCACCAACTCGTTTTGCAGATACATCTGAAAAAAGTGAAACACCATATCCAGTTTGATAGATCCCCCCATTATCTTGAGGCGGAGGAGCGGAAATAATTGGCCGAACAGGAACAAAATCAGGTGCGGGCTGCATGGCTGGTTTGGTCGCACATGCTGCAAGAAAAATCATAAAAATTAGCAATAATAATTTCATGTTAGCCTACAAAGTTTGGCTCAAGTTTCTCAACATTCCATCAACAGCGGAAACTGCTTTGGAATTCATTTCATAAGCACGTTGGGTTTCAATCATATTAACCAGCTCTTCAACAACATTCACATTGGAACTTTCTAAAGAACCTTGAATTAACGAACCTATCCCATCTAATCCTGGTGTCCCGACCTGAGGTGCACCGCTCGCAACAGTTTCTATAAATAAGTTCTCGCCCATGGGCTGCAAACCAGAAGGATTGATAAAATCTGCCAATTGAAGATTGCCCACCTGGCTTCCATCTGGCTGATTAGGTAATGCAACACTTACCAAACCATCGCCTGAGATACTCACAGATAATGCGTTTGCGGGGATGCTAATACCTGGCTCAACAGGATAACCACTGGCTGTCACTAACCGACCTTGATCATCCAGCCGAAAAGAACCATCACGTGTATATCCAACCTCTCCTGAAGGCATAAGTATTTGTAAAAAACCTTTACCCTGTATTCCAACGTCAAAACTATTTTCTGTTTGAATAAAATTACCTTGAGCATGTAATTTTTCTGTCGCAACAGTTCTTACGCCACTGCCCAGCATCAAACCTGAAGGTAACAGTGTATCCTCACTCGTTTTCCCCCCTGGTTGACGAACGTTTTGATAGATAAGATCCTGGAAAATACCTCGGCCTTTTTTATAACCTGTTGTACTTACGTTAGCCAGGTTATTGGAGATTATGGCCATTCGTGTTTGCTGTGTTTCAAGACCGGTTTTAGAAATCCATAATGCTCTGTCCATAACAACCTCTGATTAACTTTTTAACTTTTAAACTTTTAACTTTTAACTTTTAACTTTTAACTTTTAACTTTTAACTTTTAACTTTTAACTTTTAACTTTTAACTTTTAACTTTTAGTGAATTTGCAATCAACATACCACTATGACATCCGCATTAGGGTGTTTGTAGATTTATCAATTTCTTCAGCAGTGCTCATGACCTTGGTTTGCATATCGAAATTACGTGTTAAGGTAATCATTCTAACCATCGCTTCAACCACGCTGACATTGCTTCGTTCGAGCATTCCCGGCATCACTCTAACAGTGGCATCGGGATCGGCTTCCCCGCCATTTTTTAACCGGAACAATCCATCTCGACTCTTTTCAAGATCTGACAACTTTGGATTAACTAGTCGAATCCGATCAACGACTGCTAACGCGGCAGCACCTTGGCCTAAAGGTCGAACCGTTATAGTCCCATCAACACCAATAGTGACGCTCTCTGAAGGAGGTAAACTTATTGGCCCACCATTTCCCAACACTGGCAATCCCGCACCAGTCGTCAAAATCCCTTGAGGAGTTATTCGCAAATTTCCAGCACGCGTATATGCCTCTGTTCCATCTTTCGATTGAACGGTGAACCAACCATCTTGTTTAATAGCAAGATCCATATCGCGACCGGTACTTTCAATGGGGCCAGGGGAATAATCCACGCCGGCCTTTTCAGTCATTGCATAAACTCGAGTAGGATGACCCAGACCAAACACAGACATACTACGCTGTTGAGCGAGATCTTCACGAAAACCAGTTGTGCTTACGTTTGCTAGGTTGTTGCCGTTCATTCCTTGCGACAACATAACTTCTTTCGCGCCAGACATTCCAATATAAAGCATTCGATCCATAACTTAAGCCTTGTATAAATCTTGTTGACTTAGAGTAGTGCAATCGCCTTGCCTAATATTGATGAAATAAAAAAAGCGGGCTATAAATAGCCCGCCTTAAATTTTTAGTGTCGAAAAAACTAGCGGATATTAAGTAATGTTTGAGTTAACTGATCAGCTGTGGTTATCACTTGAGCATTGGCTTGATAATTCCTCTGCGAAACAATCATATTTACCAACTCATCAGCAATTTCAACAGTCGATGACTCCAGCGCCCCTGCTTGAATGAGGCCTAAACTTGCCGTTCCTGGTTCACCAAGCACCGTATCACCGGCATCAAACGTCTCAACCCATAAAGAATCACCTCTTTGCCTTAAGCCTTCAGGATTCGCAACATTCGCTAACGCAACCATACCTAGTACTTCGGCATTACCATTAGTATAACGCGCAAAAACAGTTCCGTTCTCTTCTACATCAAAGCCAGTCAATCGCCCTGTTGTAAATCCATCTTGGGAAAGTAGATTCACAGCAAAGTCATCACCGTATTGTGTTGTTCTCGCAAATTCTATTGTGATATCTATTGGGTTTGCACCGGTATTCGGCGTAAAAGAAGAGAAAGCGATTTCTGTATTGGGTAACGCTGCCGCAGCAATTCCATCATACATAGCATTCGCCATAGTGCCATCACTATTAAATTCCAACACAACACCCTGCCCATTTGCCGGAGGTGGACCACCAGCCACACCCGTGGAACTTGGTGGCACTTCAACGCCATCTATGTAACTGATTACCTGCCATAGATCATTAACAGCAGGAGGAGTAGCCAAGGAATCATTGTCTACCTTTCGAAAATACATCTGGGCAACATGATCACCACCTAATGAATCATAAACTGTGGTCGCTGTCACGTGATGAAATGTCGTAGGATCAGTTCGATTAAATGGAATTGGTCCTGCAGTATGGTCGTAGACGTTACCAACACCACCTGACGCAGGGGGCATGGCAGGAACTGCAGGCGTCGGCATGGCTGAAGCATTGGTGTTAAAAAAGCTCGTAGGCAGAATGTTAGCATCCAGATTAACATTAATATCGGCACGTGTTGTTGCCACGGGAGCGCCGATGGTATTGTTTAACTGTACATCAACAAGCGAGCCGGTATTAAACGTTGTTTGAGTGCCCACCGTAACAGGCGGAAAGACCTGCAAAGTTTGCCCGGTTGAGTTAACAACATTACCATCCCTATCCAAACCAAAGGTACCGTTTCTTGTTAAATAACGACCTTTTGTATCTTCTACAACAAAAAATCCCTGGCCGGTGATGGCTAAATCAGTACTATTATCAGTATATTCAATATTACCCTGGGCAAACATTTGCCGAATATTTGGAGTTCTCACACCACTGCCATTAGTTACCGAAGTTATTGCCCCATATGCCGCAGCATATACGTCGACAAACTCTGCCCTGGATCGCTTAAATCCTGTCGTCGCCGAGTTGGCGATATTGTTACCTGTCACTTTCAGATCCGTTGATGACGAGTGCAACCCACTTAATGCAATTCGAAACGGCATAACTTACTCCTTAATATTGAAACACAGCAAAGAGACCTGTGTTAATGCGATGAATAACAGAACTCTTTTGATCACCCTAAAATTAATCCGATAGATTAATGAGAATTTACAACAATAAATCAACCACAATAGTTAAATGACAAGAAATATGTTCACCTCAATTAAGGCTGTATATATAGCATCAGAATGATTCTATTTAAGAAAGAATCTCCCGCACGGAAGCCATATTACGCTCACCTATCCCGGTAATATTCAGTTTCATCTGCTCTCCACTTCTTCCAAGTGTCACGCTTTCAACAAGTGCAATTGAATGTGTATCTAACGACTGGGTTTTACCGCCAAGATTTGCGACGGCACGAAATGAATAATTTCCTTCAGGCATCATCTCGCCTTTATCATTCTCGCCATCCCAAGCAAAATTCACAACACCTGCTTGTTGCTGTCCTTTTCCAATTGTCTTTATCACTTCCCCACTCGGAGATAGAATTTCAAATTTCACATTGCTAGCAGTTTGATCTAGCTCCACTGCGCCAAAAAATCGATCACCTTCACCCTCGGGTAAAAAACCCTCGTCACCCGGTACTCTCACAAACCGACCAACCATACTCGATGCTTGCAATGCCTGATTTGAAACGATGGAACTACTCAGAGTATCCAACGTTTTTTGCATATCTTGTAAACCTTGAACTGTACTAAATTGCGCCATTTGCCCCAAAAACTCACCATTTTCCTGTGGTTTTAAGGGACTCTGGTTTTGAATTTGAGCAACCATTAATTTCAAGAAATCAGCTTGCGCCATTCCATTTTGATCAGTTTTGTTAGCGTCCTTTTTCTTTTGGATACCAAGTTGATCAAGTAAGGGATTATTTGAATTAATGCTGTCGGCCATAGTTGTGCTCCAGAGCGTTCTCTACTACTGTCCTAATCGAAGTGTTGCCAGAAGCAACTGTTTTGATGTATTCATCGCTTCAACATTATACTCATATGATCTTGATGCTGAAATCATATTTGCCATTTCTTCGATTGCATTTACGTTTGGCAAGAAAATATAACCATCTTCGTTAGACAGTGGATGTTCTGGTTGATATCGCATTCTCAGTTCCGCCTGACTTTCAACAACACCTTTGACCTTTACCCCAACAGATGCCGCCTTATCGGAAAAGCCTTGCATTGCAGCTGCAAAAACTGGATGCCGCGCTCTATAAGTTTGCTCCCGATTGCTGCTAACGGTCTCAGCATTGGCTAGATTACTCGATGTCACATTTAATCGAATTGATTGTGCGCTCAGTGCAGAGCCAGAAATATCAAACACACTCATTAAAGACATTATTATTCTCCTTTAATTGCCGAAGTTAAGTTTTTTATCTTTCCAGTCAAAAAACTCAACGTTGTTTGATAATGCATAGCATTCTCAGCAAACTTGGTTTTCTCTATTTGAGCATCCACTGTATTCCCATCAATCGCTGCTTGATGAGGATGGCGGTATAATAAGTCGGCTGAAGCTGCACTATTACCGCCAGGTATAATATGCTTCGTACTGGTTGTTTTGAGATTTGAGGCAGAACTAACACCAGCCGCATTTTTCAACACAGATTTAAAATCAATATCACGTGCTTTATAGTTTGGCGTATCGGAATTTGCGAGATTTGAAGCCAAAATTGAACCTCGTTTCGCTCTCACATAAAGCGCCGATTCGTGTATGCCCATCGCTTTATCTAAATTAAATCTCATAATCTTCCTTGGCAAATAACTCTTTGAAAGATATTGAGCAAAGCTTATGCCATTACATGACAATCATTAATCTAAAAACTGAGGTTTATTATTTTCAATAACTTAGAGATTTAGTATTATGAAGAAAAAGAAGTCACATTGAACTATCACATGAATGGAGAGAAAGAACGGCAAGGAGTCTCCGCAGGGTAGGAAAATAAAACTTCAGGAATTATCTGGCTTTGTGAGCTGATAGATGACTCCTTTGGAAGTACGTACCATTTTATATAATGTTGTATATCGGGTTGGTGTCTCCGAACTACCAAGTAGTAGATAACCACCCGGGTTCAAGATTTCTGACATCCGCGTTAAGATTTCTGTTTTAAATTCGCTGGAAAAATAGATCAATACATTCCGGCAAAATATGACATCAAACTTACCAAGTCCCGCAAAGCTATTTTTTAAATTCAGTGCTTTGAACGTTACATGGGAACGAATATCATGATTAAGCTCCCATCCACCAGGAGTCTCTTTAAAGAACTTTTTTCGCCGTTCATCTGATAATCCGCGATTTACAGCACTAGCATCATAAATTGCCTGTTTACTGTACATCAACATCATCGACGAAATATCAGTACCAAGAATATCGACACCCGACGTAATCCTGCTGGGATTATTTGACGCGAACTCACTGGCGATCATACTTATTGAGTATGGTTCTTGACCAGAGGAACACGCTGCAGACCATACTCTAACTGAAGATTTTTTTTGCTTAGCAAATTCAGGAAGTAGTTCTTCTCGTAGTATTTCAAAAGGGTAAACATCTCGAAACCACATCGTTTCATTAGTCGTCATGGCATCAATGACTTTTGCACGCAACGACATATTTGCAGATGACTCAACACTCCTTAATAACTCACCATAGCAACCAAATTGTTGCTCTTCCATCAACCGGTTTAATCGACTACTCACCAAATAATGTTTATTATCTCCCAATACAATTCCGGTTACATCAATTAAAAATTGACGAAAATCATCATATTCCTTTGCGGAAATAACTCTTTCGTTCAACTGCCTACACTCCCTTTTGTTATCATTTTTAGCTCACAGACCTCTTTCGACCAACAACGGAGCAAAGTCTTCAGTGTATTTCTTTATCACTTCAGCGAGCTCTGCCTTATCAAATTTCGATAAAAAACCATTTGCGTCCACAGTCTCCAACAATTTGGAATCAAATACACCACTCAAGGATGTGTGTAATAAAACAGTGAGATTTTTTAAATCAGGATTACTGCGGATATTACTGGTCAGCGTATAGCCATCCATAACTGGCATTTCCACATCGGAAATTACTAATGCCAAGCGTTTCATCTCTTCAGCATCTGTTTCCACCCAGTTGATTAGCGTATCTAAGGCTGATTTACCATCGCGGCATAAAGTGCATGGAATATTCAATTTTTCCAAAGTCCGTTTTATCTGATTCCTGGCAACTGAGGAATCATCTGCGACTAATATATGGCAACGACTTGCCACATCGGTAGAAAAACTGCCACCTTCATCCGGCTCATCTGCATCATTGTTTTCTGATGTTCCAGTAATTTCAAACAACACCTTTTCAACGTCCAGAATTTCGATCAGCTCATTATCCATCTGCGTTACTGCTGTTAAATAGTGACCCTTTCCTGTCACTGCTGGCGGTGGAAGTACTTCCTCCCAATGTTTATTAATAATATGTTCGATTTGAGGCACTAAAAAACCCTGCATTCTTCGATTATATTCAGTAATAATAACCGAACATTTACTGGCATCAACAACAGCTTCCATACCCAAAGCCAACCGCAGATCAATAACCATAAAAGTATTACCCCGTATATTGGCAATACCTATAACTGCATAGTGAGAATTAGGCAAGGAGCTTAAATTAGGACAATTAATCACTTCACGAACTTTAAATACATTTATCCCGTAACGTTGCTTTCCTGCTAAACGAAATAGTAAAAGCTCCAATCGATTATGACCAACTAGCTGAGTCCTCGCATCAATACCCTGGAGCATGCCAGTATTTGTTCTACTCATCCTACAATTGCCTAATTATTCGAATCACTTGGTAACTATCGGCAATCCCCTTATTCTCCTTTACATCCTGATTACATTGTTTTTCTACCTTATTATCCGCGTGTAAGCAGATATGTTGTTTCAATCCTTCCGCTTTCATGGTACCTATATTGCATATATTTTATTAAAACCATAGGTATTAAAACCATAGGTAAGCTCATGTATAAACAATTGCTGTTTTTATTTTGTTCTTTATGTACTGTGATTAATGTTCGCGCAGAAGCTGAGCTAGAATCACATAAATCACTCACACAACACATTCATACCTATATTGAGAACAACATCACGAAAATTGAAAATACCGAAATCAATATACAAGTTGGTAAAATTGACCGCAGATTAAAATTAACAAAGTGTAATCAGCCAATAAAAACCACAGCTTCTCCTGCACTTTCAACAATTCGTTCACGTGTTTCTATACATGTGCAATGTGAAACTCCCACTTCGTGGTCTCTCTATGTCCCAGTAAAACTACAAAGATATGCTGAAGTGTATGTTTCTTCAGAATCAGTAAGTAAGGGCAATACGATCGATAATGGCCACTTACAAAAAGTTTCCGTTGATATTCTTAAACTGAGATCGGGATATTTTGACAAAGCGGATGATGTTGTAGGAATGGTGGCAAAAAAAAATATTCGCGTTGGCACTATTCTGGCTAATTCCCATATTCGCGCCCCTTTAATAATCAAGAAAGGGGATAAAGTTGACATACTCGCTAAGACGGGGGAAATTGAAATAAGAATGACTGGTAAGGCACTTAATGCGGGCGCGATGGGTGAACAAATTAAAGTGACAAACTTATCATCAAAACGAATGCTACAAGCCACCGTTATTAAGCCTGGTTTAGTAAAAGTTAGTCTATAATTACCAATTCCTGGACGACCCGAGGCGCTTCGTCTAAACTTTAGGAAACTTAAATAGAAATAATTCCTAAAGCTTCCTCTCTTAAGGTCGTTAATCGTGGTGGGACAATTCGTTTTTTAAGGAGCTAACAAATGTCAATAAATTCAATTTCAAATAATGCCAGCAATAATCCTCAATTGGTTAATGAGAATCTAAAGGGTGTTGGTGCTAATACAAACAATCGTCAAAATGCGCAAAATTCTACGCATCCTGTGGCGACTGATACAGTCAACCTCACGGGTACAGCATCACAACTTCGTTCGCTTGAGCAACAATTAGCTAGCCAACCAATTGTAGATGCACAACGTGTGGATTCAATTAAACGAGAAATTGCAAACGGTTCATATGAAATTAACTCTCAGCAGGTTGCCGATAAAATGATTCAAATCGAATCGGCAATAAACAAACGTTTAATATAAGAGAAAACTATTATGTCTGATCAACTATTTCACAATATCGCAAAACCATTGCTGGAAAAAACTACTGCTTTAACGATTCAGTTAAACGAGCTGTTAGAAAAAGAGAAAGCTGTATTAAAATCTATCGATACATCTTCTCTTAAAAGCATTGCAAGTGAAAAAGATTTGATCATGACAACGCTTGATAATCATCATCAAGACTGGCTGGCATTAGTAGAGCAGCAGGTTAAGGCATTAAGCACTGATAGAGTGCATCGTTTTCTGAAATATTACGATGCAAAGAATAACACTAAGTTATTCAAAATATGGAAATCATTGCAAGACCAAGCTCGCAAATGCCAGCGATTAAATACCATAAACGGTACGATAATTATTCTGCGTAACCAAGCCGCAAACCAAATTCTCTCCATATTACGCGGTCAATCCAGTGAAAACTCAACATATGATACTCATGGCAATCAAAAAGCCACAAATAATGGAGGTCATTCTCTTGCAAAAGCTTAAAAGTTATCTAAAGCTCGGAGTTTGATTAAATCTTCGGGGATATCGACATCCCACAAAGGAGGTAACAGGGCGTATTGCCAACCTAATTCTGACATGCGTGTAAATGTTTGCTCGGCTACAGTTGATGTTCCCCAGTCAACAGAATTAAATATTTTCTCATCGACTTTTTTCAATCCTAACAGTACATACCCACCGTCGTCAGCCGGATTAATCACTGCAAGGTTCTCATCTAAACATTGAAATGCTTGAGTTATCACTGATTGATTGAGTAATGGGCAATCAGTGCCAACAATAAGCACCTTTTCATATTCTTTTAGTGTGTATTCAAATGCATTAAACATTCGATCGCCGAGAGTATCGCCCCATTGAGAATAAAGCGAAACATTAAATTTCCTTGCACATTCCTGAAAGAATGCATGATTAATATCACCCACACACCAAATTTGGAGATCCCAAGATTGAACTTGCTCAATGCTTTTAAGGGTATCGAGAACTAACCGTCGATGAAGTTCCGCAGCACCATCTTTTCCAAGCGCCGGAGCGAGGCGGGTTTTTGCCAAGCCAGGAACAGGCGGTTTTGCAAAAACAATCACGGCTTGTTTTTTTTTCGGCTTCATTTAATGGTAATACTTGGTAACCAGCACTTTTGGATCTTCTCCTAAAAAGAAGGCCAACCGCAGTCGCCACATTAAAACAATTGTTTTCCAGGAACCATGCTCTTCCCATCGACGACTTGAGGTGATCACTTTTTCACGCAGGCAAATGGGAGAGCTAATATTTTTTAATTGCTTCGAAATAGCAATATCTTCCATCAAAGGGATATTTTGAAATCCACCAATCTGAGAGAAAATATCAGCTCTAACAAAAATAGCCTGATCACCTGTTGCAATGCCTGTCACTCGGGATCGCAAATTCATTAAGCTAGCAATTAGATAGAAGAGAAATGCTTTGCCCGAAAGTTTTACATCAAATCTCCCCCAACATCTTTTACCATCAGTAATACTCTTTAATATTTTCTCACTAGCGATTGTTGGTAGTAACGTATCAGCATGAAGAAACAACAACACATCCCCGGATGCAGCTTTAGCCCCCGCATTCATCTGTAGTGCTCGCCCTTTTTCTGAGATTAACTGCATATCACACAATCCAGTAGCATGAGTCATAGTATTATCATGACTTCCGCCATCAACAACAATCAATTCGTTTCCGGCTTCTCTTAGCCGCTGCAAACTTTGGAGAAAAGCTGCAATTGAATTTTCTTCATTAAGAACAGGAATAATAATACTAAGTTTCATATTCGAAATTTACACTTCCAAAGCTCCGCCACAGCTGCTCCCCTGCCCGGCGGTACATCCGTAACAATGATCGGCAATAACAATTGATTTATTATCTAGCTCCGGTTTTGATAGAGTACTAATATGCATCTTTTTTCTCTGCTCGTTCATCATAGGAAGCCCGAGCATTTGATTGAAATCACAATCAAATAGATATCCATTCCAATCAACACTTACAAGATTTCGACACATAACTGTGTTTAAATTGGCTTCTGAATAATTATCCCGAAGCAATTGCATATAACCGTTAAACTCGCCCTTTGAAATAAGCATACTGCCGAAACGCTTTATGGGCATGTTAGTAATTGTAAAAAGCTGATTGAATTCAATATCAAACTCTTTTTTTAGTATTTCTTTAAAATTTTGCTGAAGCTCAATTTGAGATGGTGGTAAAAATGGGCCCGTAGGATTATAGACAAGATTTATCATTAATGAAGATTCTTCTTTTCCGTAACCTAAGGAATTCAATTTCTTCAATCCGCGAATACTTGCTTCAAAAACACCTTTCCCACGTTGTGAATCAACATTTTCTTGAGAATAACATGGAAGCGAGGCAACAACTTCAACTTGATTTTCAGCTATAAACTCAGCCAAACCTTCTTGACCAGGCTCTTCCAAAATTGTTAAATTGCATCGATCAATAATGTGCATACCCAGTTTGCGAGCAGACTCAACAAAATAACGAAAATTCGGATTCATTTCAGGTGCACCACCCGTCAAATCGACTTTCTTCACATTTGAGTTTTTAATAAAAGATAGAATTTGATCTACCGTCTCTCTTGTCATATTTTCTTTACGTTTTGGCCCTGCATTGACATGACAATGAAGACACTGTTGATTACAACGATAACCCAGGTTTACTTGTAGAGTATCTAACTTCCCTCGCTGAATAGCTGGAAAATCCGTGACTTCTAACAAGGGTAAAGTAGCGTGCATTTATATTCTCCTTTTCACGGAACATTTCATCATGCAGAACCATTTTCGAAACAAGCCTCCTGTCAGGGCCTAGTTGAAAGGGTACTAGTTTGAATTCAAATTCCAGTCATATATTAAATAAGAGTCCATCCGAACAGAGGGATTTAGTGTTTTTCGATATTTTAAAACAAATGATTTAACCCCACCCATTGCCTCAAAATCCTCTTCAAACCAATCGAAAATTTTAGAAATAAAAAGCTCATTACCTTTTATTTTTATCCCTTTACCGGGGTTGTGTAAAAAAGTATTGGCTTGGTCGTCAAGCTGTTCTTGTATTCTCGCAGCGGTATAAGGTTCGTTCCTGAGATCGGGGCAACTAACAGATGCACAAACAATTGCCATATGAATTCTTGGCTCGCCCATTTTACGCAGAATAGCATGTTCGATTTCATCAAGCGAAATTGCCTCACCTTCAATTCGACCAATATTTTTCTTCCAAACGGGAGAAAAAAAACTTCCAACGTCCTTAATACTTTTCAAAGGCAAATGATCAGCAACCATTTTAATTGCATAGATATTGTACATATTAATATAGAATGCAAGCTTTTCATTTTTGTCTGTTAGTTGTTGAGGACTGAATGCTTCTATTCTATCAATGGCCTTTTTAAATAGTGGATCGGCTTTCATCGCCTGATAATCTACAACCATTAATGCCACTCCGTTTTTAACACCCGGCTGCACATATTTTGACAAGATATTAGCATAAGCAGACCAATCAGGCTCTTTAGCAAGACTATTGGCCGATAATAACATCGAAAAAACCAGAATTAGTAATGTACACTTTTGCTTCATGATTATGTATCCTTAACACAGCCTGTCCCTTGCTCCTCTCCCCCATCACGCATTAGTTTCCTCAATAGAGCGAGGTCATCCTGTTTCCAACAACGCAGAATGAAGAGTAATAGTTAATCTTTTGTGAGGAACTCCAGTTGCGATTGGTCTAATTTTTACTCTAATGAAAAATGGACTAGCAACATTATAAATTGTTACAACCGTTTACGGGATACGAACTAATCTTAGCTTTTAGCACTCTACTCTGCTATTTTCTCAGTATGTAATGCAATAATTAGACATATCATATTGTTATGTATTAGGAAACTTCTTACTGAATAGTCTGAGGCGACAACGGGAACAAAATACAACTAACATTGTAGTAAAAATTATGACTAATTATCCAAACGAACAGGCTCTTATCAAACAACTAATCAGTGGCGATGAACAGGCTTATCGACATGTCGTTAAAAATTATCAGAGCAGTATGCTGTATGTTGCTAGGTCTATTGTTGGCACCTCCATAGCTGACGAAATCGTTCAAGATGCATGGCTTTCGGTTATCAAAGCACTACCAAAGTTTGAAGGTCGATCAAGCTTAAAAACCTGGATCTTGAGAATCGTCAGCAACAGCGCTAAAAGTCGACTTCGAAAAGAGTCACGACAATTCGCCGCTGGTGATGCCGCAGATCTAGAAATTTTGAGCAGCTTACCCTCCGAAAAATTTAATGACAATGGTAGCTGGGCCACACCCCCAAAACATTGGGATATTGCATCTCCCGATGCATTAATCGCAAGTGAAGAGCTTAATAATATTGTACGTAGAGCGATCGATAAATTACCCTCTCTACAGCAGTCTATTGTGACGTTAAGAGAGATGGAAGGACTCAAAATGGAAGATATTTGTAAGATTTTGGAAATTAGCGAGTCCAATAGTAGAGTATTGCTCCATAGAGCACGGACCAAAATCTGGCAAGCAATAGATAAACATCAAGGTAAAGAAAATGTTGAGTTGTAAAGACATTAGTCATTTAACAAGTGAGATTATAGATAATGAGCTCAGTTTCTCTATGCGCATAAAAGTTAAATTTCATCTTTTTATGTGCCATAGTTGTCGAAATTTTGTCAAACAAATGCGCGCTACCGCTGACACTCTAAAACAATTGAAACCGAAACAACCCAATGAAGACGAGATAAATCAACAGGTTGAAAAGATCATGGGCGTAATTAAGGAATTAGATCCCACAAAACATAAATAACCAGTTATATAAATATAATATAAATTAATGCTTTAATTAAAATCTACTATGGTATCGTTGCGCTCAACATACAAGCGTAGGTATTGTTAATCAAAACCCTGCCTCAAACATCTCTAGCAACAAAATTAAGGGATACATCATGAGCTCATTAATTGCCCCACATGGCGGTGAATTAAAAAATCTTTATCTCTCATCCACAGATGCAGCAACCGAAGAGAAAGCCGCAACAGACTACCAAGTCTGGAAACTGACTCACCGTCAAGTCTGCGATATTGAATTGCTGTTATCTGGTGGCTTTTCTCCACTAGATGGTTTTATGTCGCGAGCAGATTACAACACTGTTGTTGAAGATCTACATCTGGCAGACGGCACACTATGGCCAATGCCAATAACTTTGGATATTGATGATTCATTCGCCACATCTATTACCGTAGGTGAGCACATTGCTTTGGTTGATCAGGAGGGCACATTGGTAGCCACCATGGAGGTTTCTGACAAATGGCAACCCAATAAAAGCAACGAAGCAGCTAAAGTATTTGGCGCAGATGACCTAGCTCACCCGGCTGTTGCTTACCTTCATAATGAGGCAGGCAATACATATATAGGTGGAAAACTGAAAGGTATTCGACCACTAACACATTATGATTATAAGCAGCTTCGTGATACACCAACTGAGCTCCGAGCTAAATTTGAAAAATGGGGATGGAAAAAAATTGTTGCATTTCAAACCCGGAACCCTATGCATCGCGCTCATCAAGAACTCACATTTCGTGCAGCACAGGAAGCAGAAGCAAATCTCATTATTCAACCAGTTGTAGGTATGACTAAACCTGGCGATATTGATCACCACTCACGCGTTCGATGTTATCAGCACATTATTAAACAGTATCCTGCGCAGACGACGACTTTGAGTTTATTACCTTTAGCTATGCGCATGGGTGGCCCTCGTGAAGCAGTTTGGCATGCGATAATTCGTAAGAACTATGGCTGCACTCACTTTATTGTTGGTCGTGATCACGCAGGCCCTGGTAAAAACTCACAAGGTGAAGATTTTTACGGCCCCTATGAAGCACAAGAAATGGTAACTAAATATCAGGATGAACTTGGCATCCAAATGGTGCCATTCCAAATGATGGTTTATGTTGAGAACAAAGCAGAGTATCACCCGATCACAGAAGTGGATAAAGATGAAAGTGTACTGAACATTTCAGGCACAGAGTTCCGTCGCCGCCTTCAAGAGGGTCTTGATATTCCTGAATGGTTCTCTTACTCGGAAGTGGTTGCTGAGTTAAGAAAAACTCATCCGCCAAAACATAAACAGGGCTTTGTTATTTTCCTAACGGGTCTATCTGGCGCAGGAAAATCAACAATTGCCAATGCTTTGCTTGTTAAGTTCCTTGAAATGGGTGGAAGAAAAGTTACGTTACTCGATGGTGACGTGGTCCGCGAGAATTTATCGGATGAATTAGGATTTACAAAAGCTGACCGCGATAAGAATATCAAACGTATTGCGTTTGTTGCCAAAGAAATTGCGAAAAATGGCGGCATTGCGATTTGCGCACCGATTGCACCTTATGCAAAAGCAAGAAATAATGCACGTAAAGAAATAAAATCAAGCGGCGGCTTTCTTGAAATATATGTTTCAACGCCTTTGGAAGTGTGTGAAGCAAGAGACCCGAAAGGTCTTTATGCAAAAGCACGTGCAGGCAGAATTGAAGGCTTTACGGGTGTAAGTGATCCCTATGAAACACCAGAGTCTCCTGACTTAGCCATCGACACACAAGATACGTCTGCCGAAGAGGCTGCCCAAAGAATTATTTTAAAATTAGAAAAAGAAGGGCTTATTAAATAACCAACAAAGTTCCTGAACTAAAAAAGCCTGCAACTATCTGCAGGCTTTTCTGTGATAAAAGTCTAATTACTCAGCAGGTTTTGCTTTAGCAACAGCTTCTTCCATCATTTTCTGTAACTCACCATTCTGTGCCATTTCAACAGTAATATCACATCCACCAACCAACTCACCATCGACATAAATTTGTGGAAAAGTTGGCCAATCCGCATAACGAGGTAAATTCTCGAAAATCTCCGGATCTTGAATGACGTTAATGAAACCAAACTCAACACCCGTGGATGCCAATGCTTCTGCAGCTCTGCTTGAAAAACCACACATCGGAAACTGAGGTGTTCCCTTCATGTAAATTACTACTGCGTTACCTTCAACTTGCTCTTTAATTCTTTCTAATACGTCCATTACTCACTCCTAAACATCACCATATCTTATATATGGGCAAAACTTACTCGTTTCAACCTAAAAAATCAGTTGGACGTTAAAATAGAACGTAGAATATTGTTTTGTATAACGTAATGAAAATTGTGTCTTCACCTGGCTGGTGAAGCAAGCATTTTTCATAGTGTTAGGCGATACAAGAGGCTGCGTTATATTTCAGGGATCAACTGCTTTTTTTTGGGGCTAATAGTGTATTGATTAATGCCTTACTTTAAAACACTATCTCAATACGGTTATCGTTAAATCTTTCTCTAATACTGGATAATCAAGAGAAATCAATTGCTTAAATTAGTCTGTAACCAAAATTCTAACAATGCTAAATGCCATAGTTTACTGCCCTGTAAGCGCGTATGATGTTGCTCCGGCGCACTCAATAACATTTGCACATAATCTCGACTATAGATATTGCGATTAATACATGCCTGCGAATTTAAAATATCTTGCATAAAATCGTAAAACTCACCACGCACATATTTGAGTGCGGGCATGGGGAAATAGCCCTTAGGTCTGTCGATGACCTTATCCGGCAGCAATCCTCTCGAAATAACTTTCAACGGATGTTTTCCATCTGATTTCAACTTCAACTCAGGAGGCATCTGAGCCGCAACTTCTAGCAACTTATGATCAAGAAACGGGACTCGTGCTTCTAATCCCCAAGCCATGGTCATATTATCTACGCGCTTGACAGGATCATCCACAATCAAGGTCGTCGTATCCATTCGCAATACACGATCCATAAACGTATCTGCATTGGGTGCAGCTAACAACTTGGATATGATTTTGCTGGAATAATCTTCACACTGAAAATCTTTTGAAACCATTTGCAAATATTCATTATGATCTCTATCAAAGTAGTGTTTACGAAAACGCTCTAAATCACTACCCTGCTCTGCCTCCATTTTCGGAAACCAGAAGTAACCACCGAAGACTTCATCCGCACCTTGTCCACTCTGCACAACTTTCACTTTCTTTGAAACTTGCTCAGACAAGAGATAAAACGCCACAGCATCTTGCCCAAACATTGGCTCAGCCATGCTAGCCACAGCCTCAGGCAACCGTTTTAAAACTTCCTCATTTGGTACATGCATTTTATGATGCTGAGTGTTAAATTTTTCGACAACAGCATCAGAATATTCAAATTCACTCCCAACCTCGTCCCCGATATCTTCAAAACCAATTGAGAAGGTTAGGATATCTTTGACACCAGCCTCTGCTAATAGTGCAACCAGTAAGCTAGAATCCAAACCACCAGACAACAAAACACCCACGGGTACATCGGCAATTTCTTTACGGATTTTCACCGCTTGTCGTAGTGCTGAATGAATTTCGTCCACCCACTCTTTTTCAGATAGTGTTTTTTCAGGGCGTGTAGCGTTTAGCTCCCAATAGCACTTTTCTTCCACTTCACCTTTTTCGTTAATAGTGAGTGTATGAGCTGGCGATAACTTTCGAACACCATTGAAAAGTGTTCTTGGAGCAGGAACAACCGCATGTAAAGTAAATAAATTGTGCAGTGCCAATGCGTCAATCGAGGTATCAACTTCACCCGTTGTTAGCAATGCTTGTAAATTTGAAGCAAAACGAAATACATTGTCGGTATGACTAAAATAGAGTGGTTTTATGCCAATCCTGTCACGCGCAACAAACAAGCTATGTTTTTTTACATCCCATAATGCAAATGCAAACATACCATGTAAATGCTCTACACACGCTTCACCCCAAAAGTGATATGCCTTGAGAATAACTTCGGTATCACCATCTGAAAAAAAACGATAACCTTCTCTTTGCAACTGCTCACGTAATATTTTGTAATTATAAATTGCGCCGTTAAATACGAGATGTAAATTAAGGTCTGGGTCGTACATGGGTTGACGAGATTTATCGGATAGGTCAATGATCGATAATCGACGATGACCGAAACCCAGATTCGCCTCACAAAAACTCCCGCCAGAGTCTGGCCCACGTTTCTCAAGCTTTGTCATCATCGACGCAATAACACTGGAGTCAACAGACTGACCATCAAATCTTAATTCACCACAAATACCGCACATGCTATTTAATGTTTCCCATAACCGCCACCACCGGGCGTTTTAATCGTTAATTTTTTCCCAGCTTGAACATGAAAATTAGTTTTACTCACCATTTTTTCACCATCGTACCAGTTCTCGCCCTTCAATCCGTTCTCACCACCATTTATTCCCCATGCAGCATGGCTACGGCGCTCTGTTAATAATGTCACTTGAGCATCATCGAGAAATTCAAATTCTCGGATTAATCCATTCCCACCAAAGTGCTCTCCTGGTCCACCAGATTTTTCTCGTATTTCATATCGCGTAATACGTAATGGATAATGAATCTCTAACGATTCGACTGGTGTATTCAATGTATTGGTCATATGTGTTTGCACAGCAGATAAACCATCACCCCGCCTATGAGCTCCCATTCCACCACCCATGGTTTCGTAATAGTCCCAATTTTTTGATGACGTTCGAGCACCC
The DNA here is from genome assembly GCA_945787715.1 of uncultured Ectothiorhodospiraceae bacterium. Lineage (GTDB taxonomy): Bacteria > Pseudomonadota > Gammaproteobacteria > S012-40 > S012-40 > CALZJE01. The sequence continues at coordinate 56,209 of CALZJE010000005.1, read as the reverse complement.
ATGGCGATATTATTCATGCTGCCCTGACTTGCGGCACTTAATCTTTCAGGAATTGCCTGAGCCAATGCGCCCATTATTACATCCACCACGCGTGTACTGGTTTCTACATTTCCCGCCGCGACGGCTGCCGGTCGATTCGCGTTGAGTAAACAACCTTCGGGTGCAGACAGTTTGATAGACCGAAAGCTCCCCGCACATGCAGGCGTTTGCGGGGGCATTAAACAACGAAACACATAATATACAGCAGCTGCCGCAACGGATAATGGGCAGTTGATGTTGCCGCTGACCTGATTCGCGGTACCTGTGAAATCCACATTAATATAATGATCGATTACGCTAATGTGCGCTTGTATAATGATATCTCTATGTCCACAACCATCATCATCCATGACATCTGAAAAATAATAGTCACCATCAGGTATCTCTGTAAGTGCAGTCTGAGCAAGTCGCTCAGCATAATCGTTTAGTGCATTGATAGATTTTTTAAACATGGTTAAGCCACTATTATTGACAAGCTCAACAAGGCGTTCCACACCCAATAAATTGGCACTAATCTGAGCAGAAAAATCACCCTGCCCTTGTGAAATATTCGCAATATTTTTCAATATGGAATCAAAAAATGACTGATCTAATTTTCCGTGCTTGATAAGAAATGAGGGAGGAATAATCATTCCTTCTTCGCTTAATTCTCTCGATATGGGCATTGAACCTGGCGCACTCCCACCAATATCAGCATGATGAGCTCGATTTGCCACGTATCCAACAAGCTTATTCTGTGAATATACGGGAGCGACCACTGTAACATCAGGGAGATGAGTCCCACCAAGATAGGGGTCATTGAATATCAGCATATCGCCAGCGGACCAATTCACTAGGTCAATCACCCCTTTCAGGGCGTATGCCATACTCCCAAGATGAACAGGTATATGAGCAGCTTGCGCGCAAAGTTCACCTTCCGCATCAAATATCGCACAAGAGAAATCCAACCGATCTTTAATGTTGGGCGAAAACGAAGCTCGTTGCAGTACCGCCCCCATTTCATCGCAAATCGCTGCAATTCGACTAGAAAATATACTCAATTCAATGGCGTCCATGGCCCTAAGTGTACCATATAGCTCAAACCAAATAACCGACGCTTTTAATCAGGCTTGCATTGTTTCAGTCGTTTTCTTAGACTAAGCCTACAATAATGATGTCCCCTCTAAGCACTTTACTCACGGAGAATCGCAATGGAGCACAAACTTCCTGAACTACCTTATGCTATGGACGCGCTAGCACCTCATATTTCCCAAGAGACACTCGAGTATCATTACGGAAAACATCACCAAACCTATGTCACTAACTTAAATAACCTAATTAAGGGCACTGATTTTGAAGATATGTCTTTGGAAGATATTGTTTTAAAATCTTCTGGAGGCTTGTTTAATAATGCAGCTCAAATATGGAACCATACATTTTATTGGAATTGTTTAAGCCCCAATGGCGGCGGCCAACCAACGGGTGCACTTGCCGATGCTATAAATAGCACCTTTGGTTCTTTTGATGCCTTTAAAGACCAGTTTTCCAAAACATCAATTACAACTTTTGGCTCAGGCTGGGGCTGGTTAGTGAAAAACAAAGACGGGAGCATCGCACTAAGTAGTACAAGCAATGCTGGCACCCCCATGACAGATGGCCAAACTGCACTATTAACGTGCGATGTTTGGGAACATGCTTATTATATAGACTTCCGTAATGCACGACCTAAGTATCTTGAAGCATTTTGGAACCTTGTAAACTGGGATTTTGTTGCCAGTAATTTCGAAAAATAAGATATTTATTGACGGGATTGATGAAAATCCAATCCACAAAAGCCTGTTCGAGAATGTCAGTCGCAATAACAAATAAGCGAAACAATACAAAACCTTTTATCATTTATTAAAATTTTTTGGTTGATTCTGTGAGTTTGTAGTTAAACACAACATTCTTGAACAAGCTCCTTACTGTAAAAATCCCTCGATTCCTATCAAGTTATTTGCGTCTTCGGTTATTCCGGTCTAGAATTACACCTTGGTTCGTATGATACTAATTGGGATTTCCCAATTCGAGTCAATATTCAAGTTAAAGGCCTGTCCATGCGTTGCGTTGCATTGCTAGACACATTTTAGAATTGTAGATTTTAGGCTCAAACATCCGGATTCTCTATATGATATAGAGTTTTTATGCTGATACTTGCTTTCGAATGTAACTTTCAAATGCAACTAATGGCAGAGTGCTGTAGAAGCTTGCAGAGTATCCGAATGATAGAACTAGTCCGCACCTATTTCACACTGAGTAGGTTTTTTATTTTTTGTCGCACAATATAGTTGTGTATTTTAAATCGAGGTTTGTATGTCTGAGTTAGTTTCTGGTGTTGTTAAATGGTTTAACGATGATAAAGGATTTGGTTTTATTGAGCGTGAAAACGGTGATGATGTATTTGTTCATTTCCGTGCAATTAATGCAAATGGACGTAAAACGTTAAAAGATGGTCAGCAGGTAACATTCGAAGTTACTCAAGGCCCTAAAGGCCCATCTGCTGAAAACGTAACACCTTTATAGCCATATTTCACATCCTGCTTGGTAACATTGCCAAGCGGATGGCTACAATTAGCGGCTACTTTAGCCGCTTTTTTATTCCATGAATCCAAGAAAAATGACTACAAATAATTTAATGAATACTTATGGTAGGCAGCCAATATCGCTCGTAAAAGGGGCTGGCTCCTATGTCTGGGATAGTGAAGGGAAGAAATACTTAGACGCACTCTGCGGAATTGCCGTTTGCTCTTTAGGTCATGCACACCCTACTGTTAGTAAAGCAATATGCGAACAATCGGCAACGCTAATCCACACCTCAAATGTCTATCGTATTCCTGCACAGGAAACATTAGCAGGGAAATTATGCTCCCTCACTGATATGGATTCTGCATTTTTCACAAACTCCGGGGCAGAAGCAAACGAAGCTGCTATCAAAATCGCCCGAATGTTTGGCCATAACAAAGGCATTCAAACACCAACAATTATTGTTGCAGACAACAGCTTTCACGGCCGAACACTTGCCACGCTATCAGCCACGGGTAATAGAAAAATTCAGGCTGGCTTCGAACCTCTGGTGAGCGGCTTTGCTCGCGTTCCATTTAATGATGTAGATGCGATTCGAGAAGTTGCAAAAAACAACAAAAATGTTGTAGCAGTGCTGGCTAATGATGCTTGATGAGATTCAAACTGGCATATGCAGAACAGGCAAATGGTTTGCTCATCAGCACAGCGGTATTACACCAGATATCATGACAATTGCTAAAGCCATGGGCAATGGCTTCCCTATCGGTGCTTGTCTAGCGAAAGGAAAAGCAGCAGAAGTTTTCAAGCCAGGAAATCACGGCTCAACCTATGGCGGCAATCCGCTAGCCTGTCACGTAGCCTCTGCTACGCTTGCAGCCCATGAAAAAGAAAACACACACGTCCAAGCTAAAAACACTGGTGAATATTTAGTCTCACAGTTTAAAGCCAGTTTTTCGGAAACATCTGAGGTCATCGATATTCGAGGCCTGGGAATGATGATTGGTATTGAATTAGACCGCCCATGCGCAGAACTAGTCAGCCTTGCAATTGAAAACAACCTATTAATTAATGTTACTGCCGAGAGAGTTGTTCGCTTACTTCCACCATTAAATATGGAAAAAGTACAAGCAGATGAGCTAGTTTCTACTCTAACTCAAATCGTAAAAGCGTTTATATCGAGATAAAATATGGTGCGTCACTTTCTAACTCTGAATGACCTCAGCAAAGAAGAGCTCAATCAAATCATCAACCGCGCTATAGAGCTCAAGGCCATGCACAAAGCAGGCACTATATATGAGCCGCTTAAAAACAAAGTACTCGGTATGGTGTTTGAGAAATCATCAACACGTACACGCGTATCATTTGAAGCGGGAATGATTCAGCTGGGCGGACAGGCTATATTTCTTTCCCCAAGAGATACACAGCTCGGCAGAGGAGAACCAATCGAAGATTCAGCTCGTGTACTCTCCAGCATGATCGATATTATTATGATTCGCACTTTTGAGCATAACAAATTAGAAAAATTCGCAGAATATTCTTCAGTACCTGTTATCAATGGATTAACTGATATGTACCATCCATGCCAATTACTTGCGGACATTCAAACCTACGTCGAACATAGAGGTAGCATACAAGGCAAAACTGTCACTTGGATTGGTGACGGCAACAATATGTGCCATTCCTATATTAACGCTGCAAAACAATTTGATTTTCATTTAAATGTTTCAACACCAAAAGGATTTGAGCCACAAGAAAATATTGTGAAAAATGCCGACGACCATGTCTCTCTAACCAACAAACCCTCAGATGCGGCAAAAGACGCCGATCTGATTGTAACCGACGTGTGGGCAAGCATGGGGCAGGAAAATGAACAGAATCACCGTGAACAAGTATTTAGCAGTTTTCAAGTCAACAGTGAATTAATGGCGAAAGCAAAAACAGATGCTCTATTCATGCACTGCTTGCCAGCACACAGAGGTGAGGAAGTCTGCAAGGAAGTTATCGACGGCCCTAAAAGTGTTGTATTCGATGAGGCAGAAAACCGGTTACATTCACAAAAAGCACTTATTGAGTTTCTTTCAGATGCAAAACCATAACATTTCAGAATAATATGTGTAGCAATAAAAAAGGCGGACTAGAAAAGTCCGCCTTTTTTTATTCAAACTATTTAAACTTATAAAGAAGCTAAATAATCAGTAATTGCGTCAATCTCAGCGTCAGTCAATTTTTTAGCAATATCCATCATCATATTTGCAGGATCGTTTGTTCTTGTTGCTGCACGAAAATCCTTCAATTGCTTAGCCAAGTACCCTTTGCTTTGGCCACCAATAACAGGGAATACCTGATTTGTTGCGGATTTGCCTTTACCATTTTTACCATGGCAGTTAACACATCCGTACAAGCCAGTACGTGGATTTCCATTCATGAAAAGCTTTTTACCGTTAGAAATACTTTTCTTGTTATCTGGCTTAGGAGCCAACATGTAGTTATCACCACTCATTGATTTTTGCGAAGCAAAATACGCAGCGATATCTTTCATATCTTGCGGCGTGCCAGCCAAAGCAGCCATTGCTGACATAGTATCATTGTGGCGCTTACCATTAATAAAATCTTCAAGCTGCTTGTAGATATAGCCTGGTTTTTGCCCTGCTAGACTTGGACATTCCGGATTAACACTCATCCCATCAGCACCATGACAACCTTGACACAATTCTGATTTCGGTCCACCAGCTTTTGCGTCTCCTCCCGCAGAAGCTACTCCTGCAACAGATATCAATGCAAAAAATACAGATACTGCTCTTAATGTATTCATCATCTCTTAAAACCCATCCCTTAACCGTCTATTTAATAACCATGCAAGCTGATCGGCAAACTTGCAAATGAAAAAAATATTTAAGCACGTTATTTTAAATATGTTCTGCGCGAAGTAAAGATATATCAAGCAAAAACCCTGAGGTCAACGACTTTCAATCAATTCAATAAGTTCCTACCAACCAAAATCAAACTTTCTGCGACTCCTGAGAGTCATAATTTGATCAATTTACAGTTAAAAAATAACTTACTGAGCAGTGGCTGCTTTATTTTTTTCCACACGTTTCATATATGCTTTTCGAATCAAATGTGGGAGCAGCAAGGATAAAGGCATACGAAGATAGTGTGCGCGAATGTACAACACCCAGCGCGCCAATGCAGTAAAGCTATCATCACATGTTGAATGCGCTGGCATTAAAGCTCTTTCAAATAAAAAATCCATCAACTTCGGAAAAGATGGTTTACCTTCTTCACTTCCGTGCAACCCCAATTGAGAAATTGGCGTATTTAAAAATCGTCGCGTATATCTTATCGCATAATAAAGTGGGCGCTGCAAACCCAACTCTTGAGCTCGACTTACCAGCTTTTCCCAGAAGCTTGAGTCTTGCGCTGAAAATTCTCTTGCTAACGCATCTAAATCGACAAGATCTCTAAAACCATGCTCTAACTCTCCATCTTGAAAAAGATGAACGGCACTATGTAACACCATGTCAATAGAGGAAAGTGTAAACACATTTTCCAAACCATCAACTTGCTCGATGCAATTAAATAACTTAGATGTATCAGGTTTTAGATTTGCTGTAGGAGGAATAATCGCATGATGTACATCAAGCACAGAATCCCTTTTAACGTGGGTTAGTGGCGGTATTTCATGCATCCACGAACGATAGTAGCGATCATTATATTCATCATAATTACTTGCAAACCATCCGTGCTGCTTAAATATTTTTTCCGCTTCCGGCAAATGGTTTTTCTCCACTAAAATATCAATATCAGAAAACAATCTACCATTTCCAGCTTCAGCACCTTTAATGACATAAGCAGCACCTTTGAGTAAAACTACGGGCAAACCTATGCACTTGAGCGCTGAGTTTATATACTCAACTTCGAGAAAAACCGAATGATGCAAATTCGCCCCAAGATGACGACTAGCCTCAAGATGTCGTCTTGCTTCAAGAGGCACTTTTCCTAGATCGTTTTTTTGTTCAAACAAGTGATAGAGCTTAAACATCAAATTTGAAGCGCGAGCTTGACGTATGATTACATCCCAATCAGAGAGATTAAATTGATCCATTTTTTCAGGCGAGCGCAATAACTCTGCAAGCTTGTTTTTTGAAATATCCATTTATTTTGAATCAAGTAATGATTGAAAAGTCTCTATAGCCTCATCAATGTCACTATAGCAAAAATCATAACAATCGCAGCCATCTATTAACCGTCCAAGCGTATCAAACCCCTCACTGCCGAGCACAGTATAGTTAAATGCATTTTGCGCTACTCCCATAAAAGTCTGTGCTTTAGACTTTTTTTCAAGCTTTGTAATTGAGCCAGCTTGATATTTAGGAAAAATAACCCATGCCGGCCTCGATAATTGAGACGCCAAACGTACACTTGTAGCCGGAGGCTTAAGATGAGAAACGGTTCCTTTAGCGGTATCTTTTATGATAGGACCAAAAATAGCGCCGGGATAACGAGCGCGAATAATATCTATTGATGCATTTTTTAAGTTAATAGGTCGGGGAATAGGAAATACATTCTCAGCGTTACGATCTACCAAAGCCAATTCATCAGAAAGTAACCGCCATCCACTCATAACTAAACTTGCACAAAGAGTACTCTTTCCTGACCCTGGCGGGGCAGGGAAAATAATGCACTTCCCTTCTTTTTCCACAACAGCCGCATGAACAATAAAATAGTTATGCATATGATTAGCAATGCACCAGTTTAGTGACCATTCAAACATGGCATATGCTTGATCTTGAGGCAGGGGCTTAAAGGGTCGAAAACCATCTAAGTGAAATTCAACTTGTGGGCGATACCAGCGCCGCAAACCTTTGGGAGGAGCAACTTTCATATGAAAGTCTATAAACGAACCTTGCTCAGCAAGGGGGTAATCAGAATAGAGCTTATGGATGTTTTTAGATACTTCAGGGAAAGGGGATTGAAGCTTAATTGTAAAGCCTGCAACCTGAAATACTACACCTTCATTTTGTATAGTCTTCAGCAAATCTATTTGTGGAATCGAGCCTATATTCACGATTTCACTTTAGTTAACACACCCAAATAATACAGCTCAGTAAGCACCCCTGATATCATATTATCTGTGATCCGTTCGCTATTCGGATATATTGACTGATTTAACTGCTCGACTAATTCACTCAACTCAAAAGGTTTATCCTTAAGTATCATCAGGACTTGGACGCCTACTTGATTTAACAGGTGGGTATCACCAGAATCAGCCAGATACAAAACCCCTTCACCTTCCCATTCTTTTAGCTGAAAAAGATCCGGGGATACAGCACTCCATACCTTAGTCATAGTAAGAACTACACTGCAATAATATTAGTAAACAATATTTTGGAATGACATATAAAAACTTTGGAGTAATAACTAGCAGCTAGGATCAAGCATCCCACCAACTTGGATCAGTATCTCCAGATATTTCGTTCAAAGCAACCAACACATCTTTTAAAAGAATTTCCGACAGATTACCATTAAGATAGTCTGTATATAGCGCCTTGATATCATCTTGGGAATAAGGAAACTGGCTAACTGCAGGGTTAACATCGTAATAGTAATAGGAATTTAAATAAGCGGCTACAACATGAGCCCCCAGAGCGTGCTCAGAAGATTTATTCTTTACAAAAAACCATAGGACTTCAGTGCAAGTACTTGAGCCATAACGCAATCCACCAAACACGTCGCCAAAAACCGTGGCTTCCGCAGAAAAAAGCGGATCAGAATTGAAGGTCGTATCAAAATCATACTTGTTACAGGCAGGATGAATCCCTGCAGCTGTATAGTCACAATAGTTAGGCACCAACCCAGTCCCCACCCACTCTCTTGGGCGATTCTTCCAAAAACCCGGTGTATGACCACTATATTTAATTTCACAGGGATCTAGTAATGTGTCACGTGAAATATTACCAGACATGTTACCGGAAACAGTGCAATTATTTGTCGCCCCAACTGCGGCAAATGCCGACTTTCCAGAAACTGAAGCCACAACAGTCGATGTAAGCAGTCCAACTTTAGTCAAGCGACGCTTAGAAAGATCAACTGAAGAATCTCTATTATGTTTATCTTTAATTTTTTTATCTTTCATCTTTATAGCTCACAAGATATAAAACCACTTACTCAGATAGAGCAAGCAAATATCGATCCACTTACATTGAAAATCGCAACGCTTTGTTTTTATTGCCAATTAAAAACAGCTGCCTAAACAAATCACACAAATATATTCACACTGTAAAAGTTTACGACAAGATATTTTAAAATATAGTGATCATTATACAACATGTATTTATAAACACTCAAAATGATCCCGAAGAATTATAAAACTTATATGAAATATTTCCCGCTTTCTCTTCCTACGCCGAAATACGTTATTAGATAATTAGAAACTTTCAACATTACAATTTTTCAATGTAAACATAGAATTTCTAGACATTTCCTCCTAAAATATACCGCATAATTGGATTTTCTGGCAATGCCCTTGCTTTTTGGAGAAGCCCCTTTCTCTCAAAGCTGGCAAAAATCACGTGGATGATAAAGAAATAAAAACAAGACCTTATGCCCAAACAACTTCACGAATTTATCGAACTTTCAGCAGCCAGATCACCTAGCCAGACGGCGCTAAACTATAAAAGAGAATCCCTTGACTACCAAACCCTAAATAAAGAAATACTATCCTTTGGGCAGGCGCTTCTAGAACTGGGAATATCATCAGGAGAAAGAATAGCCATATACCTTCCAAAACAATTTGAAACGGTTATTTCTTTCTTTGCGGTCTCGTACTCTGGCGCTGTGTTTGTGCCCATCAACCCTTTATTAAAACCCGAGCAAGTAACGTACATACTTAAAGACTGTAATGTTCGAATATTAATTTCGTCACATGATCGGCTAGCCCAACTACAAGAATTTCTAAATAATTGTCACGACCTGATGACAGTTATTGATGTTAACAACAAACTTGATTTTGATGTAAAACAGCGCTTTAAAACACAACACTTTGCTACAGCTTCAAGAACCGAAATTTATAATCCTCACCTGCGCATTGATTCAGACATTGCAGCAATCTTGTATACATCTGGCAGCACCGGAAAACCAAAAGGTGTTGTTCTCTCCCATAAAAACATAATAGCCGGAGCGAAAAGTGTCGCTGAATATTTAAATAATTCATCAGTAGATAATTTACTTGCAGTTCTTCCATTCAGTTTTGATTATGGCTTAAGCCAACTAACAACTGCATTTCATGTTGGCGCGAGCGTTACCATGTTAGATTATTTACTACCGCGAGACGTAATTAAAACTATCGAAAAATATGCAATTACTGGTTTAGCCGGCGTGCCGCCATTGTGGAATCAATTAGCAAATCTAGATTGGGGAAACACATCAAAAACCCTTCGCTATATCACTAACTCAGGCGGAGCGATGCCTCAAGCGACGCTTACTTCCCTACGCAAGTCGCTACCAAATACTGAAACCTTTTTGATGTACGGTTTAACTGAAGCATTTCGATCAACCTATTTACCGCCAAGTGAAATTGACAAACGACCTACATCAATGGGTAAAGCCATCCCAAATGCTGAAGTAATGGTAGTGCGCGCCGATGGCAGCCCTTGTGCGGTAGGAGAACCCGGTGAGTTGGTACATCGTGGCTCCCTGGTTTCTCTTGGCTACTGGAATGCCTCTCAAAAAACAGCAGAACACTTTAAACCAGTTCCAGCAAAAGAAAACGGACTTACTTTAACTGAAATCGCAGTATGGTCTGGTGACACCGTTAAAATGGATGAAGAAGGTTATCTTTATTTCATTGCCAGAAAAGATGACATGATTAAAACCTCCGGATACAGAGTAAGCCCTACCGAAATAGAAGAAGTAGTTTATGCAACAGGATTGGTATCAGAAGTTGCTGCACTCGGAATACCTCACCCCACGCTAGGACAAGCGATAGTTGTTATTGCGACAGTTCAAGAAGAGACTGCTCAAGAAGAGGCTGCTGAACAAATTCTAACTGTATGTAAAAGACAATTACCAAATTTCATGATGCCTGCGCATATTGAAATAATTGCGCTAATGCCTAAAAATCCCAACGGAAAAATAGACCGCAAACAATTGGCGCAGCCACACAAAAATCGATTCCAGGACGAAAACCAATGAAGGAAAAACCTAAACATGTCCAGATGGATCAATTTTCTGTCAAAAATAATTGCGTACAAATCGGTGGAACACCCCTTACTCAACTGGCACAACAAGTTGGACAGACACCTTTTTACGCGTACGATCGGCGCTTAATTAAAGAGCGTGCAGCATCGTTGAGGAACGCTTTTTCGGAAGATATACACTTACATTATGCGATTAAAGCCAATCCCATGCCCGCAATTGTGCAACTGATGTCAGCACTGGTTGACGGTTTTGACGTAGCTTCTGCCGGCGAAATGAAAATTGCACTTGACACAGAAATGCCGCACAAGCACATCAGCTTTGCCGGGCCAGGCAAAACCGATAAAGAATTAAAACAAGCCATAGCTGCAGAAATCGTCATCAACATGGAATCCGAAACTGAAATGGTACGGATTGCCACACTTGCTGAGCAAATATGTTTAGTACCTAAAGTTGCCATTCGCGTAAACCCCGATTTTGAACTTAAAGCTTCTGGCATGAAAATGAGCGGCGGCCCAAAACAGTTTGGTGTCGATGCGGAACGGGTTCCAGCAATGATTAAAAAACTTGCTGAGCTTCCCATTCAATTTTATGGATTTCATATTTTTAGCGGGTCACAAAACCTAAGCGCAGAAAGTATTATTGACGCGCATAACAAAACATTCGAACTGGCCGGTCAACTAACCGAGTATGCGCCCACCCCCCCTAAATTACTTAATATTGGTGGCGGGCTCGGCATACCTTATTTTCCAGGTGACACACGCATTGACCTTCAACCAATATCAGAAAACCTAAAACAACTTCTCCCCACCGTAAAACAAAACCTGCCTGAAGCGGAAATCGTGATGGAATTAGGACGCTTCCTTGTTGGCGAAGCTGGAGTATATGTCTGCAGAGTTATCGACAAAAAAATATCACGAGGTGAAACTTATTTAATTACCGATGGTGGACTGCATCATCATCTTGCTGCATCGGGAAATTTTGGGCAGGTAATTCGAAAAAACTACCCTGTTGTCATTGGGAATAAAATTAATGGCAATAAAAAAATCGTTAACGTTGTCGGTCCTTTGTGTACACCACTGGATATTCTGGCCAATAAAATGGAATTAACTGAAGCAGATGTCGGTGACCTCATTGTTGTTTTTCAATCGGGAGCTTATGGGTACACTGCAAGCCCCGAACGTTTTTTAAGCCATCCAAGTGCAATGGAGATTTTAACTTAAGCGTTGAACCACGTTAATGTTTTACTTTTCCAAAACAACATTTTTAAATTATACGACAACCACTTAACTCTATCATATTATTTAAAATGGCCAGACAATAGGAGCAAGGATAACCGTTACAACTCCAACTATTATAGTCAGTGGCATACCGATTATCACAAAATCTTTAAAAAGATATCCACCAGGACCAAAAACCATAAGATTTGTTTGATAGCCAATGGGGGTTGCAAAACTTGCTGATGCCGCAATCATAACGCAAATTACAAATGGTAAAAAACTAACGTCTAAATGTGCAGCCATTGCAATCGCGACAGGAAACATCAGCACTGCTGCAGCATTATTTGTTATCATTAACGTCAATATTGCAGTAATACTAAAAACTATTGCAAGCGCAAAATAAGGATCTCCCACAGCCACAGCCAAAAGCCATTTGGCTATCCCTGCAGAAGCCCCGCTTGCCATCATCGCCTCACCTATTCCAAATGCAGCAGCAATAACAATTAAAACGGTCCAATCCAGGGAACGCCTTGCATTATTCGCAGATATGCATTTCGTGAAGATCATTAGTAAAGCAGCGACTAATGCACCCTCAAGCATAGTTACAACTTCAGAAGTGACAAAAATCACCATCAACATTAATATAGCGATAGCTATTCCAGCTCTTTCATGGCGAGGAGGAGTGGAATCATCGACTTTGCTTACCAAGAAAAAGTCTCTAGAATTTCTATGTTGATCGGAAAAATCATGCCCGGTTTCTAACAATAGAGTATCACCAGCCCTCAACACAATATCACCTATTTTCTTTTGCAGTTGCTCCCCATTACGAGCTACTGCAATGACAGCAGCACTATAATAACTACGAAACCGACCATCTCTTATGCTTTTCCCAACCAATGGACAGGTATCAGATACTACCGCTTCAATCAAGCATCTCTCTTTTTCTAAAGACTGTAATTTAAACGATTGATCTGTAGCGGGGGAAAGTCCTCGTATCTTTTGCATATCAACCATTGAATCAACCACACCAGCAAAAACCAGGCGATCATTTGCAAAAAGTAATTCTTTTGGTGATACCGCTGGTAAAATGCGATCTCCCCTCTCAATTTCGATCAAATATGCACCAGGCAGATGACGCAAACCAGCTTGCTCTATAGTTTTACCAATTAATGGGCTTTGCGGCTCCACTAACATTTCTGTAACATACTGCCGAACATTATCTGAATAATCGATAACTGGCTTGCGATTAGGCAATAACCATCGGGAGCTAATCAGAACATAAATAATCGTTATTACAGCACACGGCCCGCCAATCCAAATCAGCTCAAACATTCCAAAACCGGTAACATAATCAGTTTCTGTTTTAACAAGACCATTAACTACTAGATTGGTACTAGTTCCAATCAATGTACAAGTGCCACCAACAATGGCAGCATAACTTAGGGGCAACAATAGCTTCGAGACGGAGAGTTGATATTTTCTCGCCCAGTCGTTTACTGCGGGGATCATCATTGCAACAATAGGTGTGTTATTTAACAGTGCACTCATAATTGCTACTGGAGTCATTATCCTAAATTGAGCATGAGCAAGAGATTGAGGACGTCCAAATAAATTTTGCGCAATCCAACTTATCGCTCCAGTCTCTTTTAATCCAGCTGACACAATAAAAAGTAATGCTACTGTAATAACACCTTCATTTGAAAAACCTGACACCGCTTGCTCAGGGGATAGAATACCTGTCACAAGAAACAAGCCTACACCAGCCATCAGCACTACATCTGCAGCCCAACGAGTAAAAGCCATTAAACAAAAGCAAACTCCAATGACCAATAGAGCAAACCAAGCACCAATTTCCATGTAAAATAGTCGCTCCTTTGTAATATCGCTTATTTATAGTTGAGGCATTTTTTTAAAAAATCACAGCTTAAGTAATGCCCCAAAAGGGATCACCCCCAATTTTACACCCGGAATTACTATGATATCGAAAAATACATTGATATAATTTATTTATTACACCTAACCCAGATTATTCATGAATCTTACACTTTCTCGCTTGTTCTTTGATTCCATATAATAATTTTCTTCATTTGACCGGACACTCCAATCCGGCGCTCAATCAGAAAATCATATGTAAAATCAATTCACTGCACGAAAAATTCGTAAATTCATGAACTATCCGGGCTAATTAAACCAAAACTCTCTTCAAGGAACAATAATGACATCTCTTATCAAGCCACACGGTGGCGAATTAAAAAATCTTTACTTATCCCCAGACGAAGCCTCTAAAGAGAGAGAACGAGCGAAGAACTATCCGTCCTGGGATTTAACGCATAGACAACTCTGTGATGTTGAATTGTTGCTATGCGGAGGATTTTCACCGCTTGATGGTTTTTTAAACGAAAAAGATTATCTCTCAGTTCTCGATAATATGAGATTGGCGAACGGTATCTTATGGACAATGCCAATCACCCTGGACGTTTCAGTAGATTTTGCAGCTAATATATCCACAGGAGATGAGATTGCACTTCGAGATGAAGAAGGTGTATTGATCGCCACAATGAAAGTTTCAGACAAATGGACTGTTGATAAAAAAAATGAAGCGATTAAAACTTATGGCGCTGACGACGAAAACCATCCAGCTGTATCATACTTATACAATGATGCAGGAAATGTTAATTTAGGTGGTGAATTAAAAGGTGTGGAACTCCCCACACATTACGACTTCAATGGCCTACGAAATACGCCAGCAGAGCTTAGGGCAGCTGTTCAGAAAAAAGGTTGGCGGAAAGTTGTCGCATTTCAAACACGAAACCCGATGCATAGAGCTCATCAGGAGCTTACTTTCAGAGCAGCACAGCAAGTAGAAGCAAATCTACTAATCCACCCGGTAGTCGGAATGACCAAACCTGGAGATATAGATCATTATTCCAGAGTACGTTGCTATCAACACATCTTATCGCAATATCCTGCACAAACAACAATGCTTAGCTTGCTGCCAATAGCCATGCGTATGGCAGGCCCAAGAGAAGCAGTTTGGCACGCCATCATTCGAAAAAATTATGGATGTACCCACTTTATTGTCGGTCGAGATCATGCCGGCCCTGGGAAAAATTCACAAGGAGATGATTTTTACGGGCCTTACGATGCTCAATACTTAGTGAAAAAATATAAAGATGAACTCGAAATTGATATGGTTCCGTTTGAAGCCATGGTTTACGTTGAGGATAAAGCGGAATATCACCCTATTTCAGAAGTTAAAGAAAATGAGTCTGTACTCAACATATCAGGAACGGAGTTTCGACGACGCCTTCAGGAAGGCCTCGAAATTCCTAGTTGGTTCTCCTTCCCAGAAGTTGTAGCAGAGCTACGAAAAACTCACCCGCCAAAACATAAACAAGGTTTCACTATCTTTTTCACAGGATTATCTGGCTCCGGAAAATCAACCATTGCTAACGCGCTATTAGTTAAATTCTTGGAAGCAGGCAATCGCAGAGTCACATTACTTGATGGCGACCTAGTCAGAAAACATCTTTCCAGCGAGCTTGGCTTTTCAAAAGAGCACAGGAATATAAACATTGAACGAATCGGCTATGTGGCGAGTGAAATCACAAAGAATGGTGGAATTGCCATTTGTGCACCGATCGCCCCTTATAAAGCGACTCGTCGAAAAGTACGAGAGATGATTACGTCAAACGGTGGATTCATTGAAGTTCACATTGCCACGTCAATAGAAGTTTGCGAGGATCGTGATCGCAAAGGCCTATACGCAAAAGCTAGAGCCGGTATTATTAAAGAATTTACCGGTATTAGTGACCCCTACGAGACACCTGAAAATCCCGAAATTAAAATTGATACAACTGATTGCACGCCAGATGAAGCTGCTCAACGAATTATTTTAAAACTGGAAAAGTTGGGATTTATTAAGTAACACAACGTATACATCACCTTCTCGATTGAAGGTGATGTTTCTTTAGAGAAAAACAATGACTCATTACGATGTATTTAATGGTGACGCAGATGGTATTTGCGCCCTTCAACAATTGAGATTAGCCGAACCTAAGCAAAGCGCTTTAATCACTGGTGTAAAACGCGACATACAGCTACTTAAAAACATTGATGGCAATTCTTCAGACTCCATCACAGTGTTAGATATCTCTTTTGATAAAAACCGATCAGACGTAATTCGATTACTTGAAAAAGACATTCAGATTGATTACTTCGATCACCATTTCGCAGGCGATATGCCGACACATTCAAAACTTAACACATATATCGATACCGCTCGAGATACTTGCACAAGCTTGATTGTCGACGCATATTTATCAGGTACTCATCGCTTGTGGGCAATTGTTGGTGCATTCGGCGACAACTTTGATGAAAAAGCAATGGGCTTGGCACAACATACTAACCTGACAGATTCTGAGATTGAAATGTTGAAAGATTTAGGAGTTGCCATAAATTATAATGCTTATGGTGCTTCTGAAGCTGATTTACACTTTAAACCTGATGATTTGGTAAATCTGATTCGCCCCTTTAAAAATCCCTTAGACTTTATTAAGGAAAGCGAAACCAGTCATATTCTACAAGCAGGTTACTCAGAAGATCTCGCTAAAGCTAGCAGCTTAAAACCAGAATATACAACGGATCACACCGCCTTATATATTCTACCCAATCAAGCTTGGGCTCGCAGAGTATCCGGGGTATTTGCAAATTCGCTATGCAAAGTACATCCCGAAAGAGCGCACGCATTGTTAACAGAACAGGATAATAGTAGTTATCTGGTTAGTGTACGCGCACCTCTCGCTACAAAAACCGGTGCTGATAACTTATGTAGACAGTTTGAAACAGGAGGGGGGAGACAGGCTGCTGCCGGGATTAATCAACTACCTGCAGATGATTACAAGCTCTTTCTCAGCAAATTCAATCAGCAATTTGCTTAATTTCATACAGATAAATTCACTACTTAACACCTAACCCGGATATTTCATAAATTATCCGGGTTAAGCTAAATCGTCTAATTTTCTCTGCACAAAATCAGTTAAGCTACCAAGTGATTCGAACGTTTCGCTTTCAATTTCATCATCATCAACTTCAAAACCAAAGTACTCTTCAAGCGCAGTTATAACCGACACAATAGCCATTGAATCAAATTCCGCAATACTACCCAATATAAGTGTATCTGCATCGAAAGTATCGATTATATCTCCCAATTGCAGCACCTCAGCTAAAACGTTTTTTACTTCATCTATTAATGCCATTATTACCTGCACCTACTGAGAACCTAGTTATTAGGCTCTTTTATGATACTTGAACCGACCATGCCAGGCTATATCTTCGTGAATGTTATCATATTGCTTCCGGCTTGGACGATATACGATTTTCAAATACACTAGAAGTAACTTTCATGGGAAGAAGGAAGTGAGTTTTGCCATTAGATTCACTCAACATCCAATTTTCAAATCACTACCATTATAAAATCTCCAAATTATCTTTATAATTTTTCATCAGTACATTTGGAATTGTGTTGTTTGATAGAAGTTATATCGATTACGCATACATTCTACCCCGCAGCTCAAATCATATTAACAAAACAATAATCTACAGGTCTGGCTACGAATGATAAACGACACTGCCTGTTTGCCAGCATTACTTATTTGTCTTTTTTAACGGTTCTTATTGCAACAGGCAGATTGTCATTTGTGTTCGTTTTCATTTTGGCATCGTTGGGAAAGAGATCCAATTATGACATCAGGGCAAATGGATTAGCCAATTAGACGGGAGCATTCAGCAAACTCTGTTCAAAATTATTCTTCCTGTTACGTCATGATTAGCTTATCTGTAAAAACAGCATATGCTACTATTTGTTAACGAACAGCTTGCTTTTCAGGTTTTGCAGAAGAGAAATATCAGTACCCACAGCAAAGACAGTGTTATAAAATATGTCTATATTCCTCGGAATATCGTTATGAAAACAACTTTATGCTAATCTGTTGACGTTAAAAGAATTACCGAGTATTTCATTTTGAAATCGCTATGTCGAACCAGCTTTGCCAAAACATTAAACTTTACTAATATACCCTTCAAGCGGATAAGAACTTAGACCCAATAGTCGACACAGTTAACAATGAAAAAAAACAATTATAGCTATTTTTTGCTCTGGATGCTGTGGGGGCTTGCAATCGTATATGGCAGTCTAATTCCCTTTGAGCTACGCGAGCGGTCGCTAGAAGAAGCAATTGATCTATTTCGTGACATTCAGTACTTAGATTTGGGTATTGTATCTCGCGCTGACTGGATTGCTAATATTCTACTTTATATTCCGTTTGCTTATTTAACAGCAGCTTTGGTTGAGCAGATTATAGGTAATAAGTTAAAAATTCTTACCATAGGAATTTCTGCAACTCTATCGATCCTTCTTGCAGTAGGTATTGAATTTATACAACTCTTTTTTTCACCACGTACCGTATCTCAAAATGATTTAATCGCAGAAAGCATCGGAACATCGCTTGGTTTAATGATATGGTTTTACGGACACCAACGCCTTAAAAAACTATTCAGAGATATATTTAATCCGGATCAAACTGCGCTAACAGCAGCGCTTGTTATTTATGCGATTATCTACCTATTTTCCTCACTTTTCCCATTTGACTTCCTGATCTCTATTGCAGAATTCCAGTGGAAAATAAGAGAAAATTTGGATGGCTGGGGATTCAGTGAATGCGGGAACTTAGCTGCTTGCAGCAGCCAATGGCTAATCGAATTTGCTGCAGCTATCCCGATAGGGGTGTTGTTAACTAAGCTTATTTTTTCAATATACTTAACACCTCGATCCATCAAGATATTATTAAGCTTATCTATCGCTCTAGCATTGGAGGCAATACATTTTTTTCTTGCTTCAGGCGTAACGACCGCTACATCTGTGATTACGAAAACTCTCGGTATCTATATCGGCAGCCATATTCAGAGCCTGCCTACATTACCTCAAATAAAGCGTTATGCAAGGTGGATTCGCACAGCCCTACTTATTGGGTCGCCTGTTTATGTGGTTACCCTATTACTTATCAATGATTGGTTTTTAAAACCTTGGATTTCCCTTCCAGCAGCCCAAGCAAAGCTGGAAGATATTCGTTTTATACCTTTTTACTACCATTATTTTACATCTGAAACAGAAGCTGCAAAAAGTTTACTTGCACAAGCTTCCAGCTACCTACCACTTGGGGTAGGCTATTGGCTGTGGTATAAAACCGGGCGCACTCCTCTTCTTAGGGCATCACTTGTACCCCTTGCTCTAATCACAATGATTATTTCCATAGCCATAGAGAGTGGAAAATTTTTCATTGCTGGCGAACATCCAGATCCGACCAACATTATTATCGCCGTTATTGCTGTTTGTTCAGCTTTTCTATTCGGCAATTGGCTCATCAATCTAAATGAGAAGAAAGAAAACAAAACAATAAACGCCGAGCCAATAAAACCAGCCCAGAGCATGCACAGGATACTATTAATATCCAGCTTAAGCATTATTGTAGCTATTTCAGTCATCACAGTATTTTTTTTCAACACACTTAATACCAGCGTTGAATCATCCAGCTCAAAACACGAATGGCTCAGTCCGCACAAACTGCCAGCGGTCTCTTTACCTAACTTCAAAGAGAAACATCCGCGACTCCCTGCGCCCAGCGCACAAGACATCAATTTACTCAAAATCCATAATCCTGGTTATATCTCTCACCATCTCCGAAGAGCCAAAGGAGGAGAAGGTGCTTTCGAATCTGTTATACAAATGGCATTCATGGAACCGGAAAGCCAAGATCTCAATTTGCTTTTCACTCGCCTAATGGAACTTAAATTCGGTTGGCGAGGACACATACAAGGAAAACCACTTGCACAAGCCTATGATTGGCTTTACTACTACTGGAGCAAGCAACAAAGAACTCAATTGCGCGAAAAGTTGGTTGAAGGCTGTAATTACTTAATCGAATACATTAGAAAAGATAAACTATCTCCATACAATGTGTATTTATATAACAGTCCCTTTCAAGCGCTTATGGCCTGCTCAATTGCGCTATACAAAGACGATTTAAGAGGCGACCTTGTAATGGCTTTCACAGCAGATATGTGGAAAAACCGGGTAATACCTTTATGGCGGCAAGTGATGGGTAAAAATGGAGGATGGCACGAAGGAGGCGAATACGTCGGCATCGGAATTGGTCAAGCAATATACCAGCTCCCGAACATGTGGCGGACAGCAACTGGAGAGGATTTCTTCAAAACTGAATCAGGTATACGAGGTTTTCTCGATTTCTTGATATATCGAACTAGACCCGATGGTACGCATTTTCGATGGGGAGATGCAGGATTCTTTGATCGGCATGTCCCGGACCGATTAGCATTAGCGATTGAGTACTCCCATAAAGCCGCGTATAGCTTCAAAGGAAAACCGAAACCATACATGCCGACTTCGTGGCCCTGGGGACCACTTACAAACGAAAATTATTACGATCCAAACGCTGTTACAAAGTTACCCTTAACGAAATTTTTTGATGGTATTGGGATGATTGTAATTCGTAGTGATTGGTCCGAAGAAGCTACGTATGTAACTTTTAAAGCTGGTAACAATTACTGGTCACATAGCCATCTGGATCAGGGCGCATTTACCATATTTAAAGGCGCCCCCCTGGCTATCGATAGCGGGCTTTATGGACCAAAGTACGGCTCTGATCATCACATGAATTACACTTATCAAACTATTGCCCATAATACCGTTTTAATACACGACCCAGACGACAACATACCGGTAATCGGGGAAGATGGAAAAGAAAGAAATTTCGCAAATGACGGAGGACAACGCCGAATAGGTTCGGGATGGGGTGTTGATGCTGCACCTCTTGATGTAAATGAATGGAAACTAAAGCAAGACATATATCATACTGCGGAAATCCTTCATTACGAGGACAACGATGATCGCATAGTAGTTATCGCTGACCTTACCCCTGCGTACACAAATCGATTATCTGGTAAAAATAGCTTTTCTCACCGAACACGACGTGTCGAAAACTTAATACGTTACTTCGCTTATGACAAGCGCAATGACTATATTGTTATATATGACGAAGTAGAATCTACTTCGAGCGAATTTCGTAAACGATGGTTATTACATTCAATAGAAGAACCCATTATCAATAAAAATAACAATTACTTCACAACATTTTCTAAAGGAAGTGTAGTAGAGGGCCAAATACTACTTCCGAAATATTCCTATATAAATATAGTAGGCGGGAATGGTTTCGAATTTTTTGTCGATGATCGAAATTATGACGAAAATGGAAAAGTATGGCAAAAAACGAAACAAAAACAAAATAAACCTGAACCAGGTAAGTGGCGTATAGAAGTTAGCCCTCAAAACCAATCGACTAATGATGAATTTCTAGTCATTCTAGTTCCTGGAGTTCAGAAACGAGGAGAAATAATGACTCGAATATTCAATAGCAATAATAACAAGTCGCTTGCCGTAAGAACACCAAACGGCGAAGTAATATGGAATATTGATGAGGACATAGCGAAAACATTGATGGGCAAATAAGGTAAGCAGATAGCTCATCCGAACCGACAGTGCTCACACAATACTCTCGAGTCCAGAATTAACACTGAGTAAAATTTTGTTTCACCTACTGATAACCCATGAATATCCATATTGTTGATGTCACAGCTCTCGCAATATACCGCCCGATATCTTTCCTTAGTGTACCGTAAATCGATTCTTGCCAGTACTCAGGAATAAATAAAGCGTGATATTTGCAATAATGTACAACGTGAGCTAGGCTTTGCCAGTCTCACTTAATGGCCTCCTAAAGTACTTGAAATCTTGCCAGCTCAAAGAGAGGCCATTGTCCTTCTCTGCACGAGATTTTGCCAAAGGCCTATTTGTGTTTCATAGCCAAGAGATGGTGGATTTCCAATATTCAATCAAATGATCAAGCACAAGTTAAAAAAGTAGTAACAATGCGAAAAGATCGTTATAAAACAAATATTTGCCTAGATATCGCCTTGCGGAATAAAGCCATTCGATATAAAATTTGATGACTTGATGATTATGGTAGTAAGTTTTGACGCAACCAACAATTAGTGTTGTTATACCAACTTATAACAATATTGACTTTTTGCCTGATACGCTAAAGAGCATCAGAACGCAAAGCTATCCCGTGAGCGAGATCATCATTGTTGATGACGGCTCCACAGATGATACTCATGAAAAAATCTACACACTTGGGAGCGATCTCATATATATTCGTCAACAAAATAGCGGTCCCTCTTCTGCGCGCAATAAGGGTATTGCCGAGGCCAGTGGTGACCTAGTTGCCTTTTGTGATGCTGATGACCAATGGACTAGCGAAAAGTTGGCGGAGCAAGTGATGTGCTTCAATAATTGTCCAGATATTGCGTTAGTCGCTTCTGATACAGCGATCACTGATAAAGAGGGCAATATACTCATTCCATCACTATTAGAACATCATGGATTGTTGAGCTTTTTCCAAAAATTAAATGGCAAACCCGTGCAAGATGCTCTCAGACGACTACTGGAAAAGAACTTCATCCCCACCAGCACCGTATTGGTGAAGCGCGAGGTACTGACTAAAGCCGGAGGTTTTCGATCCGACATCAAGTATGGAGAAGACCTTGAATTATGGGGCCGTATTGCAGTGGAGCACGAGATTGCTATGGTGCCTAAGGTGCATGAACTGAAACGGGAGCATGAAACAAATCTAACCAAGGATATTACCCCTATGCTTGTAGACCTAATCAAGGTAATGCAAGCAGCTAGGGATTGGGGTGCAGAGAAACTGAGAAGTCAGGGTGCAAATCCTAACGCTTTTGTCGCCCGAGCCATGACTGACCTAGGATACCGGCAATTCGATATGGCCGATTATGTAAAGGCTCGTACGAATTTTTGGCGCTCATTGAAAGAGCGCTTAAACTATCGCGCTCTGAAATATTTTATAGCCTGCTTACTGCCGACACCAATGATCCGGACAGCACGAAGAATCAAGCAACTGCTAAGCTAAATAATCAACGACAACTAATAGTTATACATATATGAACGAAAAAAAAACTCGCATCCTTTATGTTGAAAACGGTATTGGCTACGGTGGAGCAATCATCTGCCTGCGCCACTTAGTGCGCAACTTGGATAAAACTAAATATGAACCATTGGTAGTCACAAGTCGCACCGGTCAAGAGTACGAAGGTATAGCGAACGAGTCAGCATGGCAGCACATTCCAGATCGGCGAATCGACGTGGTGAGCATGCGTGAAAGACTATTCAAAACGCGTTGGATATCATATGTACCAGGACTTAGGTTCGTTTTAAACCAAATGCTTTCTCGTATTGACGATATAGTCAACTACTACCCTTTCTATCGTGGATTATTGAAATGCGCAAAAAATTTCGAGCCGGACATTATCCATCTAAATAACGAACCGTTGTGCAATCGTGCCGGTATATTTGTTGGTAAAAAGTTGGGCATCCCGATCGTTCAACATGTGCGCGGCCCTCAAAAGGGATCTCGCATGATGCATTGGGTATACAAGAAGCCTGATTACTTTGTCTCTGTCTCTCACTGGGTAGCGCACGAAATCGAGAAACTCGATGTTTCTTCAGATAAAATATCTGTTATCTACGACGGTCTAGAACTTGACAAGCTAAACATGAATGCCGATGGCAAAGTCTTTCGAAATGCCTATGACATTAGCGACGATGAATTCGCCGTTGGTTTGGTTGGATTGTTAATCCCATGGAAAGGGCAACGCATCTTTCTTGATGCTGCTAAGCAACTTAAATCCACTATCCCTGGCCTTAAAATGCTAATCGTTGGCGGCACGCCAGACGAATGCCACGATTATGAAAAAGAGCTTAAAGAGCGTGTAAACAAAGAAAATCTTTCCGATACGGTAATATTTACCGGACATGCTTCAGACATGCCTCACGTTTATAATGGTCTAGATATCGTGGTTTCAGCATCTGTCACGCCAGAGCCACTCGGAACGGTTGTGATTGAATCAATGACATTGGCACGACCACTCGTTGCTCCCGCTCACGGTGGAGCCGCGGAAATGGCTGATCATGAGATAAACGCCCTACTATTTGAAGCAGGTAGCGCACAAGCGCTAGCAAACGCGATATTACAATTTTACAACAATCCAAATCTGCGATTACAATATGGAGCTGCTGCTCGGGAAAAAGCATTACAAACATTTAGTGTTGATTTGCACGTTCAACGTGTTACCAAAGTGTATGAGCAGATATTGAATAACTAAAACCCATATCACACAAAGCCTACCCGGGACAATATTTTTAAGGATATTTCACCTGATTGTCATTCAAGAATTCACATAATAATAAATAGACTAACGGAGCTTACATGCTAAAAACACTTATTCCCTGGAGTTTTCGTGGAGTTGGGCCATTCCTAAATACATATGGCGACGCACTTCTTTTTGGCAAAATTAAAAAGAGCCCTCCAATACCTGTTAATCCAAACGCGCCAACAGCATTTCATTCCGCTGTCCCACATAAGTATCTCTATGCCTACTTATTTGCGATTAAGTCTTTTTTACGTTTTTATAGCGATATTGCCGTTGTTGTTCATGATGACGGTTCCCTAGAAGAAACGGATATGAATCTTATTCGAAAGCATCTGCCAGGTGTGAAAATTATCACTCGACAGTTCGCAGACGAAACATTCAACAAACAGGTAAACGATCCATTTTTATCCAAGGTCCGGAGCAGCTACACAAGCTACATAAAATTGTTTGACTGTACGCTGTTTTCAGAAGGTAAACGAATCGTTATCCTGGACACTGATACGCTGTTCTTGAAATACCCCGATAGAGTGATAGACTGGTGTAAGGTAGGTGGCGATCCGTGGTTCCATCGTTCTCCAAAAGGCCAATGGAAAACCAAATCCAAAATCATTGCTGATCAAACACAAAATCAAGGGAAGCATATTCAGACATTGATTACGGAATCGCTTAGCGAGATAAACGAAAATCTTAGTCGTAATTACAAATATGAACGAGGATTTTGTTCTGGTTTCATAGGCTATGAAGCTGATGCTATTAAGTATGATGAACTAAAACAACTTTTCGAATTATTATTCGAGAAATTTGGTGACAAAATATTCAAATGGGGCGCGGAGCAGACGGTTCACGGACTTGTCTTATGCGGTCAAGGTGCAGTTGACCTCCCAGTTGAAGATTACTTTGTTCATACTCGCAACAACTCCGATGAAGCTCATAAGGGTACTTTTGTACACTTTGTAGGAGAAAACAGATTTTACCGACGGGTATATCCGAAACTTACATCACAATTAGCCAAGGAACTAATTACTAAATAACGGAACGCAACAACAACTTTATATTCATTTACGTTAATTTAAACTACATAGACCTTAAAATGATCAAACATTTAAAATATTTATTCTTTAGCGGGATTATATTTTTCGGATTAGCTGAAGTAACGTATGCATTCCCAAAAACAGATGCGGAATACGCCGCTCTGCCGCCCTATTGCACAGTAAGATCGCGAGAGCAAAATACTGCCAATTATGCCTCCTGGAATAATAAATTAGGTCCTAAAAACTTCATCCACATACATCATTATTGTAGCGCATTAAATCATATTAATAATTCTTATAAACAGACAAAGCCAATTCTCCGGATGCGCGAGTTAAATAACGCAATTGGCGGCCTCGACTACATGTTTGATCATGCGGAACCTAGTTTTATTCTCATGCCTGAGATACATTTAAAGAAAGGTGACGTATTTAGATTATTAAAAAAGTACGGAGATGCAATAACCGAATACCATCAATCTATACAAATTAAGGCTGACTATATACCTCCATATCGAAAAATTGCCGATATTTACATTGAATTGGGAGATAAAAAAAGCGCTATTGATATTCTTCAAAAAGGATTAAAGCAAAAACCCAATTCAAAATCTCTTAAAAGACGACTGAAGTCACTAACAAAATAGTAACGTCAATAAAACACCAGTTAACGCTCAAATATCGAGAAATAAAATGGCATCTGTTTCAGGGCTAAAAACTAAGGCGTCGGTAGTAACTAACGCACTAATCAATAATCCACGCGAACTACCTTATGCATCAAAATGGATAAAAAGCTTGTTGCCAGGGCACTCCCCTCTCACGGACAAACTACCTTGGTATACTTTTCGAGCGATTGAACAATTAAATGAATATCTTGATAAAAACAAATTGGTCTTTGAATATGGAAGTGGCGCTTCAACGTTATATTTTGCACAAAACGCTAAGCATGTTGTTGCAATTGAACATGACGAAGAATGGTATAATATTTTAAGCTCAATATTGCAACAGAACTCGATAGGTAATGTTGACTTATTCTTCATACCACCAAAGCCACTTTTAGAAAAGATAGATTACAACGAATCCTCCTATACATCATTTATGTCCAAATATAATGAACATGACTTTAAAAACTACGTTAAGAAGATATTGGACTATCCCCCAAACTCTTTCGACTTAATTTGCATAGACGGCCGATCCAGAGCTTCATGTTTTCCACACGCGCTTGAAAGAATTAAAAATGGAGGTAAGATCCTGCTTGACAATTCTGAGCGCCCCAAATATGAATACGGTAAAAGAGTGCTTAAAAAATTCAACAGATACGATTACTATGGGCTGGTACCGGGGAATTTCGATCTCTATCAGACCTCAATCTGGGACATTAATTAAGCATCTCACATATTTTAGAGTAAGCTATTAACCTTAATGCAAATGCATATGAACCCTAACTA
Organism: uncultured Ectothiorhodospiraceae bacterium; assembly: GCA_945787715.1. Lineage (GTDB taxonomy): Bacteria > Pseudomonadota > Gammaproteobacteria > S012-40 > S012-40 > CALZJE01. The sequence goes on along the minus strand of CALZJE010000005.1, from coordinate 29,377 downwards.
TCACAACTATATGCACTTATACTTTCGTAACAGATACCATGCTATCTTTGCGAGATGTTAGCCTTCCTGATAGTATTTTTTACAAAATATATGAATCCTAACGCTTGCCCATATCTGAGATCTTTCTACGGAAGAAGAAATTCGACCCCAATATTTCTAACATCTTGGGTATGCTAGCCCGCATTTCTCACCAGATCGCGGAATGATTGCGCAGAGCATTGGGTTCATAAGAGAATTTCTGAAGGCGTGAAATACTGGTTGTATTTCCAACTGATGAAAATCTCTTATGGATTCAAGGAGCAATCAATCATCCGTGAATCTGGTGAGAAATGCGAGCTAGTTACTCAACTAAAGAATATCCAATAGAATGTCGACATTCATTAACAATGCATATTTTATTCATGATAATTTTGCTATTATCCGCTAGCTTAATGTCTCCTCGAAATAAACCAAGCAAAATAATTTCGAGGATTGAAAAGCCATAAAAATCATTTGAAGAATTCTGGCTGAATACAGATGTAGAAGGTAATCTCAATAAGGCAATATCCAGACTCACCAAGAAATTCCATGCATTTTAAGCGTAAAAAAATCCAACGTAACAAAAAAATACGTCACAATTTATGAGCCAAGCAACTTCGTTACACAAAAATACAGCCTGGGTTTTTGGTGGAGGGCTCAGTAGTAGCGTATTTAAATTTGCTGTTGGTATTATTCTCGCCAGAATACTTGTACCAGAAGATTTTGGGCTGCTTGTCACTATTTCGGTATTTACTGGAGTCGCTGGATTTATTGCTGGCGGCGGAATGGGTGAGGCGCTCATCCAGGCTAAAACAGTGGAGAGAAAAGACTATCATGTCGTTTTTACATTACAGCTAATCATTTGCCTACTAATATATGTGTTCTTTTTTCTAATAGCACCATATTTCTCGATTTGGTTTGACGACGAACGTTACACAACGCTCTTACGTGTCTCCGCTCTGACTTTTTTACTTCGTCCATTTGTCAGTATTCCAAAGAGCTACCTTCGAAGGGAAATGCGCTTCGCTCCAATGATTAGAGCGCAATTAATCTCACTGTTCGTTGGCTCCATTGCGAGTATTGTGATGGCAGTGTATGGCATGGGAGTATGGGCACTGCTCTTCGGTGGCTTAATAGGCACAATTACCAATATAATTGCACTCTATCTCACCGTGCGCTGGATTCCATTGTTCGCATTTGAAAAAGAAAAAGCGAAACGTTTAGGAAGTTACGGCTTCAAGATGTCTGTGAGTGACATTCTTGTGTATATCAGAAACCAAGCTCCAAACGTATTTATTAGCCGAATGTTCGGTCCCAGCATGGTCGGTTTATACAACAAAGGAGATAGCCTTGCAGCAATCCCAGTAGAACTTGTTGCTGGTTCAACGTACCAAACTATTTTCAGGGCACTGTCTAAAGAACAAGAAAATCTAGATAAATGTAAATACCTATATTTACGAACCATAACGCTCACAACTCTATATAGTCTTCCAATATTTATTGGGCTCTTTTGGTGTGCAGAGGCATTTATCGTCACTGTTTATGGCGACAAATGGATTGAAAGCGCATTGCCATTGCAAATTCTTTGTTTAGCCGGAATGTTTCGATTATTAAACTCTGCTTCCGGTGCGATACTCGCTGCTCAAAACCGCCTTGGTTTAGACATACAAATTCAGATCGAAGCTATAATCATCCTAATAATTGGATGTTTTATTGGAATCGAGTGGGGATTAACTGGCATTGCGATTAGCGCCCTCATCTGCTTCAGTTTTCTTTCTATTCGGATGACGACTGCAGCAATGAAACTAATACAATTACGTTTTTCCGATATTCGCAGTGCCCTCGCTGCGCCAGTGATTCTAAATATAGTTTTACTTCTTGGCTTGGTAGTAAATGATATGATATTAAATCAAGTCTTTGATTCACTTCCAGATTGGCTATATCTCATATCTACTGGAACAATTGGATTTCTAATATATAGTTTACTTTTTCTGTTTATACCATTTGAGACAACGAAATCGGAAAGCAATCGATGGCGGGCCCTAGTTAAATTACCCGTATTTAAAGATTAGCACTAATTAACCAATCGTATCATAGGAAAAATACTGGCCAATTTGGGGCAGATCACCACCTAACAAATAATACTGCAGTGAAGTTTATCAGCTAATTTTTCTTAAACACTAAATATTGAGCAGCTCCATTTTTACGCTTTCTAAACAATTTCCACTCTAGTGCATTTAATATAGGCAATACTTTATCAATAGCTGTAGCAAATTGCTTAACTGCATGAACCGCCATTTGTTTAACGGGATTTCGCTTTTTTTTCACATCGAGCGCTTTCATCTGAATAAGACGATGCATGCCTAACAAAAACCGTCTTGACAGATCCAATCTAATTGCTGAAAGCCGCCCTACTGGATCCCGCCCAGAATATACTTGATTAATATAAGTCGGCCCTGTGCCGCGGACAAGCCAATCAATCGTCCCAAAGAAATGTCCAGAAAATAATTGCGAAATATTAGCCAATCCATACTTCTTAAAGATAGCTACTGTGTCATCACTTGTCATTCGTCTTAGGTGGCCATCTCCCACTTCAAAAAACCAAACTGACCGACCATCGCCAGTGGGAAGCTTACTATCATTAAGACGCCGCATCACTCGCTCCAGAAACGACCCCTTATTACCACATGGAAATATAATCACTGCATAGCCGCCACTTTTTAACATCCGAACGATATCACACGCACTGGCCTCAATATCTTCAACATGTTCCAATACGTGATATGAAAATATCATGTCGAACTCTGCATCACTAAAAGGTGCACCAGTGCCATCAAAGCTCTCAAAGTGATATTTAGGAAACTTCGTTTTGACTTTCTCTATTGCTGTGCTTGAAATATCTACGCCGGAAATCTTGGCATCTGGATAGATTCTAGACAATAGCTCAATCCACCCACCTACCCCACAGCCATAATCAAGTATATTTTCAGGCTCTTTTTGAACTTCTGCCAGAGCATCAATGACTTTTCTTGTATTTAAGTCGCCCCGAGCCCATACGCTGTAGTCATCTGTATCCATGTAGTCTCCAGCATACCGTTGTTCGTACAACTGACATGTTGATGAGCTATTAGATGTACGTTTACGCATTATATTCTCCATTGGTTTTTTAACCTTATACATATGCTTCATAATATATTAAAAACAACTCAATAGTCCGACTATGTCACACTTCGACACAGCTACAGATTTTACATTCATCGATTTCACAAGCAAAAATTGATAAAATACTACGTATTCACCTCTGAAAGATATGCCTGTTTAGGCTCGCTATTTATTAGGATTCGAATATTAGACATAAATGCTTGTGTATTGCACAAAGTCTTTACACATATACAAAGTAAAAAAACAGAAAAAAAGGCAAAGATATTCCATGATCATAAAATCCCTCACCGTAAGTATTGCAGTCTCTTCATCAGTCGCGCTTATTCACTCACTTACTGTATTACTTGGTTATTCTTCCTGGGAGTCTGTCATTTCTACATGGCTTATTCTTATTGCCATAATATTTTTAACGCATCATTGGAAGTCACTCCAATACTCGCAAATCAATGAAAAGTTCAACAGATTAGAAAAACAAGCACTGCATCTGGAACGTAACATCGCTGAAGTACATGGCCTAACACAATTGACCACCTATAACTCACCCTTCCCTTTACCTTTTGGGGGAGGCTGGGCACTAACTGCTGACACAGCATCAATAATCGCAAGAGAAATCGTGTTGTGCCGCCCTAACTTAGTTCTAGAGCTGGGGTCCGGTGTATCGACCATTTTAACAGCTAAATTACTAAAACAAGCTGGTACAGGTCAGATTATATCCTTAGATCATGATCCAGTATGGGCAGAAAAAACTCGTCAATATCTAATCGCAGCGGGCTTAGATGACGTTGCCACGGTTTACGATGCTCCACTTATAGAATATGAACTAAATGGTAAACCTTATAATTGGTATAAATTACCGGAAAGATTTTCAGATTTACCGCAAATAGATGTGCTTACAATCGATGGCCCCCCTACAACTTCCAATCCAGATGGAATGGCACGATATCCAGCCATGCCCCTACTTATTGATAAACTCAGCAAACAAGCAATTGTGTTTGTTGATGATGCGAAAAGAGAGGATGAACGTAAGATGGTAGAGCTTTGGACTAACGATTCCGCCGGATGGGCTAATGAAGCCTATGACACAGCCGATGGGCTTGTAATACTGCGCAAAACAGAACAATAGATCGAACATTGCACTAATCATCCGCCCCCGGTGCAGGAGGTTAAAAAACACCGGATTTTTCATATTAGGAAATGCCTATTTTTGCTTCTCATTTCAAATTGCTCGCGTTTATGAATGCACACTAAGTCGCTAATTGATAGGTGATTATCGTTACCTGTACTCTAAATGCTGAGTAAAACCAGAGCGGTATTCCAGGATGAACTGAGATCAATATCAGTTTGTTATGATGACTCATTGGGCATATGAAATTTAACAAATAATTTAGGTTTTTATTAAATGACGGAACAGCCTACCGATATACTGAATCGTTTAAAATCCAGCTGGTTCTTTATACTTTGCATGCTAGTTTTTTTGAACTACGGCGCCATATGGTCACGCGGGGGTTATGCGGATGATTTTGCGTTCCTAGTCTATTCCCACTCTCAATCTTATTGGGATGCTGTGGCAAACTGGATGACGACGTACAATTCTCGAGTTGGTCAAGGCTTAGTAATGCCATTTTTATTGAATATTGCTAAAGGTGAGCAATATGTTAGTTTTAATTGGTGGATTATTCATGGGATTGGCCTAATTTGTTTTGTTATCTCAATCCATTTCTTTTCTAAAATTCTAATCCTCTTTAGATTGCCACAACCAATACGGTATGTAGCGATAATAATTTTTGCTTTGCATCCATTAAATGTTGATGTGTTGTTTCGGCCAGCTACTATCGTCGGATACGTCATTCCATTTTCATTATTTCTCATTGCAATATATCTCTATCTTTCATTAGAAAAGAATCATAATCCTCTACGCTTGACAAGAATTCTTGTTTTCTTTTTGTTACTTTTCGCCATATTATCAATTGAACAGTTACTACCTTTGATGGTAATAATATTTTTCATTCGGTTTTTTGTTTTGTCCTTTACAAAGCGACAACTTGTAGAGTCGGTTTTCTTTACAGCTTTGTCATTTACGGTTTTTCTATATCTAGCTATCGCAGGAAATACAGCGCCACGTGTAGAAAAATTTTCAACAATCAATCTTTCGTCTTTACCCGAAAGAGCTATTGAAGTGATAGGAGCCTCAGTTTCATCATATTTACTTTATCCTTTAAAGATTGTACTTGATCAGTTTTACTGGTCATCGCTGCTAGACATTATCACAAGCCCCTTATTTTGGTTCTCCATCATTTTAGCCATCTTTCTGATGCAGATAATAAGCAAGCTGAAATTTGAACAGAAATATGAACATGCCAGACAGCCTTTTCTATTTACCGGCTTAACCGGCGCTTTACTCTGGCTTGGAGCACTATCACCGTTAATGGTTGTTAGTTACTACTTGCCGGGGCGAATTTTTTATATACCGTTGCTAGGTTTTTCCTTGCTCTGTGGAGTCGTCTTTTATTTTGTTTGGGAAAAAGCATCCTCACCCCGGTTACGAGTTGCATTGTTAAGTTCTCTAGCCTTAGGTATTATTTTATCTTCTATGCTGAATATGCATCATCAGAGTGAGTTTTCTAGGTATTGGAATATGGAACAGAGTGTCATTCAAGCTCTTTCTGAAAATGCATCTGCGATTCCCCAAGGTGCGACTGTGAGCTTGCATAATATCCCCCTGGAGTTTGGCCCGGTCCCTAGTTTGATCGACGATTACACGTTCCCATCGTTACTGAGCTGGATGTTTCCAGATAAAGACCTTAAGGGGACAACAACGCAGAGTTTGTTGTCATCACTTCCCACTGAAATAGAAGGCCAGAAAGAGGCATATCTAAAAAATGTGGCTAATGACAATGTAGTATTGTTTCTCTGGCAGGATAAGGTAATTAGAATAATTAATCCAAATTATTTACCCATAGAGGAGTTTAGCAATTTTGCGCCAAACTCACACCACTCGAATCCATATCCATGGGATAAGCAAATATCAATTGAAAGATTAGCGCTGGATATTTCACAAAAATATAGTAATGGAAGCGCGCTAGAAGTCTCCAGTATTATGCGGATAAATGAGCTCGACAGCCTGTTAGTGAATGTTAGTGTTCTCAGCGGGAAAAAGAGGATAGAAAACTCCCGCCTTCAATTTCATGTGCTTTATCGCAATGACACCAAGGTACCATTTGATATGAGCATAGGATCAGATAGCGGCTTTATTAAAAACGAAGAATCGTTTCATAGGGATATGCTTATTCCAAATTTGTCTGAAGTATCGAGAGTAGTTATATCTTTAGGCTCATCACCAGACAAGACAGATAACGAATTGAAAAAGATATTAGTCAATATCAATGGGAACGAAGTTGATTTCGTGCTGAGATAGCTACCACCTGCAACAAGACAACTGCAGCCTGATAATTTCAGACGACAGAGTTTTCGCGATAGAAAATCGCGGCAATTTGGCTAAAGTTACAGAACATTGGCGCAATAATTTTACGAAATACTCCCCACATCCATTTTTTATTATCAACCGCTTCCCCTTACAAATAAATCTTTGATTTCGTCACAGAACAACTCGAGCCGAGATAAATATCAATGAATACTAACCCAGGCATGTTGATAAACAATGAGGCAGGATCAACCTACATTAGCAACACAAAAAAATTGATTTATAATTATTCTTTAAAATTATATGATGGAGCAAATAATTTAAACATAATTGACGCCGTTGGTAAGAAAAAGAATGGAAATAAGACAAAAACAACACTGGAAACTTTACGCACTGCTGGCTATTGCAGGAATCATAATAGTTGGTTTGTTAGCAAGTTATACTGCTTCAATTAAATTTCCAATTGGCAATGATGCCATTGGCTACATTGAAGATGCAAGAAATCTAGCGGATGGTAAAGGTATTCAGCGCACACCTTGGGGAGTTGAACCCTATAATGTGGATGTAGCACCCACACCCCATTTTCCTCCTGGCTATCCAGTACTGATAACTACTGCTTCCTTTCTAGGATTATCTATTGAAGACGCTGCAATTTGGATAACAAGAATTTCCTGGATGTTCTTAGCTGTAGCGATAGTTTTTGCTCTTAAACCACTAATTGGCACTCCCTTATCTGTTATAAGTGCAGGCATTTCCATACTTTCACCAAGCATGTATTTATTTGGCTATGGAGCGGCTAGTGATATTCCATTTGTTATCTTAATTGCAATAAGTTTTGGATTATTATTTCGTGGCTATGGTGAATCACCTAAAGCAAGTCTGTTAGTAACAGCAGGTGTGCTAGCTGGAATCGCTTATGCACTAAGAAATGCAGGAACAGCCTTTTATGTTGCAATTTTTGCAACATATGCTGCTAGTGTTATTTTACAACAGCTTTCCTTACGCGCGATGCTACAGAATCTCATGTGGATTGCCGTAGGAACCTCTCCCATAATTGCCTTATTGATTATTAGAAACTATCTTGTATTTGGTGCTGCACAGCCCTATCACTTACTCCGTGATCATGGTGTGTCATTAATAGAGTCCGTTCGTGTTTACCTTGAAGCATTTTTTCTTGATATCGTCGGTTCTGTATCATTTGCTAAACAAATGGCCTGGGATTTTAAATTATTAATACTTTTTAGCTTACCTGTTATAGCTGCTATGGCATGGGGATTATGGAAGCAATGGCTAGCTAAGGATTCAATTAATAGGTTTGCGATCTTAGCTATGTTGTTTTTTATTTCCGCTGGTGCATCAATGCTTGTGATAGCGCATAGCTATAGTGGATTAGACCCAGGATTTCTCGTTCGACACATTGCACCCTATGGCTGGTTATTTTTTGCATTAGTCGGGCTTGCAATTGGTGGCCGGCAACTCCAATGGACTGTGAAAGTAAAAGCCATTGTATGTATATTTGTTATTGTTATGGTCGGCACACACATATCTTATATCACTCAAGATATTAATAAAGAAAAATTAATGCGCGATGCTGTTTTTTCTGACAATAACATCGTTGTTGGTGCTCGCTCTTTAGAAAATGACAATTTTAATTTTTCACATCAAATAAAACACCGACTCACTGCCGATCAAAGTGTTTTAGAATCTGCTGAAAGTATTCCTCCGAATGCATTTCTTGTTTCCAGTCAAGGTAGCTTTTTAAGATACATACTCAACCGACCTGTGCGAAATATTGAATATAAGGAAGCAAAAAGTCTGGGGCCACTATATGCAGAGCTCGACAAGATCGAGCAGGCTCTAGCGGATCAACGAACGTTATATTTGCTGGTTATCCCTTCAAATAATACCGTAAAAACAGATTCACCTATTGATTGGCAGGGAAAATATATTTCAGAACTTCCACATAATTACGAGGTTTTTGCCCAGCTAGAAAATTTTCTGGTTATAAAGCATAAATAATCATGCATCTTATGGATTATTTTATTGTTAGTAAGTAAACAATTGTAATAGCTATGGAGTTCTTTATAAGTGCAAATGAAAATTCTTGATATTAACCAGTTTAATCGCTTAATCGTCAATGCTGGCTAATTTGACTTTCGTTAACAAAGGATTTTTTCACGCAACAAATTATGAAATAACGACCAATGCGGAAATTTTGAAAACTAGGTCGGCATTTACATGAAGGAATACATTCAAGTTTGACAGATGATAGTGAATATTTATTTTTGGACATGTAAAATGCCTGTGAATTGCTAGAGAGAATTATGGCTATATGATTGATCGATGGTTTGAACTATTGTCTAGAGCCTCCCCAGATGCCGAGATTTTCAGCGCAGGCATATCAAGTACTGTAATAGAGGGCGCTAAGAACAAGCTTCCCTGATATTTCTTTAAGAGCTTTCATGACACAAAAATTTCAGTGGCACGAAATTCGATAGGATAATTATATCTCTCGTCTCAAGGCATTTGGAATATATTGAACCCAGCGGCTCTGATATCATTCAGGTGCTAAAATGCCACAGGAATTCAGCGGTTAATTTCTATGCGGCAATCAATAAGGGGGCGTTTTTAGAGTGAGCAATATAGTGTCTTAATTATCCTAGATTCCGCAGTAGAACGGCTTATAGAGCAGTTCTGATTGTTCGACTGGCGTAGCAAAAAAAGGAGATAATGGCCGGTTCCTTAACGAGTTTTTTTGCATAGCTAGGCGGGCACTCAGGGCTGCTCTATAAGTCGTAGCGTGTTCACCCAACGGATGAAATATGCTACGAGTGCAAAATCTACTAATTTCATAGGCTTAATTGCCACTCATAGCGCTCTACTGCGGAATCTAGGATTATAGCAATCTTCTGGTTTAAATCGATCTGGGTATAATAGCGAGAAGATAAGGGGGAAGTTTCGGAAAGTGAATTTGTATACACATCAATAATTAAAAAATACGAAGGAAATGAGTAAATGGATAAGGCCGTATATATTCAAATGCGTGCAGTGGAAGAAAATCATTGGTGGTTTGTTGCGCGACGAAAAATATTGAAAACAGTTTTGGGTGGTATATTGCCAAAGAAACAGAATAACATTCTGGACGCGGGTAGCGGCACTGGAGGAAATTTGGCCTTGTTATCTGACTATGGCAAAGTGACTGGAATTGAAATGGATGGCGATGCACTTAACTTTGCAAGGGAAAGAAACTTAGGGCAAGTCGTGCAGGGGAGTTTTCCTGATTCGGTTCCAAAATTCGACAATAAATTTAATTTAATTGCGATGCTAGATGTATTGGAGCACATTGATAACGATGTTGAAACACTATGTGAGTTATCCAAGTTGCTTGAGGATGGAGGCCAAATTCTTTTAACTGTACCAGCCCATCCATTTTTATGGAGCGAACATGATATACGACACCATCACAAACGAAGATATACAAAAGGTGAATTAGAAAGGGTAGTGAAAGAAGCAGGATTGACAGCTAACAAAATTACATATTTTAACATGTGGCTTTTTCCTCTTATAGCATCAGTGAGATTGTTGAAAAAGCTTTTGCCGTTTGATGCTCTAAAAGAGGACGATGCAGTACCAAGTAAATCTTTGAACAGACTATTTAAGGTTGTGTTTTCGTCTGAAGCAAGGTTGATAAACAGATTTAACCTGCCCTTTGGCGTGTCATTACTGGCTGTTTTAACAAAAAAATAAGTGGGACAATAAGGTGCAGTTATTACGTTATGGCTCAGTTGGAGTAATCGCTACTTTAACGCACGCACTCGTTTTTATCTTCTTAGTAGAGCTGTTTGACATACGGCCGGTCGGAGCGGTAGTGATCGCATTTCTTTCAGCATTGGCTTTGTCGTATTTTGGTCACCATCGCTGGACGTTTAACTCTACATCTCCCCATGGCGTCCAATTCATACGCTTCCTACTAGTAGCGCTGCTAGGACTCGGGGCTAATGTATCAATAACCTATTTGATCGTTGATGTACTCTTTTTTTGGTATGGCTTAGCATTACTCTTAACAGTGACAGCAGTTCCACTGCTGACATTTTATTTAAGTAAATATTGGGTGTTTAATAGATGATGATTACAATTTTAGAGGGCAATGGATTTTTGTATGGAAAATAACCAAAAGCGCAATTTTATTTCGTTAGTTGTACCAGCATATAATGAACAGGAAGTGCTGCCAGAATTTCATGCTCGAGCATCAAAAGTATTGAGTGAGCTTGATATCGAATACGAAATAGTCTATGTGAACGATGGTAGTAAAGATAAAACTATCAACGTGATTAAAGAGCTAGGTAAAAAAGATTCACATGTCGCAATCGTAGATTTAAGTCGTAATTTTGGTAAGGAAATTGCATTAACTGCTGGTCTCGACCATGCAAAAGGAGGCGCAGTTATTGTAATAGACGCGGACTTACAAGATCCTCCCGAGCTGATCCCTGAGCTAATAGAGAAATGGCGAGACGGATTTGATGTTGTATATGCGAAGAGAGTAATCCGTGATGGGGAAACCTGGTTTAAGAAATTTACTGCCCATCTATTCTACAGGTTTATACAAAGGTTGTCCTCGGTACATATCCCTGAAGATGTAGGTGATTATAGGTTAATTTCTCGTAGCGCACTAGATGCACTTTTAACTATGCGAGAACAGCACAGATTTATGAAAGGATTATTTGCCTGGGTAGGCTTTTCACAGGTAGCTGTACCCTATCGTCGAGACCCACGAGCTGCAGGAGAGACTAAGTGGAACTATTGGAAGCTTTGGAACTTTGCGCTTGAAGGGGTAACATCATTTACTACAAAGCCACTAAAGTTGGCATCATATTTAGGTGTAGGTATTGCGTTTTTATCTTTTATCTATGGCGCTTATATTATCTACGATACATTAGTGCATGGTAACCCCGTGCCTGGCTACCCCTCACTAATGGTGGTTGTTTTGTTTATAGGTGGGCTGCAGTTTATAATTTTAGGAATCATTGGCGAATACTTGGCTCGGACTTTTAGTGAGACAAAGAACCGCCCACTGTATCTAATTAAAGAGTATAAGCCTTCAAGCGGTGAAGATAGAAATAATCTGTAGAGGTGAAGATGGAAAATAGAACTCTGCTGTGTAGATTGTTTTTAAACATTCGTGAAGTTTGACACATTCAGGAGTCTCTTAAAATCTCTAAAACGTGAGCCAACAAACAACATATAAATGAGAAACTATGAGACAAGTGAACAGTATAAATCACACACAATGGGAATGTAAGTGCCACATAGTTTTTATTCCTAAGTATCGTAGGAAGTCATTGTTTCAGCAATTACGATATGAGTTGGGTGAAGTATTTCACAAGTTCGCAAAACAAAAAAAAAGTTTGATAGAAGAATTTCAATCCATTGGTTACTTAGGCTACTAAGTAATGAGATCGCGACCACTAATCGTTCACATAATTCATCGCTTGACTGTTGGTGGACTTGAGAATGGTTTGGTAAACTTAATTAACCATATGCCATCAGAATGCTATCGTCATTCAATAATTTGTATGACAGAGTCGACTGAGTTTGCCAAGCGTATTAAAAGAGATGATGTGGAGATTTTTGAGCTTCATAAAAAAGAGGGACAAGATTTATCAATTTATCCGAAAATGATACGGATATTTAGAAAAATCAAACCAGATATTGTTCATTCTAAAAATTTTGGCGCTATAGAAGCTCAGCTTGCTGCTTTATTCGCAGGCGTTAAATTTAGGGTCCATAGCGAGCATGGACGAGATTTTGATGATATAGATGGTACAAATATCAAACGCAATTTAGTAAGACGATTAATACTCTTGTCAGCACAAAAATGCATTCCTTTGTCAAAAAATCTTGAGAGCTGGTTAGTCAATACGGTAAAAATTCCGCCGAAAAAAGTCGTGCAGTTATACAATGGTGTAGATACCAATAAGTTTGATATTTCTTTATCTAAGCCTCAATTATGCGGCGCACCCTCATCATGGCAGAGTCGAATAATTATTGGGACTGTAGGTAGATTACAAGCCGTAAAAGATCAAAAAACGCTTTTATTGGGGTTTATAAATCTGGTTACTCAAAAACCTGCCTTAAAAAAACAATTGGGCTTGGTTATCGTAGGGGATGGCGCTGAGCGAACAAAGCTTGAGAAAATTGCTGCTGCAGAGAATGTTGAGAGCTGCGTTTGGTTTGCTGGCTCAAGAAACGATGTTAAAGATGTTTTAAATTATCTTGATATTTTTGTGTTGCCATCTTTAAATGAAGGAATTTCAAATACTATTCTTGAAGCTATGGCCAGCGGCTTGCCGGTGATTGCTACAAGAGTAGGCGGAAATCCTGAGCTCGTTGAAGAGGGTAGCACAGGACTGTTAGTCCCCCCGAATAACCCTAAACAAATGTCAAATGCCCTTGAAGCTTATGTGTCCGATCGATCTCTTGCGAAAAAACATGGTAGAACAGGCAGGGAGCGTGTCGAAACACTATTTAGTCTGGACAAGATGGTTCAGAGCTATTTGCAAATTTATGATTCGCTGTTGATGCAGTAAACGGCTCTCGTCTACTTGTTTTGCACACAAAATATTGTATGTGTATATATTGAAACTGAACACAACTGGCCGAAAATGTTAAAAATTATAAGCGCTTTTATATGGCTATAGTAGATAAAGAAATATGAAGAATAATCAAAAGATTAAAAATAATAATCGTCAATTTCGGATTGTTATGTCTGGCCCTTTGCCTCCTGCAATTGGTGGGATGGCAACGGTAATAGATGATATAGCACATTCCTCGCTTCAGGAACGCGTGGAACTACAACTTTTTGATACGCTAAAAAAAACCAAAACAGGTCGCCCACTTTGGCAAGGGATTGTTGCTCGTTTTATTTTATGGAAAAACTGGTTGAAAGTTCTTGGCTATGGCAATAACACTGTTGCTCACATTCATACTTGCAGTGGATTAACTTTTTTTCTCGATGGGACCTTGTTAGTATTAGCAAAAATGAAAGGTTGCTCTGTTGTTTTGCATATACACGGTGCAACATTTGACAATTTCCTTGATAACTTACCCTCGATAGGTTTGGCTCTCGGACGCTGGTTTGCTCGGCGTGCAGACAGGGTTGTTGTATTGTCTGATGAGTGGGAGCAGAAATTATCAGTTCGCTTACCTCGCGCGAAAATAGTTGTAATTGCCAATGGCGTACCGGTACCATTAAATATAAAAAAATATAGCATACCAAAAAAGAACATAATGGTGCTTTTTCTTGGGAATTTATGTCAGCGTAAAGGAGTTTGGGAGTTATTAGAGGCAATGAAGGATGTTCCAGATTTTGTTAACTTAATTTTAGCGGGTGGCGAAGAAGATCAAGGTATTGGTGAAAAAGTAAAAAAATATATATCCGAAAATAGTCTTACCACTAAAGTAGACTGGCTTGGTCCAGTGTATGGTGCGGATAAGCACAGATTACTTGAATATGCTGATGTGTTTGTTTTACCATCGCATGCTGAAGGATTGCCAATTTCTTTATTGGAGGCAATGGGGGCCGGTTTACCTGTAGTGATAACGCCAGTAGGTGGAATTCCTTCAGTTGTTACTGATGCTGAACAAGGTTTGCTAGTTGCTCCGGGTGATAGTAAAGCGCTTGCAAACGCGATAACACAGTTAGCCGAAAATGTTGAATTGCGAGAAAAATTGGGTAATGCGGCAAGAGCACGTTGTTTGGAGAGTTATGGAATTGAGCATGTTGTCGATAAGTATATGACTGTGTATGAAAGTTTATAACTATTCCCAACATTGCAATAACATCGCATAATTAAACTCTAAAACTTGAGTATAAAAACATGCCATCAAACAATGAACTTGTGTCGGTTATTATGCCTTGCTTCAATTCTGCTCGATTTGTTGCAGAATCTATAGGCAGTGTTTTTTCGCAATCCTATTTAAATATCGAATTAATTGTTATTGATGATGGATCAGAGGACAATTCTTTAGAAATACTCACTCAACTTGCCGAACAGCACATCGACAAGTTAACTGTCCTTCGGCAGCCAAACCTTGGCCCTTATCCGGCGCGTAATCTTGGCCTGAGCCATGCGAAAGGGGAATATATTGCGTTTCTAGACTCAGATGACTATTGGGACAAGGAATTTGTATCACGCCTCTACTCGTCGTTGCAGGAAAATAGCGCAGACGTCGCTTACTGCGGATGGCAAAATGTTGGTGATGTCAAACCGGAACGCAACAAACCCTACTTGCCCCCGGCATATGAGGAGAGTGACCTATTCAGGGCTTTTTTAGAAGGCTGTCCGTGGCCCATTCATGCTGCTCTAATTAAACGTAAGATGATAGAAAAAATAGGTGGCTTTTCTGAACGCTATTTTACATCATTGGATTACGACCTTTGGATACGACTACTTACCGTCACACAAAAAATCATACGCGTTCCTGAAGTGTTAGCCTTTTATCGATGGCATGGTAGCGGACAAATATCTTCGGTGAAAGCTCGTCAATCAATTGATGCATGGAATGTGCGGCGTGATTTTGTACGAAACAATCGTGAGCTAATATCACATATTCCAAAATCCGAGTTACACCATTTAGTAAATAAAAGTCTTTTGAATCATGCATACACCGCGTACTGGAAAAGAGACTTTGACACAGCTAGACCTTTGTTTTTTAAGTCATTTCTATCGGGCCACTGGAGCAGAAAGGACGCAAAATATATTGCAATTTGCCTTTTACCAGATATATTTCTCACAAAACTGACTTCAAAGTCCAATAACGTCTCGAAACACTGATAATTAGGAAAAATGAGCAAGTTCAATATATTAATGTATCATATGATCAGCACACCGATGGATGCTGAAGAGGCAAGACTTGCCTGTTCACCTTCACTATTTCGCGCTCAGCTTTCCTTCCTAAAAGAGAATAACTATAACTTCTTTAGCTTAAGTGAGGCCGTGAATTGGATTGAAAGAAAATTGCCTATACCCGAGCGCTCAATAATCGTGACACTGGATGATGGATACTTAGATAATTACAAAAACGCGTTTCCCATACTTTCAGATTTAAAAGTACCAGCTACGATTTTTCTTGTATCCGACTATATGGGAAAAACCAATGAATGGATGGCTCGTAGTAGCCCTAACTCAAATAAAACGTTACTCTCTTGGCACCAAATCCATGAAATGAAAAAGCAAGGTATATCATTTGGAGGCCACACTAAACACCATGTGCGACTTACTGATATAGATGAGGAGACTGCTTTCAACGAAATTACTGAGTGCAAACAAAACATTGAAGATCGACTGGGTGAAGCAATCGATTTTTTCGCCTATCCCTACGGTCTGTTTAATACTTTCCATGCAAACGTTGTAAAAGAAGCAGGATATATCGCAGCATGCTCGACCAACTCTGGCTTTAATGGCCCTTCTACCGATATCTTTAAACTGAGAAGGTTGGATATTCAAGGAAATGACCATAAAGGTCGGTTTAAGCGAAAAGTTGAATTTGGAACGAACGATGGAAGTATAAACACTGCTATTCGCTATTATGCCAACAGAATTCTCAGAATCTAGTATGAATACTACTAATAACTACCCAAAAATTTCCGCATCAGTAATAGTCTGTACGTATAACCGCTGCGATTCGTTAGCCAAGACAATTGAATGCTTGGCAATGCAACAAGTTCCCGAGTCTATTCGCTGGGAAATAATAATCGTAGATAATAATTCGTCGGACAAAACAAAAGAAGCAGTGACGGCGGCAAAATCAAATATTGCAAATTTGAAATATGAATTCGAAAAACAGCAAGGACTTTCTCATGCGCGAAACCATGGTATTGACTGCGCAACTGGCGATATACTGTTGTTTACAGACGATGATGTATGCCCTGAGCCTGACTGGATTTACACGATCTTAAAAGGATTTGAAGAATACAATTGTGATGCCTGTGGAGGATATATCACACCGAATTGGGAAACACCACCGCCACACTGGTTAACAGAACGCTTCTATGGATTTTTAGCGGTTAAAACGGACAATCGACCACCATACCAAATACAAAAAGAAACAGACTACCCCTTTGGTGCAAACATGGCCATAAAGCGAAGCGTTATTGAGCATGTTGGAAATTTTGACACCAATAGAGGACGAAAAGGCAACGTTTTAGCTGGTGGAGAAGATGATGAAATGTTCAGGAAAATTATAACAGCTGGATACCGCGCCATGTATTTTAACACGGCTCGAGTGTGTCATCGTGTTGAGTCGTTTCGGGTGGAAAAAAATTATTTCAGAAGGTGGAGATATCAGTCTAGTCGTAATATTGCCCTCACTTCGAATCTCAAAAGTGAAAGGCAATTACTGGGCGTTCCTTTATATATCTTTATGCAGTTTTTTCGTTCCGTGTATAGCGCTGTTGTAGCGAAAATAACCCTTCCTTCAGATGAAGCTTTTCAAAAAGAAATGATAATATTCCATTTCTTAGGCACAATGTCAGGGTTAATTCATAAACACTCGCAAAATGCTCACAAAAACTAAAATAGAGTATCCCTAGAGTGAATTATTTAAGTATTGTCATTTGCACACATAATCGATCTGAGCTTTTAAAAACGGTTCTAGATTCGCTTTTTAATGCGGTTTATCCAGCGAATAAATCAATAGAAATCGTAGTTATCGCCAATGCTTGTAATGATGATACTCATGAATTCCTCGATGAATTCTCGAAAACTGATTCAAGTAATTTTTCACAACGTTGGTACGCTGAGCCTCAGCCTGGTAAGTCATTTGCTCTGAACACCGCGCTACTACACATAGATTCATCTACTATTGCACTTATCGATGACGACCATAGAGTAGATAAATATTTTTTAACAAATATAGTAGCTGCATTAGATAGTTACCAAAATGTATCTATTTTTTGTGGAAAAATTCTCCCTGATTGGAAAGGTAACGAACCTGATTGGTTAACAAGCCAAGATGATGAGTATTCAGTTTTCCCGCCTCCAATTCCTACCTATGACCTTGGAGACATTAACCAAGAAATCATCAAGGGAAAAGAGCTGCCTGGTGGAGGGAATATTATTCTTCGTCGGGATGTTATTAACAAAGTCGGTTATTTCTCAACCGCTCTTGGCCCTACAGGTCACGACCTGATGGGCGGAGAAGATACGGATTACGTCGTTCGAGCACTATCGGAGAATTTTCGAATAATGTATATCCCGCAAATTATTCAATATCACTATGTCGACCCAAGTCGACTCACCTTGCCTTATCTATTAAAAAAAAGTTACCAGCGATCAAAAGCTATCACCCAGATTTCAAATAAAAACACAAATGGGATACCAATGTATATTTACAACAAGCTTGTTCAACATATGTTGAAATTCATATTTGTATTTTCCAGTAGTAAGAAACGATACTACTTATTAAGACTCTTCGCGACGCTCGGTGAAGCGGTTGGATTTTGGAAATCACGAAATAATAAAAATACCTGATTATGCGACCAACCCCACCTGAAATATACTTTGCAACCGGAGCTTTAGATATCGCTTTATGCGCAGTGGTTTTCACTCTTATTTTAGTGATCAAATCCTTAGTCGACTACAGTAGAACTGGACCACAATTAAAAGATAAGATCATAAAGAACTATCTAACCTATACTGTATTCTCTGTAACACGATTGGCCGTATATACATACTTTTTAATTTTCATCCAATTACTTCTTGGAAAAAGCCTATATGATGCAATAGTTGTAATTTTTTCTATACAGCATGATTTAACATATGCGCTCATAACAGCTTGTTTGTTTTTCTTTTCTGCCACTACTTACTCTTTTTTGAAACTTCTTTTGTATACACCAAGCACGATAATTTCTTCTTGGCAATACAACGTAACAAGACTATACCCCATTTGGAATTTACTCTCTCCAATCGGAATAAAAATCACAGGTATTTTATTAATATCGTTTTACTTCATCCCATTGGTCACTGCCTTAGTAATTTCAACATATCATTCTTATTCAATTCTACAAGCTTACTTTGCAACAATAATCCTGTTAAGCATAATAACACCTAGACTCACAAACTTTCGACGCATAAAAAGGAGAGGAAATTTACAATCAGCAAACCAACCCAACATTTTATTAATCGGTACGGACACCCTAAGAGTCGATCACATTAGTTCTTTTGGTTATTCGAGAAGCACAACACCTACAATAGATGAACTTGCGAAAAAAAGCTTCTGTCTAACGAATTGTTACACCCCGCTCGCTCGAACCGCGCCTAGCCTCGCATGTTTGCATACGGGCATACTGCCTCAAAAAATGGGTATTATCGACAACTTTGTTGATCATTCGAACACTTGCATACCGGATTCAGCGCTACCAAAAATATTTAAAGAAAATGGTTATATTACCAAGGCAATTTCGGATTGGGCAGGAGCAGATCTTAAAAAGTTTAACTTCGGTTACGACATCGTTGACACGCCCGAGGACCAGTGGAATATCAAATATTATCTTCGCCAGGGACCTATGCCACTACGGCTATTTCTCTCTCTTTTTTCGAATAATCGAATCGGAAAGTATTTACTACCAGAGATATTTTACCAAGCTGGTAATCCATTAACTCAATACCTTACAAATGAGACAATTAACTCCATAAGCGAACTGGCAACAAAAGAATCCCCATTTTTCCTAAATGTTTTTATGGGAACAACACACGCGCCATTTGGTAGCGAGCATCCCAATTATTTAAAATTCTCAAACGGAAAGTATTCAGGTGAATCAAAGTTCGTTATGTTCACATATTCTGATCCCAATGATGTGATAGACAAACAGGAACAAACCGTAGAAGCATTCGATTTAGACCAAATAAAGAATTTGTACGATGGCTGTATCTATAACTTCGATAACGCTGTAAAACAAATTTTAAATCACCTTACTGACACCGGGCTTGTGGATAATACTATCGTTGTGATATATAGCGACCATGGAACGGATTTTTATGAGAATGGTGTGTGGGGTCAGGGAAATACTCTCTTCGGTCGAGACCACAGTGCTCGTGTACCTGTAATTATTCACTCGCCCTCTTACTCCGCTGGAATTCACATACAACAAGTAACTCGACAATACGACATTGCACCTACACTATTAGATCTCTGCAATATTCCAATTCCTAATGGCGATGGCGTAAGCTTAAAACCACTTTTTGAGAATCCCCACTTGGACTTAAATTTACCTGCATACCAGGAAACTGGAATATGGCTAGGTGATTTGCCCAATATGCACCCAGAGCACATACGATATCCCGGTTTACTCGAATTACTTGATGTCCCGGATATTTCAACCGGAACACTTTCAATTAAACCCAAGTTTGTTCCGATAATAGAGAAGGCTAAGGACCGTATGATCCGAAAAGGAAAATGGAAATTAATTGCCCTTCCGTTAAATAATCGGATCGAATACTTTCTATTTGATATGGAAAATGATCCGGACTGTCAAAATAATCTTACTTTACAATATCCAGACATTGTGAAATCACTAAAAAATGAGCTGGCTAAACATATGAGTGAAACATGATAAGTTTTATAGGAAAATATCTATCTCGCAACTTCTATAATAATCCAGTTTTCGTGGTGGGCAGTGGGAGATCCGGTACAAGCGTACTTCTACAAGCTCTGGGAAAACACAAGCAAATACTTGCATTACCTGGTGAAGCTCCATTTTATACCAGTGTTGGAGGTGATACTTATTTGTTCGAATTTGCTGAAAACTCTGAATATTACACAAACTCTCTAAATGTTAAAAAAACATATTTTTATAATGCTTTTAAAAGGATTGGCTTCGAATCCGCAGCAGGTCAATATTACGGACTTACTCATATAATAAATACAATTATCAAAACACGAAAAAATCTCTTTTCGATTAAGTATTTCGGTGTAAAAACGTTTCCATCAGAAAAACCTTTTAAAGGACTGAACTTTTTATTTCCTAAAGCAAAATATATATACATTGCACGTAGTGGTATTGATGTGGTCAATTCAATGTCAAAATATCATGGCTTTAAAGAACGAAATTTTCAAACGCATTGTGAAGCCTGGACGAATGAGGCAATGAAGTATCGGTATTTAATTAAAGCAGATAATTGTATTTTTGTCCGTCACGAGGATTTAGTTGAAAATCCAACAACTTTTTTTGAAAAAATATTTGACTTTATGGCATTGCCACTGGATCAGAAAGTAGTAGAATTCGTTACCACAACTGTGGTTCACCCACTTGACAAAGGTGATCGCAAAAACACTGATGCCAAAGCGGAGTTTAAAGCTCGCACATCTCCTTATTTTCAGTGGACACTTGAACAGAAAGAGCTTTTTAACGCAATTTGCGGTGACATGATGGTAGAAATAGGCTACACAATTCCAGGAGAATTGGAACAATCATAGAGCGTAACTAATCTACATACTTTATCTCGCATTTGAAAAAGAATCTTGCTTATTATTTATTTCATCTAATGCAAACTTTCGTAAAAGTACTGAGATAAAAACCAAATGGTATAGAATATCCCAATAAGAAAGCCCTAAAAATGCAGTACCCACTGCATAAGCAACAAATGATGCCCGAAGCATAGAAGCCCAGTTTTTTACCCAGACAAGAGATTCATCATTTTTTGTTTTTATCATCAAACGTGTAAGACTTATCATTGAGCCAAAAAGCAATGATGCCCACATCGCAAATGCAATAAACCCATGTTCAGCGAGAATCTCTACGTAAGAGCTATGCCAATCACGTTGCGAGACCCAAAGCCAACCCTGAAATCCCGCGCCGGTAAAAGGATGGCTAAAAGCATAGGCTATACCATCTCGCCATACCTCTAATCGACCTAGTGCGGATTCGTCCTCTTCATATGTTTCAATTGTTTGCATTCTTGCAAACCATTCTTCAGGTAGATTAGGAATAGCTGCCACACCAATTACTACCAATATTGGAATTATTACAAGCTTGTGTTTTGAATGCCACAAGAGCACCAGGCCAGTTGCGGTTAGTGCCAACAAAGCCCCCCTAGACCAGGAAGAAATAGCGGCCGCCAAACACAATGGAATCCATGACATAAGCATATATTTTAACGCTCGCGATTTAGTTTCGCGCATACATAATAACAACAAAGGAATAGCAATTAGCGTTGCTATAGCGAACTCGTTATTTCCATTAAACTGTGTTTTTGGGGGGCCATAAACACGATGTGAAAAACCTGAAGCAATAGCAAATAATCCTCCTTTAGCTGCGATAAACCCTATGGAAACTGCAATGGTCAATATTAGGTAATATAGTTTTTCTCGTGTATTAATGAGATATAAAAGAAATATAAAGGGCAAAAATATTTTACTGACTTCAATAAGTTTAGGCCAAGCTGCATCGGGAACTACCGCTATCAACGTGGTGAAAACAAAGTATCCCCAAAGTGTAAAAAACACGGGAATTCGCCAATCCTTTGGTAATGGCTGTTTATCTTTTGTCATGAAGAACGCAATGACAAAACAAATAAACAAAAGCTGATAGACTGGAAAATTGACCATCATTCCCCAAGCATAAGCATGAGGATTCATATAACTAAAAACGGCAAGGAAAAGGACACCTAACCATGGACGCCAAAAGGTAAATCCAATTGCACTTACGAGGAAAAGTAAAACAAAAAAGTCTCGCACAATCTATAATCTCATTAAAAATTACTACTCAGATAGACTTCTCTGCTCAACCACAGAGTCGTTAATTATTTCAAACTCAATTTTATATCATCAACGGGGTATGCACCCGTTTGGAAATCCCATCGGGATTGCGTCCGCCGTAAGCGGGCGGAGAATTTAGATTAAATTGTTGTAGTTCGAATCTTAAACTTGCTAATTTCAAAATCTTTGTAGTATATCTGATATACATAAAACATTTTTAAAAAATATCGACCATAATACTATTAAAGTTTAGTATAACTTAGGACTTTATAAACAAAATTGTACTGCAAAAGCAAATAGTTATAAAAAAGTACCAATACATCACTTCGCGGATTTAACCAATAAATGCGACATATTGAAGTTTAGCTTTAGGCCGCAACACCATGGCCACCATAAAACATTCGCTTCTGTGTTTAAAATCCTAAGCTTTCTAGCCCGCATTTCTCACCAGGTCGCGTAATGATTGCGCACTGCATTGGATTCACAAGAGAATTTCTGAAGGCGTGGAATACTGGTTGTATTTCCAACTGAAGAAAATCTCTTATGGATTCAAGGAGCAAGCAATCATCCGTGAATCTGGTGAGAAATGCGGGCTAGCATAAACTGTTACGCTTAAATATGTAAACCTAGGCTTTAAAGAAACATCAGTTTGTGTCGAGTTCACTAGGAGGCTAAGGCTAAAAGATACAGAGTATCGAAAAATTATATCCCTGATTTTATGAAAATACGCAGCCATATCCATAATTCATATAGCTATTACTTGATTCACCAAGTAGAATTTGACACGAAAATTAAGACTTAAGGAATAATTAGTATGCGTGGAATATTTGGGTGGTTATGCAACAATAGTGTTAATTTTGACCCCACAATAGTCCTTAATCAAATGGGAAGTAGTATATCTTCCGATCATAGTAAAATATCCGTCAATAGTTGCCACATAGGTCAGGCCGGAGATGAAATAATTGCTTCTACTGATCAAATACTTGTTGCTATCAGTGGACATCCTGACTATTTGGGGCAACCAGTATCCAAGCACAATGCATCTACATTAGCACATGATTATATAAAAGTTGGTGACAAAATATTAGAAGATTTAAAAGGTACATTCTCAATTGCAATTCTAGACTCCAGAGATAATTCTGCACTCATAGCGATTGATAGAATAGGAATTGAGCCCTTGTATTTTGGAGTCAATGATGGAACTTTTATATTTTCCTCTCAGGCAGATTCTCTAGCCTCACACCCAACCATGTCACGCGATCTATCAGAACAGGCAATATTTGACTACCTTTATTTTCACTGCGTTCCTGCGCCACTGTCTATCTACCAGAAGCAGCAGAAATTGCTTCCCGCAGAGAAAATCATATACAAAAACGGAAATATTATACGTGAATTTTATTGGCGAGCTGATTATACCGAATCAAAATCATCCTTTCCTCAGCTTCAAAACGAGTGTCTAAGCCTGCTAAAGGAGTCTGTAAGAAAAGCAATGGGGATGAAAAAACCTGGCGCTTTTCTAAGTGGTGGTACTGATAGCACAACAGTTGTTGGTATGTTAGCAAAACTCAATGAACAAACTGTTCGTACATATTCAATTGGCTTCGAAGCAGAGGGATATGACGAAATGGAATATGCACGTATCTCTGCAAAACACTATCATGCCATTCCGAATGAATATTACGTTACCCCACAGGATGTGGTGGACGCCATTCCAATAATCGCTCGAGCATACGATGAACCGTTCGGCAATGCGTCAGCAGTGCCAACATATTATTGCGCTAAATTAGCAGCTTCCGATGGGCAAGACGTTTTGCTTGCTGGCGATGGTGGTGACGAATTATTTGCCGGCAATGCGAGATATGCACATCAGCTTAAGTTGGATATGTATCAAAAAATTCCACATCCTTTAAGAACGCTTCTTCTTGAACCTTTCATGCGAATATATCCTGACACAAGCCCCATTAAACTTTTAAATAAAGTAAAAAGCTATATTGATCAGGCGCGTCAACCAATGCCAGATAGAATGGAAAGCTACAATTTCTTACATAGAATTCCCCTGGACGAAATGTTTACGCCAACATTCTTAGAAAGAATAAATCGAGGGCACCCCTTAGAGAATATTCGGGACGTGTATAACCGCACTCAGTCAAACTCAACCCTAAACAAGATGTTGCATTTGGACCTAAAAACCACCCTTGCTGATAATGATTTAAGAAAAGTTAACCGCATGTGTGAAACTGCAGGTATTCAGGTTCGATATCCAATGCTGGATCAAGAACTAGTTGAGTTCTCGGCTCATCTACCCTCAAATTTGAAGATAAAAGACTTCAAATTACGTTTTTTTTATAAAGAAGCGTTGAAAGGTTTTTTACCTTCAGAAACATTAACTAAATCCAAACAAGGCTTTGGATTACCATTTGGTGTGTGGATGAAAGAATACCAACCCTTACAGGACCTTGCATACGATAGCCTTAAGTCACTCCAAAAACGTGAAATAGTTAAAGCACCCTATCTAGATAATTTGCTGGAACAACATAAAAATGAACATGCGGCTTATTATGGTGTAATGATATGGGTGTTAATGATGTTAGAGCAATGGCTAATCGCACATAAACATTAACTGTACCCTAACGTTGCAAAAAATGTCGGATTAAAAAGCTTTTAGAGCTAGCATAGTAGCGTTTTCACACATATTTTTTACAACGTTAGGGTGTACACTAAGCTGGGTTTACATGACTCACAATGTATCTATATTTACCTGAAGCTTCCCGTTCAACTTCGTTCACACGCTCTATGTCCACTTTGACCAATTGTCCGAGCCGGCTTTGAATACCACGCCTAATAGTATCTATAGAGGACTCATCGAAGTTCGCATTAGTAGCCAACAGCACTCGCGTATGATCTAAACTTTCCTGAATGATCTTGAAATTTTCTATACCTGGTATATCACGCAATATATAAATCAGCGAGAGACCATGCAATACGGTGCCATCAGTCGCGACAACAAAATCCGTCGTACGACCCTGAATTTCTTTTAGCATTGGTAACCCCCGACCGCAACTACATAGCCGATCGTCAAGCACAGCGACATCTCCCGTTTTATAGCGCACAAAAGGGAAATCTTTTGTTGATAAATGCGTTACAACTATCTCGCCTACTTGACCTGCTGGCAACACATTACCTGCTGTATCGACTATTTCAACAATAATATCTTCAGCGGTAATGTGCATACCGCCCGAGGGACATTGATGAGCAATAAAACCCGCATCACGACCTCCATAACCATTTGCAACCGAACACCCAAACACACGCTCTATCATATTGCGCTGATGATCATACAAGCGTTCAGAAGTAACAAACACCACCTTGATACCGATAGTGTTCATATTCTGCTTGGTCTTTTCCGCATGGTTCGCAATAAGTGATAAAGACGAAGGGTAACCAAATAACATGGTAGGCTTGAAATTTTTAATTTCCCCGATAAACCGATCCAAATTCTTTTCGGACATTTCAAATGCCGGTATCAATTTGGTGCGAATAAACTTGTCTCTTAGCAAACGAATTCTATCTTGTGCTCCTAATTCAATCGGCGAGCCCCAGACTACAATTTCTTTATCACCGATATCCACATCCCACCATCTAGTCGCGCGCCATTTCGCAGCGACATCGTGACTAACACGTTCCTTACCGATAAAAAAGATCAATGGTTGCCCGCTTGAGCCGCCTGTATTAAATCGTGTCAAGCCAATTGCTCGCTCTGACTTTAGCGACTCGAGGTTCTCACGAATGATTGTTTTCGATAGGAACGGTAATTTTTGCAAATCAGTAGTACTGTTGATGGATGTAGGGTTAAAATGTATCTTTTCAAAAAGAACCCGATAGTAAGGAACATACTTCCCAGCATTTATCAATAATTCACGTAGCCGTTCAATCTGCAATTTCTCAATTTTTTTACTCGACAGCCACTGGGTTTTCTCCAAGGATTGCTTTACACGGACAGTATCATGTCGTTTCAGCTTCTCATGTAATGGAAACAGTACATTGGACACTATCTGAGTATAAATCGACATTCTAATTCTTACCTAGTTAACCATTTTCGTAAATGTAGCATAACTGTTTGTAATCTGCAGGCCCTAACTATTTGCTCCTGCAAGCTTAGTTACCTTAATTGTATTCCGTTGTGAGTGCATTGTTTAATGCTTGATTGAGTGACACACGACGTACGTTCAGGAATAAACACACCAGCGTTAGGTTGGTTGGGATACGGAAATAAAGTGAAAAATACAACAATATGTGGCTCACTCCTAACATTGTAACTAACCTTATTTCCCAAACAGCGCAGAATAGACGTTTTGGTAACGGCTAACACTTACAGCCCAGTTGCGTTTTTCTTCCACATAAACTCTCCCGGCGTCGCGCATTGCAGGCCACCTATCCTGTTGCTTCATAAGTTTCATAACTGTTTTAGCTAGATCTTTAACATCATCGGCCATGAATAACATGCCGGTTTCACCATCACGGATTAGCTCCTTGTGGCCACCCACATCAGATGCCACCACCAGGCGCTTCTGGGCCATCGCCTCCAGGGGTTTGAGTGGAGTCACCAGATCGGTCAGACGCATAGATAAACGTGGATAAACAAAGATGTCCACCAGATCATAATACTTCTGCACTTGGTCATGAGGCACGCGTCCGGTAAAGATTACCTTGTCATCCAGTTTTAACTCGCTGACAAGTTGCTTTATCTTCGCTTCCTGAGGGCCGCCGCCCACTAGTAATAGCTTTGTGTCTGCGCAATCACACAAAATCAGTGGAAGCGCCTTCACTAACAGGGGCAAACCTTCGTAGGCATAGAATGAACCAATAAATCCAAGCACACGGTGGCCTTTAAGCCTAAGTTGATCCTGTAAGACAGGATCAACCTCGGGATTGGGATTGAATTTGGAAATATCCACTGCATTGGGAATGACCGTCACTTTTGATTCAGAAATACCACGATTGATAATATCAGATCGAAGGCCTTCACAAATTGTCGTAACCGCATCGGCTTCTTGAATGACTTTGGTTTCCATCGCACGTGTCACACGATAACGAAGACTACCTTCGGTAGTCGTACCATGATCCACAGCTGCATCTTCCCAAAATGCTCGAATTTCGTAGACGACAGGAATACCAAATTTTTTCCCTATATTCACTGCGGCACGGCCATTTAAAGCTGGAGAATGCGCATGTAAGATATCAGGCTTCACATGTGGTATGACTGCTTCAAGTCGTTTTTCAAGCGCTGTTGAAATCGCGAGTTGATTGAAAACTGGCAATTTTGCTAGCAAACCCGTTGACGGTGGAGTGCGAAAAAAATGTAAGCCATCAATTATCTCTTCGCTGCCATCTGGTTCTATGGCTAAATTATGCTTAGGGCTGGTTATGTGATCAGTTTCCCAACCTAATTGATGCTGATGTTCCAATATTGATCGTGAACGAAAAGTGTAGCCGCTGTGTAAGGGTATTGAATGATCAAGGATATGGAGGATTTTCATAGTGTAAAGCTATAGGCTCTAAGCTGTAAGTGGTAAGTCAAAAGGACTAAATCGCGCCTTTTTCGGGCATCATGAGAAATATTACAGTCTCTATGCATTGAGCACCTGCCTTTGGAATGCATTATACATAAGCAACGCCCAGATTGAGGCGCTATAATCTATAGCGCCAGATTGGTGTTGAGTCACCAAATGGTTTATATATTTCATATTAAAAATACCACTTTGTCTCATGGTTTCACCTAACAATGACTCTTTAACTTTCTCTTTCAGTGGGCCACGGAACCACTCTGCAAGCGGAACTGAAAATCCCATTTTATTCCGGTACAACACGTCATGCGGCAAATAAGGCTCCATCGCTTTTTTTAGAATGTATTTACTTTGCTGTCCATTCAGCTTTAAGTTTGGATCAAGACCAGTAACCCATTCAATCAATTGATGATCAAGCAGAGGTGCACGGACTTCCAGTGAATTTGCCATACTGGCGCGGTCGACTTTAGTATGGATATCACCCACGAGGTAAGTCTTTAAATCAAGGTATTGTATTTGTGACAAGGGATGCTTTGATGGCGCTTTAGTCGCATGATAGCGAAATACTTCAACAGCGTTATATCCCTGTAGAGATTGTTTAAAGTCTTCCGAAAAAAGCTTGTTACGCATCTCATTGGATAATACGGAGACCGTGTGTAAATAGGCTGCCACACTGTCACGTGCAATAGCCTGAAATGTTGTCTTTGCACGAAGGAATTTAGGCGCCCAATCCAGTTTAGGGTATACAGAACCAAGCAAACCAAATAATGGGCCTCGTATAGAGTAAGGCATCACACCGCGGATTTTTTCTTCATTCATATGCCAAAGATGACGCCGGTAACCAGAAAAATATTCATCAGCTCCATCACCTGATAAGGCTACCGTTACACGTTTCTTTGCTAGCTCACATACACGATAGGTGGGTATAGCAGAGCTGTCCGCATAGGGTTCGTCATAAATATTGGCTAATTTATCTATCAGACTAAAATCATCGGGGTCAACCGTTTCAACAAAATGATTGGTGTGATAACGATCGGCCACCTTCTTGGCAAATTCAGCTTCGTTAAACTTGGGGCTAGTAAAAGAAATCGAGCAGGTATTCACCGGCGACTCGGATAATTGCGCCATCATTGCTACAACACTACTTGAATCAACCCCGCCGGACAGGAAAGCACCCAAGGGTACTTCAGACATCATACGAATAGAAACCGTATCCTTGAAAAGTTTAACCAGCTTTTCAATCGCCTGGCTCTCTGACAAGTCGCCAGTAGATTGAAAGGGGAAATCCCAATACTCTTTTGGAGCAGGAAGATTCTTCATTCCCACTTGCAACAATAGTGTATGAGCAGGGGGTAGCTTGAGAATTTCTTTGAAAATCGACCGGGGTTCGGCCACATATCCCAATGCAAAATACTCTTCAACCGCTTGAGGGTTGATAGTGCGTTTCAATTGCGGG
>CALZJE010000004.1 GCA_945787715.1 uncultured Ectothiorhodospiraceae bacterium | reverse complement strand
GACTGTTGTACTATTGTTGATAAAACATCATAGCCTAAGCTCTTTTCAAATGCCTTGATGGTATTTTTATGATCATTATTTTCAGCATAAACATAACCGAGGGTTTGATAGACAATAGCAGCCTCGTATTCGTGTAATCGGCTTTTTTCAACTATTTCTGCCAATCGTTTTTGAGCTTCCTGAAATTTTTTTTGATCCATCAATTTTTGAGCGTACAGAAGCTGTCGGGAAACACGATCTGAGAGTTGTGATCTGCCAACTGTTGCGGCGAATACTTCAGGCGTGATTATTTGCCAAGCACCCGAAGAAAAAATCACAGCCAGCAATATCATTGGCCACACCCTGCTTGCAGCAAGATGCCCAAGTCGGGTAAATACTGATAATTTTATTACTTGGTAAATTCTTACTATCATGCTTTATGATCAACGATTAGTTGTTGGTTGAAAACTAAACTTCTGGCTGGCATATTGAGCCACAGCTTTACCGTCAACTAACTTAGGCTTGAATTTCCAACGTTTAATTGCCTGCAATGCAGCTGCATCAAATACACGTTTCGGTTCGGCATGCACGACTTTCGGTTTAGTGACGGTACCATCCGGTCGTATGGTGAATTCAACGATGACATAACCAGATAATTTCCTACGCGCTGCTTGTGAAGGATAACGCGGTTGAATTCTCACCAGCGGGATAACTTCACTATTAGCCGCCAGCCTTCTACCACTAAACTGTTTTGACGTTGGCAAATTTGATGGTGTTGCGCCTGGCTGCCATTGAGTCGAGCCTTTCATTATTGCAGCACCGCGTGCGAGCGCTGATCCCTCCAAGCGCAATGGCGTTTCGATCGCGGGCAAGTTAAATTCAGGGGCACCAAAAACGATCTCGGACATATCCATAGGTTC
The DNA here is from genome assembly GCA_945787715.1 of uncultured Ectothiorhodospiraceae bacterium. Taxonomy (GTDB): domain Bacteria; phylum Pseudomonadota; class Gammaproteobacteria; order S012-40; family S012-40; genus CALZJE01. The sequence goes on along the minus strand of CALZJE010000004.1, from coordinate 96,897 downwards.
TGGTTCCTTGATAACAGTATCCGGCGTTTCTTGCTGCTGAGGTCTTTCTGGTTTTGCTCGCTTAATTGTTTCAACCGATTCTTGTTTTGTCGGCATATGTATAAAATCTACGGTGTGGTACTTAGTTCGCGAATTGGGTGCTTCGGTATCACCCGAAATCATGTTTTGCATTAGAGAAAACAAAGCAAAGCTCACGACCATGGCTAGCACCAACGATAAACTCAGACGCGAGAGCTCGTAACTCATTTTTTTATCGCTGCAATAGAAACATTACTGATCCCGGCTAATCTTGCCTGATCCACCACTTCCACTAATAAACCTGTTGTGGATTCCTTGTCTGCAGTAACGATTGCGGCAGCTTCTGGATTTTCCGCCAACATACGCTCAACATTCGCACGCACCGCACGGATATCAACCAGATGATTTTCAATCCAGATTTCGCCATTAACAGTAATTGCAATCAATATATTACCCCGCTCCTGGCGTTCGGAAGTTTGCGCCGAGGGCCGGTTAACATCGACTCCAGTTTCTTTAACAAAGGAGGTAGTAACCAGAAAAAATATGAGCAGAATAAATACTATGTCGATCATCGGCGTCATATTAATTTCACTGCTACCTTTTTGTCGCAATGCATGCCGTTGTTTCATTGTTAGAATTCCTTGCTCAATTCAAACTTTTGCATTATTGCAGACGCATTTTGTGCGCTAAGCGACGAGTTTCATATTCAGCGCGCCGATCTAACAAGGCGCTAAAATACAACCCAGAAAGTGCTGTGGTCAAACCAGCCATGGTGGTAATTAAAGCTTGAGAGATACCTTGAGCCAGACCCCGGGCATTACCTGTACCAAAAATCGCCAACACATCAAACACCTGAATCATACCAGTGACTGTTCCTAACAACCCTAGTAATGGTAACAAGGTTGTTAGGGTACGAATTGGTAATAAATGACGTATCAATAAACCATTGGTTTCTGCAACCACATATTCTCGAATTTTTCGAGCAGTCCAACTATTATGGTCATTTCGCTGTTGCCATTTTTCCAGTAATTTTTGGTGTAAACGTGGATACTGCAAATAATAATAGGCATAACGTTCAAGAATTAGCGTCCACATGATGATGGTCGCAAACAGAATAACCCACAAAATTGCACCACCCGCCTGCAACAAGACTGAAAGATCATCAAACGGTTTCGTTATCAGATCCAATATTTGTGTCATTTGCATTGTTTCTTTGCTCCACCAGTTGTGCAACAACACCCGCACTTTGCTCATCCAACACCTGAACTAATCGATTACCTTTGCCTGTTAAAAAGCTTAGCAATAAAACTAATGGCACTGCGACAATCAAACCTAGCTCAGTAGTGACTAAGGCTTGCGATATGCCACTCGACATATATTTTGGATCACCGGTACCAAATAATGTGATTGATTGAAATGTCTCAATCATACCCGTCACTGTACCTAACAGACCTAATAACGGCGCAATGGCTGCCAGTACACCGATACTTGCTAAGCCACGTTCGATTTTTGGCAACTCCTTCAAAACAGCTTCTTCCAGTTTTAACTGCAAGGTTTCAGTATCTTGCTGCGGATTTTCACGGTAATTTTGTAATATTCGACCAAGTGGATTTTTAAGATTTGACGCTTCGCTTTTCAATTGTTTATTGACCGCTCTACCTGTCAATGTCAAAAATAAAAATCGCTCAATTAATAATAGTAATCCCAACAAACCAACACCAATGATAACGTAAGCAATGATTCCACCCTGTTGTATACGCTCCATGAAATTTGGTGTTTGCACTAATACTGATAATATCGCACCACGGGACGGATCCAATCCGATGGTGTCATATCCCAACCCCTGACTCCCTTCAAAAGCATAAGCCATTTCCTGATATCGAGATGCGGGCTGTCTTGCCAACTCAACCAGTCGTTCAGTTTCTGGCAGATAACGTAAATATTTCCCCTCACTAAAGGCGTTAAATACACCAATGCGTGTCACGTCTCGTTGCTGCTCTATACCCTCGGCCGAAATAACTGGTGCGGAAAATTGAGCTACCTTACCCGACTCTGTCATCTCTTCCAGCAATGTTAACCAAAGTTGATTCAACTCCATAATTGTCGGCAGTGCTTTCCTTTGAGCAAGATCTAAAGTGAGAACATCACGATTGACGAGTTGTGCAGAAATAATGGAATTCTCCAAAATCCCCGTCATATCATCCGAGACTTGTCGTACTACACCAAATAATTCACCAAAGGATACAACCTTGAGATCCAATCGATTTTCCAATTCAGCGATTTTTTTTTCATTGTTTTCAAAATCACTGTTAAGGGATTCGCTTAGCTTGTCCTCTTTAGATAATTCTTGTTTTACAGTTTTCAACAAGCGCTTTTGTTCTTTTTTGGCGGCAAGAAAACGTGCTTCCCTCTGCTTATCAATTACGCTTGTGATTTGAGATTCTTGACGTACGTTATCTAATAAAGCATCAAGGCTATTTATTGTTTTATTTTCCGCCGCAAGGTAAGAGGGGAAAAACAACATTCCAATAACGGCACTGATAATAAAATTAACAAAACGCATTATGGCTGCTCCACAAAACTAACAGGCAAGGACAACAAATCTGGTGCAGCCTGTTTACGCGCTATACGAATACCATCACTAATTGAACGCCGAAAACTGCTATCAAGCTGCACCCAGTTTTTACTATTTTTATTCCAGAATCCTACTTCGCTTCCGTCCAGAGAAAGGTAAAATAGCCCAAGCCTTCCTATGCGTAACAACTCGACTGTTCTTGTAAGCTGTGAAGCAGGCAGGCTGCTTTCGTAAGCTTCGATTGTACGGCCATACTCTATTTCGATCTGATATGCCTCAATAACTCGGCGATACTTTTCAGAAATGGAAATATCAGCGCGATCCATAAGTTCTCGGAGCGCCTGAATTCGATTTGTACGTTCCGTGACTAAAAATGGGGTGTCAAGCTGAATAAATTTATCAAGCGTATCCAGCATTTTTAAAATGAGCGGCACAATCTCTTTTTGAGTGACATCGATGTCTTTTAACTGCTGGTTTAACGACGATATTTCTTTTTCTTGGGATCCAATAACTTTATTCAATTGTGCATTGTAAATCTTAAGACTGCTTATTTTGTGCAAAGTTGACCTGTATTCCACAGCAAGATCCTGCGTCACATCAGCCAAATCACTTACATTTTTCTGTGCCAACTTCGAAGTATGCATACTTTTTTTCTGAACAGATAGTGAAGATTCCAGTTTATCTGCATAGGCAATATTTGCATTAGCCAAAAAAATGCAGAGCACTAATCGCGATACATTGCTATGGAATTTGGTTTTTGAAAATCCCATCTTAATTTTTAAAATAGCTTGTACCAGAAAAATGAAAAAAACAGATACTTGTGAGTTATAGAACGAGTTTTTTTCTTGGTTTTTAATCGCAATGTTGAATAAAAACATACTCTAAAGCTCCGTTTTTTATTCTTAAAATAGGTGATTAATGTTGATTAGAAAGCGCTTATGGACTTACAAAGAAAACTTCATCCTTTAATTTTATAATAGTACATAAACTGATTGGACATCGAAAAATTACATTATCATCTAATTATCGCACCATTAGGCTAAGGTAATTGACCATATATTTAATAGGTTTAGGATAGAATTCAAAGTGATATAGGTATTTCTGTGCTGAGCTTATAAATAGCACGACTTCTCTTGAAAAAAGACATAACAGATGCAGAAAATAGTTACCTGTTATTTTCATTATTTGTTGAGCATCTTACGCTGTATTAGCTGCAGCAATGAATGGTAGGGAGAATCTCACCACTTCAGAAAAACAACAAGATTAGGTATTATAGAGCAGTACAATCTCATGACAAACCTGCAAGGGGGGGGATTACGCTGGTGGAATTTGATGACAAGGTGCTTTGAGTGTTTGGATATTATTAATGAACTTGTATCACGAAAAATTTTACGCCCGCCAACTTATGTGCCTGAGTGTCTTAAGATGAAATCACTTGTAAATAAAATAATTGACTATCTTATCAGTTCGATTAAATAAAGAAGTTAATTGCATTACTTTTCCTAAGTCATTATATCAGCAATAAGATTTATATTATGGAAGACCTAAATGTAGATAATGACTGAAGTGGTTTAGTTATTGATGATAAGCCGGAAAGGCTGTCAGCCGAAAACGAAAATTATAAATCTCCTGTCAAAGAAAATGCGAGAAGGCGTTATAATAGATTAAGCGAAAAGTGATACTTAAAGGTTTTACTTGACGGTTTTTCACCCTTCTAAATGAAGCTTAATAAACGATCCAAGCTGACTCAGTCATGATTCACAGGAGAATAGATTTTCAAAAATCTCCATGCTATGCCCAGCATATTGAAATTGCATTCCGTGTTGATGCTTGCGCCCATATTGATCTAATTCTTCAAATTGTTTAATTTGTTACACCCATTATTTTTGATACAATTATTCTCATTCACTTGTAATCGGAAAAATAATTGGGTGATGAGCGCATTACAACAGAAAAAAAAGAATCTTCCAAAGGCATCCTGTGCCATAACAAATCAATAGATAATTACGGCCTCACCCGTGGGTAATTAATCACTTTCATCTACACGAATTGGTTGAGCAAATTGACCAAGGACAAAGAGACTGGACAGCACTGGCCGCAAACCTTGGATACACAGACCAGGCTCATTTTAAGCAGATTATCGGCACAACTCCTAGTGAGTATGTGCGTTGCTCGGGTTAATATAAAACATGTTGATCTTGTATAAACAGAGCACTTCCTAATCAAGAATATATAAAGAGGAAAAATGAATAAATTTTGGAGTGATGTCACAAAAAATTTAAGCCCATATGTGCCGGGAGAACAACCTCAAGACCAAACGTATATCAAACTAAACACCAACGAAAATCCTTTTCCACCGTCAGAGATGGCAGTAAAAGCAATTAATAATAACGTTTCTGATTCTTTACGATTGTATCCAGACCCTGAAGCCAAAAAATTAATAACCGCGATTGCTGAATATTACAATATTGACAAGAATAAAATATTCGTCAGTAATGGTTCAGATGAAGTTCTAGCGTTTTCATTTTTGGCGTTTTTCAAAAACAACAACGCAATTACTTTCCCAAATATAACCTACAGCTTTTATCCTGTTTACTGTAATTTGTATAATATCGAGTTTAATAACTTCCCTCTTAACGAGAACTTTGAAATTGATATTTCTGAAATCCCTGAAAATAGTGGCGGAATAATATTCCCCAACCCCAATGCCCCGACTGGATTATATTTGGGTATTGAAGCCATTGAAGAAGTGCTCATCAAGAACCCCAACGTTGTCGTCATCATTGATGAGGCCTATATTGATTTTGGTGGCATTAGTGCTATTCAACTATCCGACAAATACCCAAACCTTCTGATCATTCAGACATTCTCAAAATCGCGATCACTAGCTGGCTTGAGAGTGGGTTTTGCCATTGGCCATCAAGGCTTGATAGAAGGATTAAATCGGGTAAAAAATTCGTTTAATTCATATCCGCTAGATACGTTAGCTATTGAAGGCTCAGTAGCTGCTATTCAAGATGACAAATATTTTAAAGACGGCTGTGAAAAAATCATTAAAATTCGAAATTGGGTGGAAAAAGAACTTAAATCAATCTCATTTTATGTACTTCCCTCAAAAGCCAATTTTCTATTCGTAAAACACGCTGAATACGATGCCGAAATACTGTATCGTGAATTAAAGAACAAGGGAATATTGGTTCGCCATTTCAACGCTCCCAAAATAAGTGACTTCCTCAGAATAAGTATTGGCACAGAGGATGAGATGAGAATTTTTATTAAAGAATTACAGTCTATCGTTGTACAAAACTCAATATAAATGAAAAAGATTGTTTTTTAGCCAATCCACCGTAATAATATCTTACACCGTGAAAACTCAGTTACCAGGAATAGTATGAAAGTTAAAATTGCCAATTCAGATCATGAATTAAGAATGGCAGCAGAAGTGCTGCTACAGCTAAGAGACAGCTATGATGTTGATAGTCTGATTCACCAGATACATGAACAGCAAAAAGAAGGATATCAAATTGCGTATGTGGAATCTGATAATCGAATACTATGCGTTGCAGGTTTCATCGTTGGCAATAAGCTAGCCTGGGGAAAACATATTTACATTGATGATTTGGTGACATGTGAAAAGCACCGCTCTACAGGCGCAGGTGCTTTTATGATTGATTGGCTTAAATCATATGCAAAAGACCATGATTGCAAACAGATACACTTGGATTCAGGTGTACAACGCTTCCCTGTTCATAAATTTTATTTACGAGAGGGCTTCAACATTGTTAGTCATCACTTTTCAATTAGCGAGATAAATATTTAGTCCGCGATGAATTGTTTAAAAAGCTACGCTGCTCGATCTATTACTCTACTTTAGCCTCTACGGATGAAATCAATCCTAATGGAAACACAATATTTAGTGCTTTCGTCCAAAGTTTTTCATTAAACCCTTTTAATTCTTGAAGATAAGGTTCTAACGTTCTCGCTTCTTTTCTCGCTAATTTGATAGCGCTGGGTAACAATAACTCATTATAGACATCGACAATTTTATTATACTGATCAACATTATGGTTTCTAGCTTTTACTGCATGTTTTAATGCCTTTTCATCTGATTTATACAAATGAACCCGTACGGAAATTGTATGGGGTTTTCCAGTTCGCAAATGCCGCGCTGTGCAACTAATGATCAATGGTCCGCTAGCTTCATTTGCGATGGTATAACTTAAACCGTGCCATCCAGTTGTGCGCTCCGCATCACGAACGCACGGCTTCATTTGTTGACGCGCAATACCAGGAGGAATGTAATCATTAGTCTCATAATAATTATTTCTAATTTTCAAAGCCTCTTTAAGCGATGTTGGTGTAAGGCCTCCCACAAATGGAGTAAAGTCTCTGATTCTAACCTGATATCCTTTAACTTTTTCTGCTTCTATTCTGTTTATATTGATAAACTTAGGTGCGGTTTTTTTAGCCATAAGATGTTTCATCTCTCGTCAAATTTGTAGTTTTTGGGGTTGTTATACCCAATTTATCTAACAATACCATACATTACATCCCTAACAAATATACAAACACAGACTAATTTAGCACTCAATAGTTCATTAACTCTTTCAAATTTTTATAACTAATCCCTCTTTATACGCAAAATGTGAGTACTTTTCACAATTTTGGTCATTGAATAATCTAAAATAGAATCTGCGAAGGGCCAATCATTGACTTGTTTAAATTATCATCAACTGAAATAATAAAGCCGCAGATAAACAGTTCAAGCACAAACCTGTACTTTTTGTCGAACGAAATTCGATCGACTATACACCGCCTCTAAGAAACGATACACTCGGTAAGACATGCCCCTCGTGAAACAGGCGGTTCAATTTATTGGTATTACACTTTAAAGGAAACATGGATGTTAGCTGTCCGTTTAATTGCCCTTGCAACCCTATTTCTCCCGTTCTCTGCAATTTCCGCTTATAACCCGGACAGAATCAAAGAAGCAGTACTCTCTGATCAAGCAATATTCAACGTCACAGGCTGGAAGAAAACAGGTAAAGATAACGGCTGGGAAGGGGAAACATCGCAACGACTTTTATCACTAACAGTCAGTGATAAAATATCAACGGTTAGATCACCACATATAAGCCCGAAGCAAAAAGTGATTTCAAAAAAACGTTGTGCAGAATTGGGATTAATCGGCATCAATCCACAATCAAAAGATGAGAGAGAAAAGGTATTTTATTTGGTTAAAATGGCAACACAAAAGCATATTGCTCAATTTACAGATATAAATGGTATTAGATTTGAAGCTTTACCGGAGATGAAAGGAACCTATGTCAGTTTATTGTGCAGAATCAAGCCTAGCGCTAAGTGAAATAAGATTTTAGTGACTCCCTTTCCTAATATCCAACTAATTAACCAATGCCTTCACCAATGCCTGTCCACACATTCGTAAGAACCTCCCTTGTTTTGCTTATTTTTTAATCCAAAATTAATTAATTTGCGAAAACCTAAGTCCAACTGTGAAATGCAGCACACGATGCGTGGCAATTCTCCCACTATAATTAACTCAACAGTAAAGGAAACGCTTTACACCTAAACACAAACAACTTAATTAAAAGGAATTCAACAATGTCAATGTATCTACAAATTGAAGGTATCCAAGGTAACGTAACAGCGAAAGGTCACGAAGACTGGATTGATATATCATCTGTACAGTGGGGCGTAGGACGTGCAATTTCCTCATCTGTTGGTACATCTGCTGATCGCGAAGCTAGCAAACCAAGCATAAGTGAAGTAAGTGTTACTAAGTTAATGGAAGAATCTTCACCGTTGATTTTTACTGAAGCGTGTGTCGGTAAGTCTAAAAAAGTTAGCATCCATTTATGCACAACAGGAACTGAAAGCATTGATACTTATATGGAATATGATCTAGAAGATTGCATGATATCTGGTTATTCAATAAGCTCTGGTGGTGATCGCCCTTCTGAGTCAATCTCATTCAGTTTTACGAAATTGATGATGAAGTATATTCCTTATGACAAAGCTGGCAAAGCCTTAAGCCCAATTCCTGCAGGTTACGATATGGCAGCAGGTACAAAAGTTTAACTTTTCTAACGAACACACGGCAGCCCTATCCATCCCGGCTGCTGTGTTTTTTTATTGATCTTATTACTAAGCACTGAAATTCACTACGGCTCATGAATCGAGCCCATTAAATCCCAGTAAAGAAAAAGAAATGGACTTGCACAATAACTCAATTGGGTTAAAAATAGGTTGAAATAAAGATGCTACAGAATCTCTAAGTGCTCAGTGCATGTCTGCTTTAAAAGGCAAAAGACTTAAAGTGATCAAAAAATGAGGCTTATATTAGTTTTATTATTTATAATGTTGGTATCATGCACTACCGAAGACACAGTGAATATAAGTAAACTCGGAAGTGACAAATTCACACCCGAAACATGGCTAAATTCCGACCAAGAAAAAAGAGGGAAAATGGTCGAATCCTTTTTTCAACAATACGATGTTCAAGGAAAGAGTACACAGGAGTTATACAGATTACTTGGTGAATCAACAGCATATTATGAATATGACGAATTCCCTGCGTATTTTATTGGCCCAACATCAGTTGAAAGCATTTTTGGCGAAGGTTATGTGCTAGCATTTCCAATTGATAGAAAATCAGGAAAAATAAGAAAATTTGTCATTGAACCAAAAATCGAGTAAGAAAAAATCTAACAACGTAGTTAAATGAATCCTTTACAGAACCATCTAAAACTTTCAATAAATTTGAAATAAAAAACATCGCCTGCTATTTACAGATAACATATCTCAAAATCTCAACAACCTGCTCGGGTGTTTGTGCCCAGGCCAAAGCTGAAGCATCAACTTCTTTTAATGGATGAATAATACTTTCATCATGCAATGTAATATAGGGCTTCCCTAATGCAGCGCAAAATCCGGCATCAAATGCTGCGTTCCACTGCTTATACTTTTCACCAAAGCGTATAACCACAAGATCGGCTTTTTCAATTTGTGTTTTTGTTCTTATCGCGTTTACTTTAGCTGATTTATGATCCCGCCAAAAATTGCTGCTTTCAGCTCCCAATAAATCTCCTGCTGCATCGCTGGCATCATGGTCAGTTACTGCTGAAGTGAATTGAACGAGTAAGCCCGCCTCTTCAACACCTTTTTTAATTTGTTCACGCCAATCTGTGTGAATTTCGCCTGACAAATAAATCGTCCAATTCATCTCTGTTCTCCGGATAATGATTTTTAATTTTGCTACTGTTGCGATATTGCATTAATCGCGTATCGAAATCGAAACCTGTACTGCTGCGTAAGCTTAAAATATGCCACATTAGAATAAACGAACGTGAAATTGATTCGTAAACAATTATGTTATAGTTGAAAATATTACAAAATTTTCGATTTGAGGGGAAGTCCTATCAGCACCTTAACTGTCTTTATTCAAGCCAGTGGCGGATTAGGTCTATTTCTGTTGGGCATGATCATAATGACCGATAGCCTTAAAACATTAGCGGGAGACGCAATTCGCAATGTTCTTATGCGCTTTACTCGCAGCCCCCTCAGTGGGGCTCTGACTGGTGCATTAAGTACAGCTATACTCCAATCATCCAGTGCTACAACTGTTGCCGCCGTTGGTTTTGTGAACGCAGAGTTACTCAGCTTTTCTGCAGCGCTTGGAATAATTTTTGGCGCCAATATTGGCACAACAATTAAGGGGTGGGTGGTTGCGCTAATTGGCTTCAAACTCAATCTCAGTACCGTTGTATTACCTCTCGTATTCGTAGGTGCAGTCTTGAGACTATTCTCAAGCGGTCGTTGGGCCCATTGGGGAATGGTGTTGGCGGGTTTTGGTCTGATATTTGTTGGAATCACGCTATTGCAACAAGGAATGAGTGATCTTCAAGGTGTTATCTCTTTCGAACATCTCCCAGCGGATAACCTTGCTAGTCGACTACTACTTGTCGGTATCGGCATAATTTTTACGCTGATCACACAATCCTCCAGTGCCGGTGTTGCCGCCACCCTCACAGCACTATTTTCAGGTTTAATAAATTTTGAACAAGCCGCCGCCCTAGTGATTGGGATGGACGTCGGAACTACTGTGACAGCTCTAATGGCAACAATTGGAGGCTCTGTCGGTGCAAGGCGCACTGGTTATTCACATGTTGTTTATAACTGCTTTACAGCAGCGGGAGCGCTGCTGTTGATTACACCTTATGTCTGGAGCTGGGAGTATTTCTCACCGGGTGCACTTGAGAATAATTCAGAAGTGGCGTTAGTTGCATTTCACACGCTTTTTAATATTTTAGGCGTTATCCTGGTTTTACCTTTCACATCTCAATTTGCGCGCCTTATTCAGACTCTTATTCCAGACAAAGAAATTCCATTTACTGACAAGTTGGATAAACAACTTCTGGAACAGCCCAATCTGGCTCTCAACGCGGTACAAGCAAGCGTTAAAAAGGAGTTGCTTGCACTGCTTTGTCATTTGAGCGCATTACTTGAAAATCGCGCAGATAAGCTCATCAACTTAAAATCGATGCAGAGCGCACTGGATCACACACACGCTTTTATCGATGACATACATCTTCAATCGGGCGATGGGGCGGACTGGCAAAGGCTTATTGCATTAATTCACACATTGGATCATATGCAACGACTTCATGAGCGCTTTGAGGAAGAGGAGTATCGAGCGAGTGCGGCACGTAACACCCCCGAATTAAAAGTTGAGCGCGAACAAATGATTGCCAACATAAAATCCATTGCTGATAATATTGAAACCATGCATTGGCATAAAGCAAAACAGCTTGCAAATAGTACTGCGCTAGAGATGGAAAAGGACGCTCCAACACTTCGTCACTCCGTAATGGCAAATATTGGTTCTGGAAAAATCAGCGTCCCGGAAGGAACAGCACGGGTCGAAGCAATACGTTGGATGCGACGTGTCAGTAAACATATTGCGCGCATTTGTGATCGATTGAATGATGCCGCCGTTTCAGCAGGGAAATGAAAGTAGTGCGATAAATAGTTCGGTTTCAAATTGGGGGTTGTGTCGCTCAGATGTAGAAAAAATGGCATCAGCTCACACTACCCAAGAAAGGATCACACTTAAAACAAGACGAAGTTTCGTCATTATTCACTGCCTCGGCCTCAATGAGCAATATGCAATGCATAAAAAACACCCAAACCCTAACTCCCAACTTCCCATTATTGTATTTCTAATATGAAAAAATCAGTTGATCCTTTGAAATTAGGATTATTCACTGAAACTTGATTAACACTTGCCTCAAACAAACAGGTAAAATCCGTTCCATTTATTGGTCCTTATAGTTCATGAATATTGCGCTTTCTTGCAAATTCAGGAAATATCAGGACTTGAATAAGAAACCATCTCTCCCAGCCTTACAAAATAACGAGTTGTTCATGCAAATTACCCATGCTATTGCCCACTATCTCCAAAGAGATACAGATTCTGATGCAAAATTATCACTTCGAGAAAAAGAGCTTTCGATCAATGAACAAACCGAAAGATTATTCGAAAGCCTGAAAAAAAGTTTCAAAAGCCGCCTTACACGTCAACACGGCAGCTTCAGCTCAGAAAGCGAATCAGCACTGCTGAAAAGAGAGTTGTCAGGTTTCATCAATAAAGAGCAAACTATTTCAGAGCTAAGTACGTCATTTATGGAACGGCTCAAGAAAGAAGTTGACAGCAAAGGTATCGAAATTAACTCACATTTTCTTTTCTTTGCAGAAGAATCTAAAAGCCAACACTTTTTCTATCTATTTGTAACGAACCAAAGTGAGTCACTTGCAATTGATGAAACACTGGATGTCACCTCTCACTATTACATCGATACTGGTGCAACACTTTCTGGAGTGAAGATTGACATTACTGAGTGGCAAAAAAACAGAGCATATCCGTATTTAACTCAAGTCCCTCCTAAAGGTAATGTACTGCTTTCAGATACTTTGCAAGAACTTAGTGGATTCGATAATTGTATCGATAAAGAAGAAGCAACCAACACCTTTCTTGAAGGCGTTGAAGCTTTCACAAAACACGTGCCTGAAGAAAATATCAAAGAGTATCGTAATAAAGTTGTCGATTACTGTATCGAAAAAGAACAAAAAGATGAGCCAATAAATATTCCTGGATTATCAAAAGAACTTAATGGCATTGATTGCGAACAATTTGTGCGAGAAATGCTAAGTCACAATCCTAAAAATCAGGAAGAAGTGATAATTGATCGCCGTAGCCTAAAAAAATATGTTCGATTTTCTGGCAGGGAAAAAGACCTCGCTATCAGCTTTTCATCATTCCAACTTAACGAACGCGTATTTTATGATGAAGCTAGTGACACATTGAGCATCAAGGGTTTACCAAAAGTGTTGCGCAATCAACTTTTAAGTCATTTAAACTTAGAAAATTCAGTTGACTGATAACTTTTAACGGCAACAATCAAACAGAATTAGCACTTCAATAATCCGAGAAAATCAGTTCAACCTTGAAAAAACAGTAAAGCGCGAGATCATAGTTTATAGCGCAAGCTCCTGATTCTCCTCAAAACTGTTTTTTTCTAGGAGTATCGAGTCATTTGAATTTAATTCCTTGATTCACACCACTCCAATAATTGTGGATTAAGAGTCTGTAAAAACCCTGAAACCTACCGTCTTATCCTCCAATTTATCAATATTCATCCATCGTTAGCTTTTATCCAAGCAAACAAATAATCCATAAATCAACATCTTAGCAATAACAAATAAACGCAGGAAAAATATTATCCTGATATTTATCGAAAATCTTTAACTAGTCGATACAAAGAACAAGGATAAATAGATTCACCAAATTGGCTTATACACTTGCCTAAGGGGATACTGGTATATGAATCACTCTAGTAAGCTACTCATCTGTGCACAATTGATTTTGTTCCTAATACCAATCACCGCACACTCTGATGTTTTTACGCCCAATATATTTACCGATCAAGTAGATACAATCCCTGGTGACGGGCTTTGCCAGACGGATACCGGAGATTGCTCTTTACGTGCAGCAATTCAAGAAAGCAACGCAATACCTGGCCCACACACGATCAATCTCGACACGGGAACCTATTATTTATCAATAGCAGGTAGATTCGAACACGCCTCAGCACAAGGTGACCTAGACATTACCAACGATACCATTATAAATGGACAAGGTGCCGCTTACACAATTATTAATGGTGGAAGTATCGACCGTGTTTTCGACGTCCGAGGATCTGATGGCCAAACTAAAGTCATATTGAACAACCTCTCCATAACAGGTGGAGCTGTAAATATTTTAGTTGGCGAGACATTATCAGCCGGAGGATTCGGTGGTGGGATATTAGTGTCTGACGTTGATTTAACACTCAATGGTGTATGGATATACAACAATACCGCCTTTGGAATGGGTGGCGGTATATTTACAATATTTTCCAAGCTAACACTTAACCACAGCTTGACTTACGACAACCAAAGCAGTGCGGGTGGTGGTATATCAGCGATGAACGGAAATACGTATTTAAACGACTCCTTTATCTTTTACTCTGAAAAATACACATCTTTTACCGCCACAACATTCTTCGGTGGTGGCATATTTAATTTCGGAAATCTTTATATTAACAACTCTGCACTCTATCAGAATAGATCACAGGTTGATGGTGGCGCTATTTACCATGGTCTTGGAATATTAAAAATCACCAACAGCACACTCAATAATAATGAAGCGGATAAAAATGGTGGTGCGATTTATTATCGCATGGGGGGAATCGGCCTATCAGGTCAGAACTCCGAAACCCCATCATTAGTCAATGTTTCTATCGTAAACAACGTCGCTAAAAAACTCCCTCGATCAGGCGATCCGGTATCTAGTTTTATTCCCTCCGTTGAAAGTTTTGAATTCACTCAAACCTCAACGATCGATGTGCTGAACACGATCGACTTTACAGTTCCAGAGGGAGAGTCTCCACTGGCCATTGGTGGAGGTGGTATTTTAGTAGTTGGGCAATATGGCGAAAATCAACCACTAGTAAAATTAGGTATAGTGAACTCCATCATAGCTAACAATTATGATGATAGTCTCCGTGAAATACCTGGCGATTGCAGAAACACCACAGATGGAGAGATACTATCATTTGGATACAATGTTGATAGTGATGACAGCTGTAATTTCACTCATGTAAATGATTTAGCTTCTGGCACCGACTTAAAATTAGTAGCACTGAATGTTACAAATGTTACTCAATCAGCAACTGGCTCTCCGCCTAACTTTACTCAAAGCCAATACAACAAGCTCATTCCATATACTCAGCTTATCGCATCAGACAGCCCTTTACGAGATGCAGCTAATGACGCGTATTGCCCTGACGACGACCAACGGAGACAAACCAGACCTGTAATAGGATGTGATATTGGCGCATATGAATTCTTGCCTCCTGTTGCTAGTCCTATGCAGTTTGTTGCTAAACCTGGTGATGTAGTAACTTCTTCGTTTACTATTTCCGACCCTGCAGAAAAATCGGTGACATACCAATTACTTTCTTCACCAAGCCAAGGTAATGTTAGTCAAACGGCAGGTACCTCTTTTCCTGACTGGTCTTATACTGCAAACATAGATGCAACAGGAAGCGATCAGTTTACATTTAAGGCCTGTTTTTCTACTGGAGAATGTTCCAATACAGCGACAATTGGTATTACAATTATTACTGAACCCGCTGTTACCGACACAGTATCAATTAATATCCTTTCTGAACTGGGAGGCAGTGCAAGTTCAGTTGATATTATTAACGAAGCCGAGTTGATTGCCGGTTTAGAAGATACTGATTATACGTTCCCCGTAGGTGCAATATTCTTCAGCATTGAAGATATTCCGGTCAACTCTCCAGACTCGCTGATTGTTGAATTGCAATTACCTGCAAACACAGTAATTCCCACTGATGCCGTTGTCAGAAAATTAGATAACACAGGCACCTGGAGAACACTGGCGAGTAGCCCAAGCCTTGTTGAATCAACGGGCGTGATTGATCCAATCAATAAAACAATAACATTAACTTTATTGGATAATGATGTATTCGATTCTAACCCCGCTGTTGGTGAGATCAGAGATCCTGTTGCTTTAGCTATACCGGTTAATACATTAATAACAACAGAAGCAACCGATACAAAAGCGGATTCTTCTGGAAAATCGAGTGGCTCACTGCACACTTATTCTCTATTAATTTTAATGCTGATATCGTCTATTCGAATGATTAGACGGAAATGGTAATAATTTCATTGTGATAATCAAAAAACCGCGCCAGGAGGATAGAATCACTATCTTCTTGGCGTACTATTAGCAAACGCTACCTAAACCTCGTTTATCACACGATAGCTTATCCATCAATCCGAGGCTTACGTTTAAAGATGTTAGCAAGATCGATATTAAAATACCTAAAACAAGAGAGCAGAATTAAAACTGCTGTGGCCTCATCAAGATTGCCAATAACGGGTATGTTATCAGGGATTAGCTCAAATATTCCTGCGCCTGGATTAAGAATATACAAAAGAGAGAGTATGCCTATTAATATAATGAATATTGATTTCAATTGATTCATCTCCAAGCCTTTCTAATCTTTTCTCTATTCATCATCAGCCATTGAATGGCAATGATGGGCGCTGCAGAGTTTATTTTTCCCGACTCAAAACACGTAAGCAACTGCTGATATGAACTTTTAAATACTCTGATATCTTCATTCTCTTCATCCAAGCCATAAACACCTTCTGTGACTTTGTTGGCATTCACCTTCCCACAATAGAGAGCAATTGTTTCACTCGTGCCACCGGGGCTCACATAATAGTTACATATGTGTGCTAATTCTAAAATTTCACAACCCGCTTCTTCAATTGCTTCACGTTTTGCGACTTCTTCAGCAGTTTCACCGTTGTCAATCATACCAGCAACAATTTCTGTTAACCATGCACCTTCAGGATCATCGATTGCACCTATCCGAAATTGCTCCAGCAAGACGACTTCATCCAGAACAGGATCATAAGGAAGAACTGCAACCGCATGACCACGTTCGAAAAGCTCGCGACTCATTTCATCACTCATTTCGCCATCAAACAATGAATGACGTAATCGGTATTTTTCCAGACGGAAAAAGCCTTGATAGGCGACATTTTTTTCAATGATTTCTATATTACATTTTTCCATATTGTTCCATTAATAATTCATCAACTACTAATGTATCGTAGCAAACTCTGCAATCGATTAGAGAAAACAATTTAGCATTATCTACTTATGCCCAACTGAGCGTTTAATCCTACGCATTGAATAAAATACAATTAAAAATACGATAGGAATGGCAACACCTGTTGCGAACTCCACATTGAGACTAACACCTGCTTCTTTCAGAGCCTTCAACCCATATCCGAAAATTCCTAACAGATAATAGCTCAAGACAACAACAGACAAGCCTTCAACAGTTCCCTGCAATCTAAGCTGAAGATCTGCACGCTTATCCATTGACTTCAATAAGTCTCTGGTTTGTCCTTCCATCGCTATATCGATACGTGTGCGTAATAAACCAGAAGCTCGATTTACACGAGTTGAAAGTTTTTCGAGATATAAATGAACTGCTTCACAACTATTCATTGATGTTGTTAAACGTTGCTCCATGAATTCCTGAAACATTTGCAAGCCTTTAATCCGCACCTCCCTCAATTCAGAAACACGCAACTTAACAATATTATAGTAACTCAAAGAAGCACTAAAACGATGATTAGTTGCTGCAGAGATACTTTCAATTTCAGCAGACAGCTTATTCAGTTTATCTAGTAGATTTTGTTCATCTTCAAGACATTTCAGTTCTGTGTTTTGAGATGTAAGTTCGGCTAACAGTTTGTCAAACTTGGCCAGTTTAGGAATATATTCTCTCACCAGAGGCACGGGCAACATCGCCAGGATTCGATATGTTTCAATATCAAGCAGTCGCTTAACAAGTCGCCCTGCTTGTCTGCGCCGAAGATCGACATCATGCACTAAAATTCTACCAAAACCATCACCATGAATTTTATTATCTGTCCAAGCTATCGCGCTGCCAGCTGCCACATCTGCTCCAACAACAGTATTTGATGCAAACAGTTTTGCTAAATCATTAATCGATCGCACAGGCTGATCTTTATCTTCAAAAGCAATGTGAGTTGCAACAACAACTTCCCCCGGCAAGCTATTTAACCACTCTTTGGGAACTTGATTAATGGCTGGATCTACAAAGGGGGAATCAAATGCACCGTTTACATAAAAAGTGTAAGAAGAAAATTCACCGTGACGTTCCCATTTCAAACGGAATGAACCAAACGTACCACTAAAATAATCTAAACTTGGAGAGGGGGGGCTTAGGGAATAACGTTCACAAAGTTGAGAAATTAATTTTAGCTCTTCGTAAAACTTATCCCTATTCGAGAGTAATGCTATATGAGAAATTTGGACCGGCGCAGTTAATAGCTCATACGGTCCTGCATGTAGTTCATTGTGGAGTTTAAATCGCAGAGCATGTTCTGGTAAACCAATGACTTTGCTTCTCAGAGGCCCTAACTCATCTATTAATCGATTGTTTTCATTATTTTGTGACATACCCTATTTCCCTTGTTTTTGATTCCCCTAATACAACAAACCAATACTGCCTATTAGTTAATTCCATTCTACCGGAATCGATAAAAACAGAAAGAATTTTCTCACTGGCCATAAATAAATGGGCGAATTATAACCCGCTTAATAGTTCATGATTGGGCTTCAGGTTGGCAAGTTAATCTGCACCAATAAATAGGAAGAGTCGCACACGAAAGTGAATACTGATACATTCAGCAAAAGAGTATTTTTGTCCTAGAAAAAGCAGCTGATCCATAGAATATAATTGAAAGCAATATTCTCATAGGGAAATCATAGAACTATTTTTAACTGATCTGCCTAACTCTTTCGAACAAGCAAATCGCCGCGGCGGCCGCCACATTGAGAGATTCAATATTACCAGGCATAGGTATTTTTACTATTTTTGTCGCTTTCGATAAAAGATTCTCAGTAATCCCAGATCCTTCGTTACCAAATATAAAAGCGACTGAACCTGAAAGATCAATATCGTAAAAAGAATCTGTTGAATCCAGAGACATAGCGACAACGGCTTTATAGCTTTCAACCTCACTCTCAAGCTCACACTGTTCAATAATATCGAGACTAAATTGCGCCCCCATTCCAGAACGTAATGCTTTGGGAGACCAGACTTCAGCACACCCTTTCGACAAATAAACAATCTTAATATCCGATGCAGCGGCAGTCCGTAAAATAGAACCTAGATTTCCTGGGTCCTGAATATTTTCAAGCATGACTGAAGATTGGTAAGATTTTGGTTCTGGTTTCGGGATAGAAATAAGTGCAAGTATTCCAACCGGAGTCTCAACTGGAGATACTTGATCAAACAGGCGTGCTTCTAGCTCAATAATTTTAGCGTTAGGAAATAGCACTAGGCATTGATTGATCTCCTCATCCTTTTCCGCACCTTCTCGTAAAATAAGAGATTCCGGTTCTATGGCAGCGTCTGCAATAGCTCGTACCAAATGAATACCATCCAATACAGTTTTCTCCTGCTTGCGTCGCTCACGGGATGAGTGTGCAATTTTTTTAAGCTGTTTGAACAAAGCATTATCCAATGAACTGATTTTGAGGTAAACGTTTTCAGTCATGAGAGAAATTTCGCCACCATATTTTTAGCCACTGCCTCGGCAACACAAATACCATCAACAGCCGCTGAGAGTATCCCTCCAGCATATCCAGCACCCTCACCTGCAGGATATAACCCTTTGGTATTGATGCTTTGGTAATCTTCCTTATTTCTTTTAATTCGCACTGGAGAAGAGGTTCGTGTTTCTACACCCGTTAGCACAGCATCCTGCATAAAATAACCTTTGATTTTTTTATCGAAAGCGGGAAGTGCTTCCCGAATTGCTTCTATTGCATAGTCAGGCAAGGCAGAACTTAAATCACCTAATTTCACACCCGGTGTATAAGAAGGCTCTACCGATCCTAATTTTGTTGATGGTCGATTTGCAACAAAATCACCAACAAGTTGCCCAGGCGCATAATAATTTTCACCACCTAATTCAAATGCTCGCTCTTCCAATTTCCGCTGAAAATCGATACCCGCCAAGGGATGGCCTGGATAGTCTTCTTCTGGTGTAATGCCTACAACGATGCCACTATTTGCATTACGTTCGTTACGTGAATACTGGCTCATTCCATTTGTTACAACACGCCCTGGCTCTGAAGTCGCCGCGACTACTGTCCCACCTGGACACATACAGAAACTATAGACTGAGCGGCCGTTCTTACTGTGATGTACTAGCTTATAATCCGCCGCTCCCAGCAAAGGATTGCCTGCCTCAGCGCCAAAGCGTGCTTTATCGATTAAGGATTGAGGATGTTCAACACGGAATCCAATAGAAAACGGCTTAGCTTCAACGTAGATTCCACGATCGTAAATCATTTGAAATGTATCTCTAGCGCTATGACCAATCGCAAGCACTACATGATTCGATTCAATACGCTCACCATCAGCTAATATAACGCCCTTAACTTCTCCATTATCAACTTCAATATCAGTAACACGACTTTCAAATCGAATTTTACCACCAAGAGATTCGATGGTTGCACGCATTTTTTCAACCATCCCCACAAGTTTAAACGTTCCAATATGAGGCTTACTCACATAAAGAATTTCTTCTGGAGCGCCGGCTTTGATAAATTCTG
Organism: uncultured Ectothiorhodospiraceae bacterium; assembly: GCA_945787715.1. Classification (GTDB taxonomy): domain Bacteria; phylum Pseudomonadota; class Gammaproteobacteria; order S012-40; family S012-40; genus CALZJE01. Next base: position 76,486 of record CALZJE010000004.1, on the reverse strand, counting down.
TGAGCACCTTACGCCCTAAGTTGTGGGGATCTTTTATTTGACTATGTAGTTTGCCGTCAGAAAATGTACCAGCTCCTCCCTCACCAAACTGAACATTAGATTCCGGATTGAGCTTGGATTGCCGCCAAAGGCCGAAAGTATCTTTTGTCCGCTCTCGAACTGCTTTCCCGCGTTCCAATATGATTGGACGAAAACCCATTTGCGCTAAAAGTAGCCCCGCGAGAATGCCACACGGACCAGTTCCAATCACAACAGGTCTTTCCTTTAAATCTTCAGGCGCATGCGCAACATATTTATATTCAAGATCAGGCGTTATGGAGAGATGCTTGTCATCATTGAGCTTCAACACCCCCAGCTCGTTCTTTATCTTTACATCCAAAGTGTAGACAAATACGATTTTATCCCGCTTGCGTGCATCGTAACCCCTACGCGCCACTTTATATTCAACAAGATCGTTTGGCGAAATATTTAATCGCTTTAAAATAGCAGATTTAATATCAGCTTCCGGGTGAGTAATAGGGAGCCTAATTTCAGTTATTCGCAACATGCACAGTAATCCACAATGATTCCAGGAGGCTATCTAAAAATAGAAAGCCTATAAAGTACGTATTGTGAATTGGTTTAACTCAAAATGCCAATGAGAAATATGTGGCGCTTTCAACCGAGCTCGGTAGCCAAGAACTTTGATACCATACCGCAGTTTTGTATTGATTGGCCCGGTATCAGGTGCACCCGAAGATCGATTAATGGCCAATAATTACCTAGTCAGCTCAAATTCTCAAAACTATATAGAAGCTCGATCTCTTCTGCCCAAATATCTGAGTCAATTGTTTCCAGCACCATGGGAATGTTATTGAATCGCTCATCATTCATAATGTAACGAAATGCCTCTAAACCAATCTTACCTTGCCCCAAGCTATGATGCCGATCAACTCTTGAGCCCAAATCAGGCTTGCAATCATTTAGATGCATCGCACGTAAATATTGAAAACCAACGACCCGATCAAACTCTCCAAAAGTAGCATTACAGTTTTCTGAAGTTCTTAAATCATAACCGGCCGCGAAAGTATGGCAAGTATCAAGACATACACCCACACGCTTCTTATCTTCAACTTTATCGATAATATGTGCAAGATGCTCAAATCGATAACCCAGCGTCGAACCTTGCCCTGCAGTATTTTCAATGACAGCGACTACATTACTTGATTGATCAAGTGCTATATTGATTGACTCAGCAACTCTATCAAGACTCTCGTCTTCGCTGATTTTGTTCAGTGTTGCCCCAGGGTGAAAATTCAGTAATGTTAACCCTAGCTGCTCGCACCGTTGTATTTCGTCAAGAAACGCATTCCGCGACTTATCCAGCCCATCTTTTTCTGGATGACCAAGATTAATGAGGTAGCTATCATGAGGAAGAACCTGATCCGCAGAAATACCGACAGCAGCAAGGTTAGCACTGAACGCTTCAATATTTTTTTCAGTTAATGGCTTCGCTACCCACTGCCGTTGATTTTTGGTAAATAATGCAAATGCTTTTGCACCGATCGCTTTTGCATTAAGAGGAGCATTTTCCACTCCTCCTGCCGCGCTTACATGCGCGCCGATATACTTCATAAACTCTCCTCAATATGGAACATCCCAGCAATTTTAGGTTTTCTTGTGAAATCATAATGTAGTGGCAAATCGCCAGCCAAAGATGACTTTACGTTAGACACACAGAAACTCATTTACCTGCTCACTTATCAAACAATACTAGCTTCATTAACCAATACGCTCTTATATCCCCACAACTTACTTTGACTACTTCAACAAGATGTATTAACTTTACCCGTTCAAAAAACGCAAAAGACTTCAAAGAAAAGAATAAGTTCAAAAAAACACCTGATATATTATCTTATGTGAAAGGAAGACCACATAATGACACTTCTTTGTTTTTAAAAACTTCTATTCTATCTAGTCCGCTAAATTGTTACCAATCCAATATATTTGACACACTTGGAAATCGGCATATTACAGTTATGTAATATCTTAGAGTAAGCCTTTTAAATACTGCAGATAATACAATGAACAAACATAAATCAATAAAAACAATACCTTTAATCCTCGTATCTAGCATGCTGCTATTGAATGCCAAAGTAAAAGCCGATGATTGGACCTGTACTGATGTCGCTTCGATTAAAAATGAGAATTCAGTAATGGCTTGTGGGGTTGCCACTGCTGATACTGAGGGTGAAGCGCGAGAAAAAGCGTTGAGACGAGCAAGAACAGAATTTGAGCTAATTTGTGAAACATCCGCAGAATGTGTGGGTAGACAAACAATAGTTGAACCATTGAGAAATTCCTGCGAGATTTTAGCAAATGGTCGTTACAAATGTTTTCGCGGTTTGCGATATACGATTTTGGACAATAGAAAACCTGCCCAAAGACCAACAAAGCCCGTACGAACACAACAACAACCAACTCCAGCTCCGGCCCAATCAGCTAGAATTGAGAAAAGTGCATCTAAAAATAACGATACCAAGAAATTTGCAATAGGTGTCGCAAGTTATGCGCTTTCCATTATTTATTCCGATAACACTGATGCTACTGTTGATGACTCAATTGATTTTTCTGGGGGAGCTTTTTTCATTCAATTTGCCCCTGTAAAGTATATTGCAGTAAAACTTAATGCATACTCATTAAAACACGATGAAAACGATGATTTCACGTCTTCAGGAAGAGATATACAACTTCTCCTCGGCAGTAATTTTACACAGACTGGTGGTAATTTTTATTTTGGCATAGGGCAATTTGATGAAACTTGGGAATATGATAATCAGATAGTTTCTATATCGGAAGATTATTCAGGCACTATGTACACACTTGGGCTTGGATACAACTGGTCTTATATAATGACTGATTTTCACATAAGCATTCGTGACGAAACGGAATATGTAAGCGAAACTGTCGATGCTGCTGCTATTTCAGGGGCACTAGCAATTGGATTTCGTTTTTAACTAACAGTTGTATGAATTTAGATTGAGAACCACTGATTACAAATGCTCTAAATATGCATACATTTTTGGGGTGTATGTCTACGCCCCACTCTACCTAAGGTAAAAGCAAAATCTAAAAAAAACTCTGACTCAGCATAGTCAATAGCGCAGCACTTACAACAAATACTAATAAAACAAGTGTAGGATCAAAAGTTGTTGATTGTTTAGATGGTTTCATAGCACGTTACTCGTTATACAATATGTATTTACTATTATCCTGAATATTTGCAACAGTGCTGTTAAACTAATCACAAAACATTTCAGACGCCGAAGAAATGTAATCCCATGAATTAAAATAAGTTTTTCTGTATAAGTGATTATATTTGAAAACTTGTTCACAGAATTAAATTACGTTTTCTTATATAACGACGGTATCACCCAATACTTAATATAAGTCAGTGATTTTTTTAATAAGCTCAGCTAAATACCGCGGAGGAAAATATGGGGTTATTGAATAATCACGAATCTTGACTGTCTCGTGCTTTAATCACTGGCATCTTATATTGCATGAGACCAGCGCCACGACCACCTAGTTTATTGTCGTATATAACGGTATAAGACATGACACGGCGCACATATTTGCGCGTTTCATTATAAGGAATTGTTTCCACCCAGATATCGGAAGGCATATCTTTGTTGGGCAACCACTTTTTCACACGATAGGGCCCTGCATTATATGAAGCTGTGGCTAAAGCACCATTACCTTCATTTCTATCTAACATTCGACGTAAGTAAGCGGCACCCAGGCGAATATTTTTGTTGGTGTTTAACAAATCTCTATTAGAACGAATACGAAACTTCAACTTTCTAGCAGTTAACCTACCAGTTCCTGGCATAAGTTGCATAAGGCCTAGTGCGCCAGCATGTGAGCGAGCGTCAGCCATGAAGCCGCTCTCTTGACGAAGTACTCCGTAAACCCACGCTGCATCTATACCTTGTTCTTTGGCTTGTTTAGTGACGACATCCTTATATGCCATTGGGAAACGTACTTCCAAATCATCAAAGTGCTCAGCTTTCGCGATTGTGCTAATCGCTCGATCATGCCAATCCCAATTGCTGGCCAATACCGATGCTTTTTTTAGCTGCTCCTCATTAAATGGTTTAGTTACAAAATTCCATTCACGACGCGCATCTGCTTTTAGACCGAGCTTTAACAATTCACGAGACCTTTGAACTCCTGAGATGACAGCAATTTCATCCAACTCTTCATTTGTAAACTTTAAAGGATCAGACTGAAACTGATATTCACTCCCCAAACGATCAGCGGCAAGAAAACCGTGATAACTGCGCTCTTTAGCTAAGGTCGTATAAATCCTTTCTGCTGCAGTTCTTAAAGCCGGTAACGACTCGCTTTGCATCTCTAATATACGGCCACGCCAATAACGCCAACGACTGCTGCTACGCTCTTCATGGGGTAGAGCCTCAATCCATGTAAGTGCAGACCACCAATCTTGCTGTGACAAAGCTGTACGTATTCGCCAAAGTTGAACTGCGCTATCTGGATTACCCAACTTACCTAACCATTCCAATGCGCGAGGATGTTTTTGATAGCCAGCATGCATAGCGATGTACTGATCCACATCCTGGACATTGTTTTCAGTTAGCGCTATGTGCTTATCTCGTACGGTTTCCCAATAGTCTGCCGCTGCTCCAGCATCTCTTCGCGCAAGTCGTTTAACACCATGCCGCACGATCATATTAGGGATAGGATTGTCTGTTTTATAATATTTGCGTAATAAATTTTCAGCAGGACGACGATGCATCTTTCTCCAACGCTCGACCCAACGCCGATCCTGCTTGCTCATTTCTTTCGCAATAAAACGAGCAAGACTAATGCGCCCTTTTGTCATAGCCAACTCGATTCGCTTCCATTTCTGCTCATGGGTCATGCCGCCATGTTTTTTCCAAGCTTGAAATACTGAGTCGCACTTGCTGGGTTGAGATTTCCCTACCAACCAAAGTTTTTCTGCTTCAACATTGGCTTTTTCGATCTGCTTGGTTTTGTAAAGTGCTGTCGCGTAGGAGCAATACATCTTTGTTCCGCCACCAGGCTGATACTCATCGAGAAACTTTTGCCAACTCCCTTTACGCTCTAAACTCCTTAACCATCCAAAGCGCATCCGTGCACTGATAGGTGAGTCCTGATAAACATCAATAAATTTTTTAATTCGCTCTTCGGGCATACGACTAATACGTTTCCGCATAAAATTGTATTCGAGATATCCATAAAGCGGATAATCTACAATCTTTTTACTAAGGCGACGGTAAGTCCGTAAATGACCTTTTTTTAAAGCTTTTGAAGCATCAGTATATATTTTCCGCTGCATTTCGATAGACATCGTTGCATGCGCTGGAGCGACAGAAGTCAAAATTCCAACACTTAAAAGCAAGCTAAGGACAAGGCAGTGTGTGCGTGACATAATAATGAAATATACCATTTGCGCGATTATAGTTTGAATAGCCACTGATTAATATTTGACTCCCATCACAAACATTTCAATGTTGTGACACACCGGAATTTTAACATCAAGGAGATAGCTCAATGTCATTTATATCTATCAACCCAGCAAATGGAGAAACCTTAGCAACATTCCCTATTTGGTCAGAAGCAGAAATAGAAGCTAACCTAACAAAGATTTCAGCGAAAACTAATGTATGGGCCGGATACAGCTTTCAACAACGTGCAAATTATATGCGCGAAACTGCTATCGTTTTACGGAAAAATAAACTTCAACTAAGTCAACTGATTAGCTTGGAAATGGGCAAGCTTCTCAAAGAGTCTGACGCTGAAGTCGAAAAGTCGGCACTTGGGCTGGAGTTTTACGCGGAACATGCAGAAGCATTTCTTACTCCTCAACATATCAAAAGTGACGCGAGTAAAAGCTATGTAACTTATCAACCACTTGGAACAGTGCTCGCCATTATGCCCTGGAATTTCCCTTTTTGGCAGGTGCTTAGATTCGCTGCACCTGCTTTGATGGCAGGCAATACCGCAATTCTTAAACACGCTTCTAATGTTCCGCAATGCGCCTTGGCGATAGAAAACTGCTTTATCGAAGCAGGTGTACCCGAAAATGTGTTCCGCACATTTATGATCACTTCGTCTCAAGTTGCGCCTCTTATCGCAGATTCACGCGTACACGCCGTTACATTGACGGGAAGCACGCCTGCCGGGCAAAGTGTCGCATCTCAAGCGGGCAAATATTTAAAGAAATCGGTTCTGGAACTTGGAGGCTCTGATCCGTTTGTCGTACTTGAAGATGCGGACTTGGATTTGGCCGTTAAGAATGCGGTCGCATCGAGATATATGAACTGCGGCCAGAGCTGCATTGCTGCTAAACGTTTTATTGTCATTGATGAGATTGCGGATCGTTTCTTAGAAAAATTTACATTTGCCGTTAATGCACTGAAAACAGGCGATCCCCTCATGCCGGAAACTACCTTAGCTCCCCTGGCCAGATATGATCTTCGTGATGAACTACATCAACAAATTGAAACAGCTCTCTCTCAAGGTGCAAATATTGTTGCTGGCTGTCATCCCATTGAAGGCCCAGGCGCATTTTACGCACCATCAATAATCGACAATGTAGATAGCGGAAATTCTGCATATCGAGAAGAGCTCTTTGGCCCTGTTGCGACCGTTCTCCGAGCAAAAAACGAAGCAGAAGCAATAAACATAGCAAACGATACACCTTTTGGACTTGGTGGAAGTGTCTGGACGAAAGTTTCAGCTCGTGGCGAACAATTTGCTCTTCAGCTAGAGTGCGGCAGTGCATTTGTTAACGGTATGGTGAAGAGTGATCCACGTCTACCATTTGGAGGGATAAAAACATCAGGCTATGGGAGAGAGTTATCCCATGAAGGGATTAAAGAATTTGTTAATACCAAAACTATTTGGGTTAGATAGTAGGAAGTTTTATTTTTTTCGTATCCCCTCGTATCTTGTGACTCGGTAAGTAATGTTTTATTCGCTGAATCACATTCTCCGAAGTCGCTCGATATGCGGTTAGCTTTCCTCCGTATATAGAAAACAGCTGTGGAGCGTTTTGGATATCCTCATGAATAATTGTCTCACGTGAGCGAGAAAATGCACTTTCATCATGGGCAGGTAAAACTCGTAATCCTGCAAAACTTTGCTTCACATCATGTGATGTTATGGAACGAAACTTAGGAAAATAGTGTTTCACTGTATCTATTAAATAATTAATTTCGCCATCAGTAGGATGAACTTTTTCTGGTTCACCGGTATAAGTTAACTCTGTCGTTCCAATCATAGTGTCCCCATACCAGGGCATAACAAACACAGCGCGTTTATCTATTGGTGCTTCTAAGTAATAAATACCTTGGGAGACTTCTCCGTCCACAACAATATGCGAACCCTGCACCAAATCAATGTTAACTTGTAAAGGTGAAGGAATGAATCGATTGTTAATACGATTAATCCAGGGACCTCCTGCATTTATTGTGATTTTTCCGTGAGCTTCTGACTCGTCACCGTTAACAACATATTTTATTATCCAATGATCATCAACATAATTTGCGCTCAGTAATTCAGCATTAGTTTTTAGTTCCGAACCAAATTCTTCTGCTGATTTTATGACTGCTTGGGTTAACAACCTATCATTAGTCTGCGCATCCCAATACTGAAATACATGTTGCAAATCATTTTCCGCCAGACCATCAAGATTATTCCATGCACTTTTAGCAATAGATTGAAAACGGCCTGAGCGTTTCAATCCATTAAGTAAAGCATACAAACTCAATCCCGCTCTAATCTTTAATGCACTTCGAGAAGTGTCGGTATAAACGGGAATAATAAAGGGTTTAAGCTCTACGAGGTGAGGCGCATTTTTCAGTAGCAATTCCCTTTCATGCAAACATTCCTTAACTAAAGAGAACTGCCCACTCTCCAGATAACGAAGGCCACCATGAATTAACTTACTTGATTTAGATGAAGTACCATCTGCAACATCACTCTTTTCCAAAAGTAGTACAGAATAGCCGCTCACAGCGGCGGCCTGTGCGACACCTGCACCGTGAATCCCACCACCAACAACAACTACATCATACATCTATCAAGGACCTTTAATTATCCGCCAGTGCATTTATCATGAACTCAAGCTCCATCGTTTCAATGTACTCTACACCACGCTGATACCATTTTAGGGCTGTTTGGGAATCTACAATCTCGTATAAAAACCACTTCCACTCACCTTCCCAAAGCGAACCGTCTTCATCAGGTATTTTTTTGTAATTACAAATTAAAAAATCAGGCTTCAACTGATTAGCAATTTCTCTGTGCTCTTCATCATATTTATGAACCACAAAACCAATGGGGGTATCACAGTGCATTTGCACATAAAAAAGAATTGATGAATCAAATGAAATAATTGTGCACTGTGATTTCACCGCTGACATCACTGCCATCACAGCCTCTACAACCACCTTTTCTCCAAATGTTGCGACACACTCCTCTTTAATTTCTACAAAAGCACTAACATCAGGATTGTGTTTCAGCAACATTGCAAACTCTGAAAGCTTTAGCAACTTTTCGTTTTTGAACATGTCGCCAAAACGCTCTGTTTCTCCGATAGCTTTACCTTCCAACAAATTCCAACCAGTTGTTAATACATTAATTGATTCCCCACCTACTCTGAGTAAGTCTTCATCATGAAGAACTATGGGGATATGATCGGCAGTAAGCTGAACATCCAGCTCTAGATATTTACCGCCTAAATCAATAGCTGAGCGAAATGCACTCATACTATTTTCAGGATATTTAGCCGCAAAACCACGATGGGCAACAAGTTTTGGTATATTCAAAATTCTTCCTATCTATTTTTCTCAGCTAACAACATAACTTAGTCTTATGTAATGAATTTGTGGGCCGCTTAACTAACTAGTTATTCAAATTTTCATTTCGGTTGGTCATTATGGATTCAGTAGATTTTAGTCACACTTTCCAGCAGAAAGTCGAACAAATCAAGGACATCCCCACTTTACCGGCTATTGCTCGTCGATTGCTGGAATTGCAAACCAATGAAGATGCGAGCACACAGCAGCTTGTTGCTATTATAGAGATCGATCCTATATTAACCGCGCGCATTCTCAAACATGCTAACTCTGCGTTTTATAATATCGCTAGAGATATGACCTCACTACTCGATGCCGTCAATTTAATCGGTTTCCGTACTGCCTTAAATCTTTCCCTCAGCGTCGTTGTTTCCAAACCGTTTAATGTCAATAAGGAGGGACCAATCGGTACTCGTGCATTTTGGTACCATTCCATATATAGCGCCCACCTAATGCAGATACTTGCAAACAAAATACCGTTGATTAACCAGCCTAATCCTAATGTCGCTTACATCTCCGGTCTTTTACATAATTTTGGGATTATTCTACTCGGTCACATTTTCCCTCTAGATTTTGATGCCATCAATAAAGCCTTAAGTGATACTCCTGCTGAAACTTTGACCCATTTAGAAAAAACCTTGATTGGCATAAACCATTTCGAGCTAGGTCTTTGGTTAATGAGAAAATGGCGCATGCCTAAAGAGATCATGTACACCGTATTTGCTCATCACAATGAAAACTATAAAGGTGAATACTGGATGTATGCTAATCTTGCACTTGTAACAGATAGGGCCTTAAGAAAGATTAATATTGGTGATGGAGACAGTGATGAGCTACCACAACGCGCTTTGATCAATCTAAAACTCTCGCATGATAATGTTAATGATGCACTGGCTAACTTGGAAAACGAAAAAAGCAAACTTGATTCAATGATTGAAAGTATTTTGGAAGGGAGTTGAATCGATTCTAGATACTATTAGTTGTATGAGTTAAGCGATTAATTTAACTAAAATCTCACGAATATTATTAGGTTCAAATGGCTTATCACAAATTGCGGAAACCCCTACTTGCTCCACCATGGCTAATCGACTCTTATCTGATTCACTAGTCACCATAAGAATGGGAATTAAACGTTGATCACTATCTTGACGTACATGTTCGGTAAACTCTTTTCCATCCATTTCTGGCATGTTGTAATCAGTGACAATCAAATCACATTGATTACTCTGCAGTAACTCCGCCGCATGCACACCGTTTTCCGCTTCGATAATCGATAAAATACCCATATCTTCAAGTACTCGTCGAATGTGCTTGCGTGCCAATCGACTATCATCAACAAGTAAAACCACAATTTCACTGACCGCCACATCATCCAGCTCCAATTGATCAGGATCAATAAAATCAATCGATGCTTTTAGTGCACTACTTAATTGCACCAACTCAAATGGCTTTGGCAAAATTGCTATTACACCTGCTTGCCGCACGGGTTCTAGATAGCGGTAGTGGGTTTCACTTGATATTAAGAGGAAAGGAATTTGAGACAGATCACTTGTATTGCGCATTTTAATCAGCATGTCAGCACCTGTCATATCTGGCAAATGCATAGACGATACTACCAGATCTGGTACAACTTTCATCATCATATCAATCGCTTGTCCTGCATTTTCCGCAACATCGATATTCACGATTCCAAGCTCACCAAGATACCCTTGTATGACCTTACGTTGCGTAGTTGAAGGCTCAACAAGCAATAATAATAAATCACTTATCAAAAGATCTGACATGACACTACCATATATTTTTTAGTCGTTCAGCCATTATATAGCGACTGAATATTTTAGGATCTTTAGTGAGTTCAATAGCACTAATAAAGTAGAGAACAATTGGAGAATAGCTCAGGAATTACACCAATACCCGAGGAAAACGTTGTTAATCAGATGCTTATGCAATATCAGACTTAATATCCCACCCGGTTATTTATCATAACCTGGTGGAATAGTGAGATAGGAAGAAACTTAGGCAAATTAAATAACCCTATCGTTACCACCATCAATCGGGATTTGCGCCGCTGTTGTTTTGGAAAAACTGGAACTACAAAGTGTACTCACCAACTCAGCTACATCTTTACTCTTAATCTCTGTTTTCAAAATATTTTTGGTTTTGTAATCCTGAACACTCATTCCATAATGTTTTGCACGCGCTTGAAGAACTTCTTCTGTCCAAATGCCTGTATCGAATACTGCATCTGGGTGTAATGTATTAACACGAATAGCATCCCCCCCCCACTCAAGTGCAGTTATACGAGCTAATTGCGTAAGTGCTGCTTTTGATGCGGAATAGGCGGCTGCGCCAGGCCCAGGCGCTGGAACGTTTTTGGAACCCATAAATATAACTCGACCATATTTGGGAGACGCCTTAAGCAGCGGGTAGACTTCTCGCAACAATACGACATTCGCATCCAGATTAACAGACATGACCTTTTTCCACACGTCAGTTTCCATTTCTTTAATCTGACATCCACCAGGAAACATCCCAGCATTTAGAACAACAATATCTAAACCGCCAAATGCCAAAACAGCTTTTTTAATACTGTTTTTAATTTGAGCTTCATCATTAACATCGCATTCAAGACCGATAAAATCTGCACGAGAGTACATTGTTGTTACTTCAGGGGTGATATCTAAAGCAACAACTGCGGCACCTTTTGCAAGCAAATCTTCAACACAAGCTTTACCGATGCCGGAATATGCGCCTGTTACCAAAGCTACTTCGCCAGTAAACTCAGGAGAGGATCCACCCTTACGCAACTTAGCCTGCTCAAGATCCCAATATTCCATATCAAAGATATCTTGCCCAGAAAGCGCTCTATATCCACCGAGTTTTTCTGCTCGAAGTATGACATCTATTGTGTGATCATAAATATCAGATACAATATTTGCGTCTTTCGCAGTTTTACCTATACTGATAAATCCCAGCTCTTTATCGATCACCATTCTCGGTGCTGGATCAAGCATCGTTTTTTCATCACGTGCATTTTTTGCATACGTTTGAAAATAGCTTTCATATTGACTGATATAATTAGATACCGATGTTCCTAACATTGGTAAACGTTTCGTTCTGATAACGTGATCAGGTGTTGCAGGACCTTGTTGAGAAATAGTCGCCAAATCGTTACGCTGAGAAAAGCTCATCATTTTATCTGACGAAACAGTAGAAAGTATCATCGGCTTTCCAACGGTGACCGAAACATCCTTACGAAGTTTTGCAATTGATTCAATATTGGGGGGCGTAGCCGCTGCTCCTGAAAAATCAAGATCCCAAGCGCCTTCTCTTTTCAAATACTCTTCTGCTTCGTTTACCATAGAGATCATTCTTTCATACGACTCTCGCGCATCATCCGCAAAGGAAAAAATCCCGTGATTCAATAAAATCATCCCTTCGGTTTTTTCATGCGCTTGTTCTGCAAACTGTTTCGCACATAAACGCGCCAAATCGAACCCTGGCATGATGTAGTCGATAATAACGACACGATCACCATAAATTTCCTGGATGCGCTCTTTACCTTTTTCATTGTTAGTAATTGTAACAATCGCATCCGCATGAGTGTGATCAACAAACTTGAAAGGCAATGTCGCGTGAAGAATTGCTTCAACAGATGGGGTAGGCGCAGAAGCAAGGCTCATGTTGGCTCGCAACTCATTAACCATTTGTGGGTCACTCAAACTTTCGAGGTTCGCCAATTTAATAAGGTGATCGAGTTTAACAGGAGAAAAACCGGGGCGATCGATAGTTTCTAAATCCCAACCACTGCCTTTGACGTAAAGCATATCCACATCTTCACCGAGAATATTTTTCTCGGTGATTTTTACTGAAGTGTTTCCACCACCGTGCAAAACAAGGTTGGTATCTCTGCCTAATAATTGAGAGGTATAAACACGCAATCCCAATTCATCCGTATACTGTTTCGCTTCTTCTTCGTTCCACAAACTTTTCATTAAAACGACTACCTTCTTTTAAGTAAGTTCTTTCAAGTAAGTTCTTTCAAATAAACAAGTTCTTTCGGTACGCACTTACAAACATAGAAATTCCGCGTGCGAACATAAATATCATTAAAGCTGCCCAGAGCCCATTATTTCCCCAGGGCAATAATAGATACCATGAGACAAAAAACGCAAGCATAGAAACAAACATCGTGTTACGCATGGCAACACTATATCCAGCACCGATGAAAACTCCATCCAGCCAAAAACTCCACACCGAGAGTAATGGGCTAAGTATTAACCAGGGCAAAAACAATGCAGCCATACTTTGTACTTCGCTAATACTGGTCAATAGGTGAATTAGCTGCTCACCAAATAGGAGATAAAAACCAGAAAAGATGATGGCTATACTGAATGACCATATGGCTGTTGTCATTAGTGTTGATTTTAACTTCTTTTTATCTTGGGAAAAAATTGTTTTGCCCACCAGCACTTCAGCGGCATGCGCAAGACTATCCAGCGCATAGGCCATAAAAGTCTGAAAATTCATCAATATAGCATTAGCAGCAAGTATCACGGGGCCAAATTTAGCCCCTTGCAAGGTGAAAAACGAAAAGCAGGCAATCAAAAACAGGGTGCGAAAAAAAATGTTCATATTTATAGAAAGGTAACTTTTAAGCGATTCCAGCTTGAAAACAGCCCCTATCTTTATTTCACCAAACGAAACATATCGCTTTAAAATCAATACTCCAAATATCAACCCAATATATTCAGCAAGCAGTGTTGCCCAAGCAACCCCTGCTGAATTCATTTCCAAACCGACAACAAACACAATATCGAGAATGATGTTAATAATATTAATGCAAAGCACAATCATCAAATTGATAAATGGCTTCTCTTTACCTAGAAACCATCCCAGTAAAACATACATACATAACGTTGCAGGCGCCGCCCATATCCGTATATCAAAATAGATCATTGCATGCTGGATGATTTCTTCACTACTATCAACAAAAGAAAAAATCAATTGCGAAATCGCTGACTGAAAAATTATCAGTAATAATCCCGCCAGCATAGCGATCACTAAACCTCTTAATAATATGAGTGACTCTTCTGCCGTCCCTTGCGATTGTGCAGTCAATCCTGTGGTGCTCATACGTAAGAATCCCATCGCCCAAAAAAGCAGATTAAAAATCATGGCAGCAATCGCTACAGCCCCCAGGTAGTAGGGTTCAGATAAATGCCCCACCACGGCTGTATCCACCAATCCCAGCAAAGGCGTGGAAATCCCTGTTAATAACATCGGGAAAGCAATCGACCAGATTTCTTTATGTCGTGGGAAAGAGGTTAAGCACATAGATGTGGCAGTATCAAATATTAAAGATTAGTTTGTGAGTATTTACTTTAAAGCGTGTCCACGAAGGGGGAACTCCTTAGACTTTCTCTAAGTAAATGATTGAGACAAAAAAATGCAGAGCAAGGGCTCTGCATTTCGTTCATCATTTATAACTTTAGCAATTAGTCTGCTTGAGGAAAAGTTAATACTTGTGCTTGCTTACGAACCTGAGAAGGTCGTGTAGATTTTTCCTCATTGAATTCATTGGCAAGTTCTTGAAGAGCAGCATAATTCTTACTCACTGCGTCCCACATCATGTCGTAGAGTCTTACCGCCGAATCCATAGGATTCTTGCTTAAATCACGCTCGCGCTCTACACGCCACTGCAATCGCGACATTCTTTCTTTGATACCTTCATCCTTGAGGCTTGAAATGTAGTTATCAATTTCTTTTTTCCTTTCAGTTTCAAACGCTTCTGGATCTTTTTTAGCAAGTTTACACCAGTAATCAAAATCAAAATCACTCGTCTTTATCGGTTTCGCTTCAGCTATGTTGCTAATTTTATTCTTCATCTTCCCCATCCTACTGTTTTATTATCGAATAATTATTTTTATATTTAGTTAGAGTGAGTCATTAACTATAAGTTAGAGATTTATAGCCAGACCTCAATTAATATTCTGATTTATTATTTCTACATCTAAAGACTATCACATTTTATCCGCGGCGCAAAAAACAGACAATCCTATTGATAATTAAGGATTTGTTACAGTTTTTGGAATGGGTAAAGAAAAATTTTACTTTAGAAACAATCGATTACGTCACACAGTGCATCGATTAATTATTAACCGATACACTGAGTTTTTTTCGAGCAGACAGCTGGGATATACCTAAAATATAAAGGGCTACTATCTCCCCTGTGCAACCAACTCCGCTTGAGCTGCTGTAGCTGCCGCCCCCTCTACACATTTAAATCCCTGAGCTTTGAGTGCTGTTTCGAGAGCAGTCAAACACAACAGAATATTGTTCAAATTGCTTGCATGCCCCATCAAACCGATTCGCCATACTTTTCCAGCAAGCGCACCTAAACCAGCTCCAATTTCCAAATTATATTGATTAAGAAGAAGTTGTCTCACTTGTGTTTCATCAATACCTTCTGGGATGCAGACGGCATTTAGTTGAGGCAATCGGTGCTCTTTAGCGACAAGAAACTTTAAACCAAGTGCTTCAATACCCGCTTTCAATACTTCATGGTTTTGTTGATGACGAGTCCATGCATTCTCAACTCCCTCTTCATGAACCATCACTAATGATTCATGAAATGCATACAGCGCATTGATCGGTGCAGTATGGTGATAAGCTCGCTTCGCGCCTTCGCCCCAATACCCCATAACAAGATTAAGATCGAGGAACCAGCTTTGTACTTTTTGTTTACGCGCTTTAATTCGCTCAATAGCGCGCTCACTAAATGTGATGGGTGAAATACCAGGTGTGCAAGAGAGACATTTTTGAGTACCCGAATACACCGCATCCAGCCCCCACTCATCAACTTTTAATGGTGTACCAGCAAGTGATGTCACAGCATCGACAATCGTCAAACAATCATACTTGCGCGCCAATTCTGCCAGTGCTTTTGCATCCGACTGAACGCCAGTTGACGTTTCTGCGTGAACGAAAGCCAACACTTTTACCTCTGGATTTTCTTTTAGCGCTGTTTCGACTTTATTCAAGTCAATCGCTTTACCCCACTCATCTTCCACCATAACAGGCGTCGCGCCGACCCGCTCAACATTCTCTTTCATGCGCCCACCAAATGCGCCGTTTTGACAAACAACTACCTTCTCACCGGGTTCGATCAGATTCACGAAACAAGTTTCCATGCCGGCAGAACCTGGCGCAGAGACAGGCAGGGTTAATTGATTCTTTGTTTGAAAAACAGTCTGCAACATGCCTTTCACATCATCCATCATCGCAACAAAACTAGGATCTAAATGACCAATGGTCGGACGGGCCATTGCTCCTAGAATTCGTGGGTGAACATCAGAAGGACCTGGCCCCATTAAGGTACGTAGAGGCGGGAAATACGAAGTTGCTGTCATTGCGAGGCTCTCTTAATAATTTCGGAATAGGCAGGAGTATAGTGGGAATAATAGAGGTTGTTCAACACCTAAGCCTAGAGGGTTATTGTCAACCGCAATATATAATATTTGTTACTATATCAGCTCTTCACCCTTTCCATCATTAATCTGAGAATAAGCAGTTGATCCATGAGCAATATTCCGCGACATTTGCTTAAAGGCATAACATTTGGGGTCATCGCTGCAATCATTTGGGCCATGTTTCCCGTAGTTACTAGATTAAGCATTGATCATACCTTGAGTATATGGGATGTGATTGCATTACGTTTTTTAGTTGCAGGGCCAATATTACTGCCTATTTTCATTCGCTATAAATTTAATAATATCAATCCACTTGGTGTTACTTTGCTCGTATGTGGAGCCGGAGCACCTTATCTAATGCTTGCTGTCGGTGGTTTAACATATACACCCGCGAGTCATTTCGGCATTATAGTCCCAAGTTGTATGCTGATTTTTTCTGCAATAGGAAGTTGGTATTTTTTAAAGGAAAAAATCAGTTTGATCCGAATAGCCGGAGTGGTTGCGATTATCATTGGCATTATTACAATTAGCTGGGAAGGACTCACAGATAAAGGGCAAAATATTTGGATCGGCGATTTTCTATTTATTTTTGGCGGACTATTGTGGGCAAGTTACACAATTGCTTCACGGTTTTGGAAAGTAAAACCTATGCATGCAATCAGTATCGTTTCTGTCGTTTCCATGGCTATCTACTTGCCGCCCTATTTTATTTTTATGGAACCAGGAATATTTACCGCGCCGATATCTGAGGTTTTACTACAAGCTTTTTTCCAGGGTGTCCTATCCGTACTTATTGCACTTCTTTTTTATACGCGTGCGGTGGAACTATTGGGTGCGTCGAAAGGATCATTATTTGCGGCACTTGTACCCAGCTTTGCACTACTTCTTGCCTACCCGGTACTCAATGAAGCCCCTACCCCACTTCAGCTCTTTGGCGTTTTATTTGTAACAACAGGGATGATTATGGCTTTGGGGCTCACTGTCAAAAAAAGACAATCAGTAATATAAAATGATATTACTGACAAACAACAACATCCCTTGCTATGATCTAGAATCATAATCTGGATACTTTAATTTTGATTAAAAAACTTTCACCAATAATAGTCCTGTTGAGCTGTCAAAATGTTTATGCTGAAAAAAGTTTTGATGGCGTCTATATTTTTACATCTGCTGGGCAGACTGATTTTTCAGACATGACAACTCAATCAGATATTAATCAAACAGAATCTCGTTTATTAACATCATTACTCAATCAATTTTCTATCGACAATCCTGATGTAGAACTACCACAGTATACCGTTGATTTATCTGCGCAAGATACATCGACGAGCCTCTCTTTTGGCATGGGATATATTTTTAGTGAACATATCGCTGTAGAAGCAAGCTATCAATATTTGGGAACGGTAAAACTAACTGGCCAAGTACGCGATAGTGATAACAATAGCGCAAACTATACAGCAACAGGACTAACTTCTGGTTTTGATCTTCGAACAGTATTGCGCACGCCCATATATAAAGGATTTGAAGCGTTCATCAATTGGGGAGCAATTCTCTGGAGTCGAGAAACAAGAACCAACTATGAATTTGCCAACGAATCCAGAAAAAGCATTTCTAAAAACGATGGATTGGAAGTGGTTTTTGGAGCCGGCATCCAATATCTTGCTGCGAAAAGTTTTGGCGCATCGCTGATATGGGAGCAATACAATATTAATCAAGAAAATGCAGATGTCATTAGGGCGACATTGCTCTATGACTTCGATATTCCACAATAATCCTAGAAAGATCAGTTGGACGCGAGATTAGAGTGCACCAAAAGTAGGCGCATTAGGCGAGCAATTGGTTTGATTGTCGTAATGAAAAGTTTTGCGATCACCTGGTTGATGATTCAAAATCTTTTTATATAGTCAGGAAAATCAAGAGATTGTGCTCACGATAATTGCTCCTGCATTATTCTACCTTCGCGCATCCATGCGCTCGTAACTCGTGGATCAACTGATTTTTCTAGGATAATCTACTCAAATACTATCTCGATGATTCTCCATCATTTTATTCGACCACTTGAGCAACTTTTTCACCTGCTCTGATGTGCGAATGGTGTGATTTTTCACCTCTAATTCAATCGACTGTAATGTCTGTTCACTCACCAATATTTTTATGAAACTTTGCACTTCACCAACACTCATTTTAGCGCGTTTTTTTGCCAAACGATCGACTACATTAATGATCGCGTTACCTGTCATTTTTTCATAACGATTTATAATTGACGAACGCTCAATGATCTGGGCAAACAAATCAACTTCTGTTATTCCCGCGTTCGCTGCAACATAAGATAACAATGCCATATAGCGTTTTTGAAGTTTTTTAATTTGAGCACTTTTCTTTCGAAACGTAACTTTATCCAGTCTTGATGCATAACTTGAAGCAACGAGCTCGATGAATTCACTTTCATTCATGACTCTTCTATTATATTGATAGAATTGAGGAAAATCTCGTAAAAAATCCCGCATGCAAAAAATAGCATCTCGTGTAATACCATCTGCAACTTTATAAGCTTTGCGCTTGGACACGGCTTTTTCAAAAAAACGATATATAGTTTGAAACTGCTCAGTTAGCTCAAGAGATTCTTTGTCTTTTATCAGCTTTTCTATTTGCTCATCAGTTACACCGATTTTCCACAGCAACCGCTTTAGTTTGGTCTGCTGAAATATTTTTTCAAAGAGAGATATCGTGGCATTATGTTTAAATTCAGTGGCTGGCTGATCTTTGCCCGTTAACAAATAGTCTACGATTTGGGTAAAAATCTGAACGATGTACTTTGCCTTGTTTTTCTGCTCAGTAATCGTAGTAGACATTCTATTCACATCATCATAACGATACTCATGATGAAATAAACCAAATTGTCGTATCGTACCGTAATCGATTATCCCACCGTCAAACAAAATGTTATCGCCATCCCAATCCATCCAGCAAAAGATATACTCGCTTTCGTATATTGCTGATACCTGAGCAAAGTTCTTCGCAATATAATTGAGAAATTCCTGATAACGTTTCTTTTCATTTTTAATTACAGGAAAATTTTTATTCTCTATCTCTCGATTAATGCAATAATCCATCAACGCCTTTAAGGCCGGATAATCTTTCCGTTTCATATAACCAAAAAAGTGAGCCGGCCGTAATAGATTTTTTGACGCACGTACGTTAACAGAAGTACCATTTTTATAACTTATAATCGCTAAAGTTCGCTCTGTTGGAATTCCATTTTTATGCATCAAGTCGCTGTAAATAGCAGCAATCATACCTTCTCGATATCCTGCCAATCCACATCCATAAGAAACCAGGTTTGTTCCCGTGCGAAAAAATTTTTTCTCAATGGCACAAGCCGGACTCAAGCGAGTCGCACCTGTCCCACAGCTAGAAATATCCCAGTGTCCGTTTTTTGCTTTAAAATGACCATTCCAGATGCTTCGCCCATCACCTGATGTCATACCAAACTTATTGGGATGCTGCATCTGTAGATAACGCGTGGCCATATATTGCTTTTTTGCAATCTGTGTTGGATCAATTTTGGTACGATTTAAGACATCATACTCATTGACTATTTTTAATGAAAATGCATGAATTATCTCTTTTTCTAAAGCGGGATTTAAACGATGTGCATGGGTAGCAGGCAATAATCCCATTTCAATCGCTAACTCAAAGTTAAAATAGGCAACTTTACCATCTGTACGACAAACAGCATCGTACCCAACATACATGTTTTTCACCGCTTGTTTAATTGGATGATCGCCATCAATGCCGGAAAAACTTTGATACTTTGAACGTTTTACACGCTGTAATTTGGAGATTGCTTGGCTCATATTGAGCTTATCGGTAGATATTAACGGATATTTACATCCTTCTTTTTACCTTGCTTATTTCTTGCTCAAATAATTTCAGAAAGTGAATAATGAATTTTTTACTTCTCTACGACTTTATACCCTGAATAAGACAGGTATTCTCCATCCTTATCAAGACCAACTGTCACCCTCTCATTTAGACCGGTGCCCAATCCAGGAATCAAAGCCTCATTATCAGACAAGGGAAAAAACGGTATCCGTAACTTTAACGGTAAAAATGCTGGAAGCTCATATTCAAACACTAAAACCTCCTCATAGAGTTTTAGCTCTCCCTCACCGACTTCATAATGATCTAATAGCGCATCTTTCATCTTCGGCCCATACACCCCAATACGATTACGCCATTTTTCCGAAAGCACTGGAGGATTCAACGCCATGCCAAATAAATAATTCACACCATTGTGGTGAATTATCGCCACATCAACGCCATCAATAATTGCGGCAGTCACTCTAATTTTTGCAAACCAATCCAATTTTAAGGGAATAAATCCTAACAGTTCATATTCGAGTCGATACCATCCGTTATTCTCAAGCTTAAGTACAATCTCCCAACCCATTGCATCCAGCAAAAAATTATCCCCATTTTTTTCAGCCTTTATCAATCCGATATAAGAACTATAAAGTGATTTAAAGTCAGTGATTTTTCCAGTTAACTCTATCTGTGGACTCTTTTCCTTAGCCGGTTGCTTACCCAGTTTGATTTCAAGCAAAACATCCAAAGCCTCATTACTTATCGCATCGAGCGCTCGAAATCCTTTACTGGAATTTGACATAATTACAACTCCCAAACCTAGCTCAGGAATCATTGCAATTCTACTTCGATGTAAAAGCGTTGACCCTTGTCGCCAAACAACGGATTTCCCGTATTTCGTTTCCATTCCCCCAATTTGCCAGCCCAACCCAATCCCTTTATTTAAATCAAGTTTAATATGACTATTATGAACCTGAATCATTTTATTCCAGGAAGGCTGTTTCATCACTTTTTGAGATGAGGATAATAATCCCATTGTTGCCTGTGCAAACTTCGCTAAATCATTTACATTACTGACTAATCCCAAAGCTGGTAGATCTCTTGTCTCTAGAAACGGTTTAAATTCTCCATCCTTATATCCAGCAGCTAACTTTTTTTTATCTATTTTTTTCCATGCAAAACTCGAATACTTCATTCCTAATGGCTTAAACAACTTTTTATCAGCAACTTCAGTAAAACTTTTGCCACTCACAATTTCAATTATTCTACCTAATAGGTCATAGCCTAAATTAGAGTAAGCAAATACTCGATCCACAGAAAAGCTAGCGGATAAATCACTTATTTTGTTGACAATCGTTTGAAGCGAATCGGGAGATTCAGTCCACATCCCATTAAAATAACTTAATGGCAGTCCGGCATGATGTGTTAGCAGCTGTTTTATTGTGGGAACAGAATCTTGATTTTTAATTTTTAATTCCGGGAGGTATTGTGTAACAGGATCATTTAACCTCAATTTTCCTTCTTGTTCCATCTGCACAATGAGTGCAGCAGTCATCAAAGTTGATAATGCTCCAACACGATATAACGTTAACTCATCCGATGCTATTTCAGAATTCTTGTTGCTAACGCCCAAACCCCCTTGCCAAATAATTCTCTCTCCCTCAATAAGCGCAATGCTCAATCCTGGGATGTCATTTTCATCACGATGATACTCAGCAAATTCACGAACATACTTGATCGCAGCCATGTTATCTTCATTTGTGAATTTTTTAGGTCGCTCGGGTTCTGCAATGACGGGAAAAGAAAAAAGAAAAAGAACATAAAATATCACGACATAGCATGAACAAGAAATACTCAGTTCATCTTGAGTGCATTTTACACTTTCGCTAAATGCTCCAATGCTTGCTAACAAACAGCCTCCCCCGCTTTTCCTGAGATATGCGTTTAATATATTGGAATTAAGTAACAATTTATTTACGGCAATCAGAAAGCCGGAATGAAAAAGCCGTAAAAAACTTCGAAACGACTGCTCTCCATTCATAAATTTTCCTGAACACACTTCATATGCAATGGTGAAATATACACCGTTGTAATTAAAATATAACGTATATAACCTGATATTTGACAACATCAAGGGCTTACTATTAAGAACTTTCTACAATCAAATTCAATTGGAAATAATGACCTGTCACAAGCCCTAAACTAATTTCCGCAGAGTTCGCTCTACTCCATTAATATTATAGATGATATTCAAGGTGTCATACTTCTCTAGACACCTTCAATACAATTGAGAGTAAGTTTTTTCGAAGGAAAAACTGAAAAATCCAGACACAATTAATCTCCCTTCTGGAAACATAGAGTTAGTTGGCTTCCAAAAACGAATATGAACAACTTCAAAAAACGGTGACTTCATAAGAGGCTGCTGATCAGTGGATTTAGTGATGATCAACATTGAACATGATTGATAATAAATTGCGCCAAAAATAGCTACATATACCAATTAATTCATAACTCACAATTGTTACTGAATAGAAAATGCAAGTTAATGATTGGACAAAGAAAAATGGAAAACCAAACGTAAAAAACCGATTCCATAGAACCGGTTTTTAAAATAATATGGCGGAGAGGGAGGGATTCGAACCCTCGGTAGACTTTTGACCTACACACACTTTCCAGGCGTGCTCCTTCGGCCACTCGGACACCTCTCCGAAATCATCGAACGATTGACTTGCACAACAACAAACCACAAAGGGCGAATCGTACAAGAAATATGCTCTAATATTTGAGGCGGCTAAGGGTAAACTAGATTTATTATCAAAGCAATCTTTAATCTCAAGAACAGATGAGGAATATATGCTCAATTAAAAGGAGGAGCACATATTTAGTAATACTAAAACAGTTCGATATCTTCGCCCTTTTTATCAATTGTTGAAATTAGCGTCTGCTTTGCCATATTAACAGCCAGATCTAAATTCGCACCTTTCGATAGCGCATCATAAAGTACACGTTCGTCTTCCATTGTGAATCGCTTACGCATATCTTGTGTAGATTGAACACCTTCGATTGTCGCTACGGCATGATCCATTCGCTGAGTAATGCGATCAAAAAATTGTAACGCCATGAGAGCTTCTGTTACTTCGCTCTGCACGCCATTGACGGCCATCAAAAGCGGTATATTTTCTTCATTTCCGCCAAGCTTTTCCTGGGTTTCATTCAACATTGTTTGTATTTTTGCTAAACGCCCACTAATATTTTCAGAAGCGATATTCCCGTCTTGAATGCAAAATAATATCAATGCTCTAGCTAGTTCTTCACGGTCCACTTCTTTAGCATATGCGGGGGTGTTAAAATCCGTGCCATATAGCGATGTATCAGACATTTACTATTTCCTTCTAAACTCTTTGACTCGCACCGGGCAACAATAACTCCAGCGCCTCTAAAAATTGCAATACCGCTTCATGCAACGTTTTTTTAATTGATTTTTCGGATAAATTTAACAGCTGCCACACTTCAACATCAGCTGTTTTCTGAAAATCATCTTCATCACCTAACTCTAATGCATGAGCCATTAAATTTGCGACATACAATATTGCACTTTCTAATTCATATTCGTCTGCAGTGCTTGGCGCGTGATGATTTCCAATAGCTGTTGAGATACTCTCTGGTAGTCCCCAGGACTTACAAAGTGCCAAACCAATGTCTGTGTGATCGTATCCCAATACTTCCTGCTCAAACTCCTCTATATTTCTCTCGGGCGAGGCTTTTTCCATATTAAAAATTTTACTCGAAGCTTCTGGCATTTTGATAAACATCAACAAACGCCCGATATCATGCATCAATCCCGTAACAAATAATCTTTCAGGATGAAGAACATTACATTCCCTCGCTAAGATACGAGCAACAACAGCGCAAAAAATACTGTGCCGCCAAAATCCTGCCATATTCGCATCTTCTGGCGGCAAGCTTTTAAAGGTTTCCACCGCAGAACTTGCCCATACCATATGTTGCAACTCTCTGAGGCCTACCATCATCACTGCACGTGACACAGTATCAATAGGAGTCTCAAATCCATAATAGGAACTGTTCACTAATTTTAATAAACGCGCTGTTAAATCCGGATCTTGGCTTATAACACTTCCGACTTGCTCAATTTCTGACTTTGGATCATTAACCAAATCATTTACCAAAAAACAAACCTCTGGTAATGAAACTAACTTATCGACACCCCGCACCAAGTCGCTTGGCGTTTTATATACTTTCATCCCCCGCATACTACTCCTATCTGTTAACAACCTAATTACTGAATAACCCCTGACATATTCACAACGCTAGTGCTATTCAGGAACAACTTAGACTAATTCGAAGCTGATCAGATTGATGCGAATTCTAGAGAATGTAGCGTCCTGACAAATTAATCCTTTATCTTTCAGGACTCAGTTCTCACTACGCTTTAGAAAGTTAAATTGGAGGGGGAAAACTTCATCTACTAGGAATATTGTTAGTACTTACACAGCTTACGAAAACAACTGAATTGAAAACAATCAACTAATGCTTGAGCAAGCGACTGCAATTTACAAGTAATCCATATTGAAAATTGCTTTCAAAATATACTTTAAACAATTTGATGAATTCATGAGCAAATAAATAAAAATAGGGAGAGATTGCTTATTTTTTGGTAGGAATAACAGACTAAATCACTTGAATAATGTCTGCCAATCATGCAAGATACCTCGACATCAACAACACACATTAACTTAATTTTGTAGAGGGCGACAATGGCTTATACAGATACACTAACAATGGCAATTTATATTATTACAATTGTTGGCACTGGCTTAGGTAGTTATGTAACATATAAAATTTACTCAAAAAACGGGTTCCGCTAAGTTACAAGTGTTTTTCTGGGAGGACCTTAAACACTTGTACGCCGTTCGCTATATGCGGATAAAGGGAGGGGAACAAAGTCTTTATAAAAGGCTTTGGGCAGCAAGTGATTACGAATACATTGTTCAAGGGTCCTCCCCATTCTAATTTTTCTACCCCGTTGTTTTTACTATTCTTTTATTACTTTAACTTGTCCTGCAGCAACTTTCGCATTTTCACGCGCTTGCGCCACTGAATCGCTGTACGCTAAAGCAACGCCCATTCTTCGTTTTACAAATGATTCAGGTTTTCCAAACAAACGGACTTCTGCTTGAGGAACACTCAATGCCAACTCCAACCCAACAAAACTCACACCAACTTCATCCATACTGCCATATATCACAGCGCTCGCACCTGCTGAAGTCAGCTCACTATTGACGGGCAAGCCCAGTATTGCTCTTGCATGTAACTCAAATTCATTTTGTCGTTGCGAAACCATTGTCACCATCCCTGTATCATGTGGACGAGGACTTACTTCACTAAACCAAACATCATCACCTTTAACAAAAAGTTCGACACCAAAAATACCTCTACCACCAAGATTATCCGTTATTTTTTTAGCAATATCTTTTGATAGGGCTAAGGCTTTCTCGGTCATAGGTTGGGGTTGCCAGCTTTCGACATAATCACCTGATATTTGTACATGCCCTATTGGCTCGCAGAAGCTTGTTTGAATATTTCCAGATTCATCAAGCGAACGAATAGTAAGCAAGGTAATTTCAAAATCAAATTCTATTTTTTCTTCAACAATCACATTTGGCTGATTAACACGCCCGCCTTGTAGCGCATATTCCCAAGCCGCTTCGACTTCGTTAGACGAATTAATCAATGATTGCCCTTTACCAGATGATGACATCACCGGCTTAATAAAACAGGGATATCCTACACCACCATCGATAGCGATTTTCAGTTCATTAAGACTCTTGGCGAAGGCGTAGCGCGAAGTTGGCAACGCTAACTCTTCTGCTGCCAAACGACGAATACCTTCCCGGTTCATCGTTAGTTGCGTTGCACGAGCTTTAGGAATAACTTCCGCGACACCTTCCTGCTCTAATTCAGCGAGAACATGGGTCGCAATTGCTTCGATTTCAGGCACAATATATTTAGGTTTTTCTTTAAGGATTAGCTCTCGCAATGAATCTTCATCAGTCATATCCATCGTATAAGCTCGGTGTGCAACTTGATGCCCAGGTGCATTCTCATATCGATCCACTGCAATAACTTCAACCCCATAGCGCTGAAGTGAAATGATCACTTCCTTTCCCAGCTCACCAGCCCCAAGCAACATAACTTTTAATGCTGACGATGATAATGGTGTGCCAATTTGCATAATATTTACCTTTGAGTTGAAAAGTGTGGAAATTTAAACTTAATCCAAGTTAGTGTAATTCAAATTTATTGGAAATATAACCCGAAATAATTGAAGTAATTTCGTCGATACCACTCGGAGTAATTTTTTCAGCTGCGGACCTGCTCCACAAACTTTCTAATGAGTGCACAACATTCCCACTAAAAAAATGCTCTTTTGTAATTTGCTCGACACACCCTTTTTGCTTCCACCAATTTACAAGAAATTCTTCTTCAGCCCAATCGCCTCGAAGAACATAAAGCGCTGGAATGTTATTACATACTGTATCAGTGACAGTACCATAACCAGGCTTGGAAATAATCGCATCACAACTGGCAAGGATATCGTTAAATATGAATCCTGTATCTTTTATACAGGAAACATCTTTGCGCACACTCAAATATTCCCAACTCACTATCCAGTGAATATTCTCTACTTGCGGCCAATCATTAACTGGCACATCGGTTTCGATCCCTCCAGGCGCAACCAAAACTAAACGCGTAGTGTCAGCGATAGCTAATCGTTCGCATATTTGCGCTTTCACATTATTACCAATGCGAGCCACTGGTCCAATATTTATAACACTGTTTATCCACTCAATTGGCATAGAGGGCTCCGGAAGAATGAAAAAATCTGCGCTATTATAAGCATTGCGCATTTCATGAATAATTTTTCTCGCTTCTGGAGAATCGTTTCCGAAATAGGACTGAAAAATATCTGCCCAATTAAGAGAGCAATATCCAAGACAAGGTATTTGAAGTTTTCCCGCTGCAGCTATCGTTAAATAGGGCGCATTGGATAAAATTAAATCAGGTTGAAGTTGCTCCAGACTCCACATTTCTTTTTCTACTTGCATATCCCAATCACTATGGAATTCAAAATATTTCTTTTTACTTTCCTCTAAATCCACTTCGAATGCATCTTTCATAACCATCCCAAAGTCTGCGGCCTCATTGATGATTTCAACTTCAACAAAAATAAGTTCACGAATTAGTGACTCAGGAAGTTTCGTTCGAACAACCAATTTAACATTGTAAAGTTTGGAAAGGCGATTTAAAATCGGAGCAGTCATCGCAAGATGACCAAAACCATGAGCAGAAATACAGACGAGTATGCGAAATGCCATTTTTTGAGATTACCGCAGATATTTAACGATTTTCAGTATAAGACAAAATGAAATCTAAATCTCAATCATTACAGGTATGTTTACGTTACAACTAAGCTTGATCTAATTCAGCTAAGCGCTCCGGCGTCCCCACATCAACCCAAACTCCCAGGTAATGTTCAGCTGATATCTGGTTATTTGAGATCGCACTTCTTAGTAAGGGCGCTAATGGAAATGCACCCGATGCACAATCCTTAAATAATAATGGATGTATTATTGCAATCCCACTATACGTTAATTTATTTCCTTTGAACTCATTTAACATTCCGCTATTAAAGTAAAAGTCACCACCAGGATTATGAGGAGGATTGTTTATCATGACTAAATGAGCAAGGTTGCTAATCTGCTTCGGCAGATGTGAAAAATCATAATCAGTCCATACATCACCATTAACAATTATGAATGGCTCATCCCCAAAGTATCGAAGCGCATTAAAAATCCCTCCGCCAGTTTCCATGGCATCTGACTCTGGAGAATATTGAATGGCAGCTCCATATTTTTCACCAGTCCCTAAATAGTCTTCAATTTGCTGGCCTAGATAAGCATGATTTATTACCAACTCATTAATGCCTGATTTAACCAAAGCCTTAATATGATATTCAATCAGTGCTTGTCCTTTAACTTTTAATAACGGCTTTGGGCATGTGTCAGTCAACGGACGCATACGCTCGCCTCTACCGGCAGCAAGAATCATCGCTTTCATGATTATTCTCCAGCGTGTGTTTTTGGTAAAACAACATCCACAATAAATTGATGAAAATTTTGTAACTCTGCATATTTTGAAGAAACTGTTTGAACATAGTTAAGTGTTCGCGGGATATCATTAAGATATCCTGGTTTGTTATCTCTATAATTTAGGCGAGCGAAAATTCCAATAGCTTTCAGGTGTCGTTGAATACCCATCCAATCAAACCAACGCATAAACTGTGCTTCGGATATGTCACGACAACGCCCTTTTGCTTTTAACATCATATGATATTGCTGCACCCATTGCTCAACCTTCTCACTCGGCCAACTGATGTAACAATCTCGTAATAACGAAACCAAATCATAGGTAATTGCACCAACGACTGCATCCTGGAAATCAATAACACCCGGATTATTGTCTGACACTATCATGAGATTTCGAGAATGGTAATCACGGTGTACCCATACTTGATCTTGCGATAAGGCTTCATTTTTTAGCCGCTCATAGGTTTCATCCAATAATATCTGTTCATCACTGTTAAGATTGTATTTTAAATGTTTCTTCAAAAACCACTCATCAAACAAACGCATTTCTCTATCAAGTAGTAGTGCGTCATAGACTGGCAAGTCTACATTTTTAATTTTAGGATTCACTTGCAAGTTAAGCAGTGATTGCATGGCATCGCTATACAGCTGATCCGAAGTCTCTTCCGACAGTTTTTCCAAATAACAGGTATTTCCGAAATCAGTTAACACTAAAAATCCATGACTCAAATCCTGAGCGTATATCTCAGGCACATTCATCCCGACATGATGAAAGGCGGTTGCAACTTTAACGAAAGGTTTACAATCTTCTTTGTCCGGAGGAGCATCCATTGTTATCCAGGTTTTCCCATGAGATTCAACACGAAAATAGCGACGGAAACTGGCATCCGCAGAAGCGACTGTAATGTTGAGGTCGTCACTCTCCAGAGTGAATTTCAGCCAGTCCGTTAATTGTTGCAAACGAATATCTGTCACGTTTAAAACCTTTTGATTAAATTATCTACACTACGACACGTTATAAGCCAATAAGTTATGCCGTATTCATTCCGGATATAAAGTTATCTGTTGATAATAACGAGTTTTTGCATTTTATGCTGAAAAACAAAAAGTTAGCCGTGAAGAAGAATCTAACCGCAGGAAATGACTTAAAAATAACCATTTGATGCTATTCAGGCATAAGTCACTTTGGTATTAATCCGCATATGGCTTAAAATACCCGCCCTCTTATTTGAAAAAGTAATCTGAAGTATTCAATGGTAAGCCCTCATTTATCACCCCCCTTTTACTACAGCGGCCAAACGGTGGAAACAAATGCGGACTAATCACGTCCTTCTGTTGCTTTGCGTTTCACTACTAGCTTGGGAAAGTTCCACATACGCCGATGAGATAAGCCGCTGCGCAACTAGCGTTTTTGAGCCACAACGTAAAAAGGTGGAAGATGACGACAATCGCATTCACATCTCTTCAGATAAATTCGAGGCACACAAATCTAATCGATTTTCCGCTGAAGGCAATATTTCGGTGCAAACGCCAACCCAATATTTTGAAGCTGATAAAGCGACCTACTTGAAAGATAAAAACAGCATTCAAGCTGAAAGCAATATCAATTTTAGAGAAGGCAATATCGAATTGCGTGCGGATGAATTGCAGCTGGACCTAACGAATAACACCGGGACTGCTAAAAGTACGCGTTACCAATTAATTGAAGAAGACGCGAGAGGGCGAGCAGAAAAAATCGCTTTCGAGGATAATATCGTTCAGCTGGACAATACAACATATACAACTTGTGCAGATGGTGAAGAGCAATGGCAATTAAAAGCAGAATCAATCACCCTTAACCATGCACAGAATGAAGGTGTCGCGTATAACACGCGATTAGAAATTATGGGTACTCCAATTCTCTACCTGCCTTATATCAGTTTTCCATTAGCTGGAAGAAAAACCGGATTCCTAGCCCCCAGCCCAGCCTATTCAAGCACCAATGGTTTTGACTTGAGTGTTCCCTATTATCTTAACCTGGCACCCAATTATGATATGACGCTAACACCCCGCTTCATTGAAAATCGCGGTGGTCAGCTCAGCACCGAGTTTCGTTATCTACAAAAAAACTTTAATACCAGTCTTGGTTATGAATATTTGCCTTATGACACAAAGACTAAAACAGATCGAAGCTTCGCCGTGGCAACTTTCGAAGCTAAAGCGACGAAGAATACAAAAATATTAGGTAACTTTGCCCAGGTCTCAGATACAGAATATTTCCATGACTTAAGCAGTACACTAAATACTGTTAACAAAACCCAAATTTCACGCGATCTTCGAAGTACTACCCTCAGTAATAGTTGGCAGTTAAATACGCTTTTTCAGGATTTTCAAATTCTTGATGGAGCACAAGAGCCGTATCGGCGCTTACCTCAAATATCACTGGGCACACAACATCAAGGCTATGGCCTTACATTTAAAACGCGATCAGAATACAGTTATTTTAACCGATCAAGTAACGACATTATTCAGCGCATGATTTTCCAACCTGAATTATCAGTACCTATTGAAAAAATGGCGGGCTTTTTTATTCCTTCAATCACACTTCAAGCAAGTATTCATCGCTCAGAAAAAGAGCAGACAGTGAATCACAAATTTTATAACTGGCTGTTTCGAACTGATAGCGGGCTATTTTTTGAGCGAAAAGTTGCTAAGGGATTGCAGACCCTGGAACCGCGGCTCGGTTATGTTTATATTCCTAATAAGAAACAATCCGAAATACCACTTATTGATAGCAGCATTTTAGACATCAATAGCGAACAACTTTTCGCCGCCAATCGCTATGGCGGATACGATAGAGTTGGTGGTGATAATCGAATATCATGGGCGTTAAGTTCTCGTTTGTTAACAGCTGATGGAAATGAAAAATATAAAGTCTCGTTTACCCAAGCCCATTATTTACAAGATTTAACCTCCCATATTCCCGGAGAAAAAAGGGTTGATGCCGGCGATACAATTAGTGCGATCAATCTATATACCCGGTTAGGTAAGACACTATCTTCATCGGCACAAGCTATGAAATACTCCACTGAACATGATATCCATAAAGGCAATGTTGCATTACGCTACTTTGATAATCAGGAACTATTTGAAATTGCCTACCGTGTGAGGGAAAAGCAAATTGAACAAATATCCGGACTAGGCATTCTTAACATAAGCCAATCCTGGCGAATTGCAGGTCGCTGGTTATATTCATTAAAAACTGAGCAGACACAAGAAGCATTGCTAGGTTTAGAGTATAATAACTGCTGCTGGAGTGTTCGTTTTTTAGCCAGGAGCTACAATACAGACTTGGACACAGCAATGAAAACCTCTTTCGGTTTGCAGATTGAACTTAAAGGGTTAGCACGGTTTGGCAATAATGTGGACAAACAGTTTTCCGACGAAGTCCTCGGTAATCTTTAAAACTCTACTAAAGCCAGCAATAAATATTGTTTAAAAACAGGTTGAACTAGTGAAGCAAATTATTATTCTTTTTGGCGTAATGATATTAAGCGCACCACTCTTGGTTGCGGCAAAATCAGAAAAAATTGATGGCATTGCTGCCGTAGTGAATGACGATATCATCACTACATTGGAGCTAAATAGCCAAATCAACAATATTAAGACACAACTACGCACTCAAAATGCTCAACTGCCACCTGAAAATATTCTCCGGAAACAGGTATTAGAGCGCGAAATTTTAAAACAAATTCAGTTGCAACTCGCTCATGCAACGGGTATTCGTATTAATGATAATGAACTCAATGCCACACTAAGTCGTATAGCAGAGCAAAACAATGTCAGCTTGCGTGAATTTCGAAACCTCTTAGAAAGTGAAGGATTCAAGTTTCCAGAGTTCCGCGAAAATATTCGTGACGACATGATACTCGCCAGATTGCGTCAACGGGAGGTCAATAATCGCATCACAATCTCTGATCAAGAGATTCAAAACTTTCTTGCGACACAAGCAACACAAGGGAATATTGATGATGAATATAATATCTCCCATATCCTTATCTCGGCTCCTGAAGCCGCATCGGCAGAAGAGATTGAGAAAACACTTGCTCGAGCAAATAAAGTGTTGGACAAACTAAATAGTGGCGCAGGTTTTCAACAAGTGGCGATCAGTAATTCCGATGGTCAAAATGCACTGGAAGGTGGTAAATTAGGATGGCGCAAAGCAGGCCAACTGCCCACCCTCTTCTCAAATATCGTTATTCACATGAATCCTGGCGACCACAGTGAACTCATTCGTAGCTCTAGCGGCTTTCACATTATTAAACTCAACGAAAAACGCTCTAGTGAAAAACATATTATTGTACAAACCCTAGCTCGCCATATTCTGCTACAACCCAATGAACTTAACACAGAAATGGATATCATCACTCGTTTGCGCCAACTCAGAGAGCGCATTCTTGCTGGTGATAGCTTTGAAGAAATTGCGACATCTCATAGTGAAGACCGCACTAGCGCAACCCAAGGGGGCAGTCTTGGCTGGGTTAGTCCCGGTCAAATGGTGCCTCAGTTTGAAAGCGCTATGGACAGCCTGAAAATATCCGAAGTCAGCGAACCATTCCAATCACAGTTCGGTTGGCATATTGTACAAGTTCAAGATCGACGCGACGTTGACAATAGCGAGCAGTTTTCAAAAAATAAAGCACGTGAATTTATTCGCCAACGCAAGACTGACGAAATAGCTGAAACTTGGTTACGTCAACTACGTGAAGAAGCATTTGTAGAAGTAAAAGATCAATAGATGAAACTGCCACGTATAGTTGTATCTGCAGGAGAGCCTGCAGGTATAGGCCCGGATATCGTTCTACTTTGCGCGCAAAAAGAATTTGATGCTGACATAATTACTATTGGTGATATTGAATTTTTTGCTGATCGTGCGAAACAATTAAAACTCGACATTAAAATCCAAAAATGCTCACTCGAAGATGATCGTACTTGCTCACCAGCAGGAACTTTAAAAGTTCTACCCACATCACTAGCCAAACCGAGTATCGCTGGCCAATTGGACGAGGAAAATGCTCAGTATGTGCTAAATGTTCTGGACCTGGGAATAGAAGCCTGCATGAATAAACAAGCGGATGCGCTTGTTACTGGCCCAATTCAAAAAAGTGTTCTCAACAGTGTTGTAAACAATTTTTCTGGCCACACCGAGTATCTTGCCGAAAAAACCAATGCCCCCTTACCCGTAATGATGCTTGCAACAGAAGGGCTTCGCGTAGCGCTTGTTACAACACATATGCCTTTATTTAAGGTACCTGAAAACATCACTCAAAAATCAGTAAAACAAACCTTAAAGATATTACATCACGATTTGCAACACAGCTTTGGCATCATTAATCCAAAAATTCTCGTTGCAGGCCTGAATCCTCATGCAGGTGAGGATGGCCACCTGGGAACAGAAGATAAAGATATTATCTCACCTGTTATTGATCAACTAAAAGCGCAAGGGATGAACTTATCAGGCCCACTTCCCGCTGATACGCTGTTTACACCAAAATATTTAGCAGAAGCTGACGCAGTTCTAACGATGTACCACGACCAAGGTTTGCCGGTGCTAAAATATATCGGGTTTGGTAACGCGATTAATGTAACGCTAGGATTACCTATTATTCGCACCTCTGTTGATCACGGTACCGCACTAGATCTTGCAGCAACAGGCAAAGCAAGTGAGCAAAGCTTGTTGCTTGCAATACAAACCGCATTAGATATCACGAAAAGTAAAAATTAATCATGGCTCACCAACCACGCAAACGTTTCGGCCAAAACTTTCTCCATGACAACATGGTGATTCAAAATATAATTCATGCGATTTATCCTCAGCAAGGCGAAAACTTTGTCGAAATTGGCCCAGGGAAAGGCGCTATCACAGAACCTCTTCTCAAAGCTGTTGGCGAGATTGACGTTGTTGAATTGGATAGAGACTTAATTCCTATTCTCCATCAAAATCTAGATCATCTCGGCACTTTACGTATTCATCAAAGTGATGCGTTAAAATTTGATTTTTCAACACTCGTTAAAGATAACCAGCCTTTTCGAGTTGTTGGCAACTTACCTTACAATATATCCACGCCACTATTGTTCCATCTCATCAGTTTTTTACCCCATATTTCAGACATGCATTTCATGCTACAAAAAGAGGTGGTAGATCGTATGGCTGCAAAACCGAACAGCAAAACTTATGGCAGGTTAAGTGTTATGATGCAATATCATTGCAGGGTGGAAAGACTGTTTGTAGTCAAGCCTGGATCATTTTTTCCTCCGCCCAAAGTGGATTCTGCGATTGTAAGGCTCGAGCCTCATGCAACTAATCCGTACAATGTTGTCGATGAAAAAATATTCGCTCAAATCGTTACTCAATGTTTCTCGCAACGTAGAAAAACTTTGAGAAATAATTTGAAAAAAATATTAACCACAGAAGAAATTGAAAGCCTGGGCATTAATCCAGGCTGTCGCGCGGAAACATTAGAAATAAGCCAATTTGTAGAAATTGCTAATCAGGTTAGTAGCCTGCAATAATAGGCTTTTCTTATCTTACTTCTTTAATTGCTTCTACTTGGAACCACAACTTTATATTGTCACCTACGTTTGGATAAGCGAATGTATTACCAAAATCTGAACGTTTAATTTCTGCAGCCGCTTCAAAGCCACAAACATCTTGTTTTGTTACTGGATTAACCCCACATCGAATTCGATTCACATCAAGATTAACCGACTTAGTGATACCTAAAAGAGTAAGGTCACCTTCAACTTTAGCTTTATAACGACCATCAAAAATAACATTTCTCGACTTATATTTAATATCAGGATATTCCATCACATTTAAAAAATCAGGAGATCGCAATTGTTTATCTCGTTTTTCTAGCCCTGTATTAACAGACACTGCAGAAATTTCCACCTCGATATAGCCGTTGCTATTTTCCCGATCAATGAGAATTCGTCCGGTTGTAAGATCAAATCGCCCCCATAAAGTAGAAATACCCATATGATCAATAGCAAAATGAGGGAAGGTATGATTTCGATCTATGTTATAAAATTCACTTTGTGCTGAAGCAGATGTAACAAATAACATAATGATAAGCACCATCGCTATTCTCATTACGTGTTCTCCTCTCTAGAAACGTTAATACTTCGCAACATAAACATGAAAAGAAACAAATTCATGAATTATCCGGGTTTACTTATAGTTTCATATACCATAGCGAAAGGAAAGTTGCATGTTACCCTGATCAGTCAATAGGCGTTGTATTGGTTGTTTTGTATTGGCCAAACTGGGGAAAGAAGTGACATAATTCCCATGGAAATATAACTTGTAGGAAAAAAACTAATTTTCTCTTCACCGCAATAGTTCATCATGTATTATGCGATTTAAACTAGATCAGACTAATTTATATACAAATCAATAAAAAATATGAGAGCGACCATTTTGAATATGCATTGAATGATAAACGATAGCAGAGTTCTTAAAAATTAACCATCAATAATCCCAGCTCAGGATCGTTAACGGGAGAAGGAATTTTAACATGGTAGCCACTACCCTTAGCCACCTCCATCGCATTGCCTTTTTGATCCTCCATTACTTCCAGTACAAATGTTCGAGCACCACCAGGATACATAAGCTCTAATTCATTCCCAACAGAGAACTTATTTTTCACGTCGACATCCATCATCCCTGTTTCAGTATCAAAACCTATAATCTCGCCTACAAATTTTTGAGTTGTTGAAAGGGAATTTCCCTGCGTATAATTTTGATACTCCTCAGGTACGTGACGGCGATAAAAACCTTCTGTATAACCCCGGTTTGCCAATCCATCTAGCGCTGTCATTAATTCAAAATTAAACTCTCTACCTGCGATCGCATCATCAATTGCTCGGCGATAAATTTGTGCAGTTCTCGCTGTATAAAAATGAGATTTAGTACGACCTTCAATCTTTAACGAGTCTACACCAATTTCTGCAAGCTTTTGTACATGTTGAATTGCACGTAGATCTTTCGAGTTCATAATATAAGTTCCATGCTCATCCTCGAACATAGGCATCAACTCACCCGGACGCCCTTCCTCCTCGATGAGAAGCACTTCCTCCCGGGGTATATTGTCTTTTTTAGGATCAAACATGACTGGCTGATCCACCCTTGGCTTAGCTCTTTTGACATCACCCGTTTCTGTCTCTTCTGCTTCGTGAGCGGTATAGTTCCATCGACAAGAATTTGTACAAGTCCCTTGATTAGGATCTCGATGATTAAAGTAACCCGATAAGAGACAGCGTCCAGAGTAAGCTATACACAAAGCACCATGAACAAAAACTTCCAATTCCATTTCCGGGCACTGTTGTTTTATTTCTTCAATTTCTTCAAGAGATAATTCACGAGAAAGAATGACTCGCTTGATTCCAAGAGTTTGCCAAAATTTTACAGCTGCATAGTTAACAGTATTTGCCTGAACAGATAGATGAATCGTCATTTCTGGCCACTCTTCTCGCACCATATGAATCAACCCTGGGTCGGCCATGATTAAGGCATCAGGATTCATTTCAACAATAGGTTTCATATCTGCCAAATAAGTTTTCAACTTGGCATTATGAGGTAATAAATTACTCGCAACAAAAAACTTTTTACCGCGTTGATGGGCTTCACTAATGCCTTTCTGTAGATTTTCCATCGAAAAATCATTATTACGAACACGTAAACTATATCGGGGCTGCCCCGCGTATACCGCATCTGCACCATAGGCAAATGCGTACTGCATGTTTTTGTAGGTGCCAGCAGGAGACAGTAATTCGGGAGCTTTCATAATGTGACTTCAAATTGTTAAACAAACCACACATTTTAACAAAATCGAGTAAATGACGCTATTTTCATGTCGATTCCAACTCGTCAATTTTAGGAAAAGTGTGTGCATATTTTGCTATCCACTCCATGGCGGCTTCTGCGCCTGATAAGTGACGCCCTTGCTCAGAAAGCACTTGATGCTTGTAGTGCTCAATATGGCATACTTGCTCAATCATGCGAACACGAAAAGCAGCATCATGATTATCTAGCTCCACACCAATTTCAAAAGCGCCTGACTGTTGCTCGCACCAAACAACTTTAGCTAATATTTCAAACTCTGGCTCCACAACTGGAATATGGATCTTAATTAACTGACCGAGAGAAATTGATTCTTTAGAGTGAAATGATAAGCCACCAAAACTAATATCTTTTAAGTTTTCAGTTGATAGCTGCTCATACCCCAACTGAGTAACTTCGATGGGAATATCTGATGGATGTCTAATATGTTTTCGCATAGAGCCCTCCTGGCAGAGACTAAGCGTATTCCCTAACAACGTTAGCGGCATCCATCACATTGCAACGAGCATACCGCGAAGTCCTATGCAATTCATGGGTATATAAGTATCAAGTAGTTATGATCGCTTAAAATGCTTCCTGCGCCGCACTCGAGTCAAACGCCTCTTTTGACATCGGGTTTTGGTGCGCCATACTGAAATCATTGTATTAAACCTAGAAAAAGGTAGTAGCAATCTGGGCACTACTGGACAAAGATTATTGACTTACAATTCAAGAAGGAAAGAGGGAAAGAAAGTAGGAAAAGGTTGTAGGCGAATTGGTCAATTTGTAACGAATATTGAACTATTGAACTATTGAACTATTGAACTATTGAAATCTAGCGGCTGAGTATCTGGGCATATAAGGTAAATGCAACATTTTATCTTCTCTCAATAAATTTTTTAGCTCACCTATTCGCAAAGGTTTGCTAAATAAGAAACCTTGGATTTTATCGCAATGATGTTGATATAAAAAGCTCAACTGTTCTTCTGTCTCGACACCTTCAGCGACTATGTCAATATTTAAGCTATGCGCCATTTTAATGGTTGCTCTAACAATGGATGCATTATCTGAATCATTCAAAATATCATTGACAAATATTCGATCAACTTTCAACGTATTAATAGGAAATTTCTTCAAATAACTTAACGACGAATACCCAGTCCCAAAATCATCCATCGATATTTTAATTCCCTGGTCGCTGAATATTTTTAATACACTTGCTACTCCGTCAATATTATCCATCAAAAGACTTTCAGTGATCTCCAGCTCGAGATACTCTGGAGGATACTGGGTTTCATTCAAAACATCAGCCACAGTTCCTACAATATTATTTGCGGTGAATTGCCGAGCTGACAAATTGATTGCAAGCATGAGATTCTCACCGCGCTCTTTCGTTAGTTCCATATTTTGTTCACATGCTCGTCGTATAACCCATTCACCTATTGGTACAATTAATCCAGTCTCCTCCGCTATCGAGATAAAACGAATTGGAGGAATTTGACCAAGTGTTGGGTGATTCCAACGTATCAATGCTTCGACACCGATAATTTTCCCAGAAGAAAGATCTACTTGAG
Source organism: uncultured Ectothiorhodospiraceae bacterium (assembly GCA_945787715.1). GTDB lineage: Bacteria > Pseudomonadota > Gammaproteobacteria > S012-40 > S012-40 > CALZJE01. The sequence continues at coordinate 37,657 of CALZJE010000004.1, read as the reverse complement.
GCTGATAATAAAGTTCAAACTGATCATATTTCAGAGCAGAGCGTAACTCATTTTCCAGGAAAAGCCGTTCTTTCGAACGAGATCGCATTTCATCTGAATAAAATTCGTAGCTACTACCGCTAGTAAGTTTTGCACGAAACATTGCCGATTCTGCATTGCGAAGCAAAATCTCAACATCAGTATCATCAGTCGGATATACCGTAACACCTATACTTACATTGACATGTAATGAGTGACTTTCGACAACAAACGGATCAGCAAAAACATCAATGTGCCGTTTTATCAAACTGTCGGGACTTGTGAATTCGGATACATCAGCAAGCACAATAACAAATTGATCGCCGCTAACACGGGATACTATGTCTCCACGCCTCAACATTGAAGACAATCGGTGAGCAACATTCAGTAGCAACTCATTCCCTATGTGATGCCCAAGTGAGTCGTTGATGTTCTTAAACCGATCTAATCCTAACTTCAGTACTACTACCAGTCGATTCTCTTCTTTTGCATATTGTATTGCCCCGCAAAGATGCTCAACCAATACATCCCTGCAAGGTAAGCTAGTTAAGTCATCCAGCTTAGCAACATACTGTTTAATCAAATCTTCATTCACTTGAACATTTAATCTTTTAAAATACAAAATAGCGTGTTTATTACGATTAGAACAATCAAACGTAACGACATCCATTAACACATCAGCATCAGTACTTATCGAATTATGCACTTTTACACTTATGCGTTTTTCTTGTCCCACATTTTGTATCTTTCCAACCACTTCGCTAAGCGAGTGTTTTTCTTCATGATTCGATAGACAAAACACTTCATCAAGATTTCTACCCACCACATTATGACTATCAACACTAAACAATAATTCTGAAGGTGAATTAAATTCAATAATATTATTGTTGTGATCAATAAGTACGATCGCTTCTGGAGATTTACATATCAAAGCATGCTTTAATTTTTCAAGACTATTAATCCTACCATCGATACAAGTTTTATTTTCTGAACTAAGCGTTATCACACCACATTGATGTGCAAGGTCATTAAATTGACCAACACCAACATTTCTCGAAATTAACTTTCGAAAAAACATTACACCTAATAAATTTAGGAATATCACAAGCAGCGCAACAAGATACAAACTTTGGTAAATATCAGAGAGTGATGACTGAATGAGCTTGGAAGAAACTATCAGACTGATTTTCCCAATAATTTTTCCATCATTGTAAAGAGGTTTATGTACATATATAGAAGCAAACGTCGGGTCAGAGATACCAATTTTCACATCAGAATCCAAAATTGAAGAGACAATCTGATTATCTGAAGCATCGACTACCTGCACATGCTCTATGTGTTCGGTACGATATATACGTTTAACTGACTCACTGAGTTCGTTGTGATTATTGGAAATAATAGCTTTTACAGCAGCTGGGGATAATGCATCAGCAAGAATTGACGCTTCATGTTGCAATGTCTTAGTCAAAGAGTCATTTACGACATTAACAACATTAATGCTTAGAAATAAAAATACAAAACATTCAAGAACTAAGAACCCCACCAACAAGAATGATCTTGACATCATAGAGAATGGCACCAACTTTAATGTTCATTATGAGTGTGTGGTAATTAAGCCATACGCCTCTCATGCATATACAGCTTAACGGCCAATCTATTGAAGTTCTGAATGATTATTCAATCCACGTAATACATTATTAAAAACAAATGTTTGAAATTGTCACACAGGATATTAACTTCAAGAATTTAGCTAATCTTCTTGAATTGCTCATCTAACCTTTTAGAGGAAATTGGGTAACGAGTTTTGAGCTCCTGTGCCCACAACGAAACCCTGTATTCCTCCATCATCCAACGCAGATCAGCAATATCGTCCATTTTTTCAGGGTGCGATGCTTTCACCTTTTTATACTTAGACCAATACTTCCTAATTTCTAACATATGCTTTCTATCCACTAACACATTAGCGTTTAATTTCTCTAGCCGGCGGATAATTGCTTTTAAATACCGAGGAATACTATTGAGCGACTCAATATCTAATTCGGAGAGATATTTTCGATAAACAAGATTCTGAAGTTGTTCTTGAACATCTGTTAATGCTTCTAACAATTGAGGATTTGAAACTGATTTTAGTTTCTTTTTACATTCATTATATATTTTCAGAACTTCCAAGTTAATGTTGCAAACTCTATTTGCCGTATCTAATAAAACAGACTGTTTTTCTTCTAATAGTTTTATAAATGCCTGCTGACTTTTTATTGGCTTACTTCCCTCTAAAAAAACAGAGTCGATAACAAAATCGACCAAATCAAGCTTAAGTTCATTACATTGACCAACAGAGGCGTAGTACATGCATTGCTTATCAATATGCGCAAGGTTCTTCTTTAAATATTGAATTTTGTTATCAAGTGAAAGTTTGATTAAACGAATCATTCCTGTTTTTGAATGCAAGCTAGCTTCTTTTTGTGTAGGGAAATATTTTAATCTTACTGAATCTTTTTCGTCGATCAATGCGGGGTAGACCGTCAAATTTCCCATTGGGGAATCCAGCTCTTTAGAATCCGGCAAATCCCCAAAACTCCAATCGATGATTCCTTCAATTTCCAATTGATCCAGTGGTAATTCTTCGAACTCTTTTTCTGATTGTTCTGCATATCTCTTTTGAAGTTGTGAGATATCGCGACTTTGATCAATTGTTTTTCCTTCTAAATCAATCAATTCAATATTAAAGAATAGGTATGGAGGGAGTTTATCAAAGCTGAAATCTGACTCTTTAATTTTAACTGACCCGAATTCACTCAGTTTTTCACTTATGGTTAAAAGTAACGGCCGCTCATAAAGCCTACATGACTCCAATATTTTTTGTGCGAAATCAGGGGCTGGCACGAAATTCCTGCGTAAATTCTTTGGTAAGGATTTTATTAACAATGTGATTTTTTCTTTTATCAGCCCAGGCACCAACCAATCAAACCAATATGACTTTAATTGACTTAATAAACTCAGAGGTACAATAGCTGTTACACCATCATTTTTAACGCCCGGTTCAAACCGATATTTCAACTTGAATTGGAATGTATTGATTTGAAGTTTATCAGGATGCGATTCCTCTACATCGTTCTGCTTTGATTTTCGGATTAGTTGCTCTTCAGTGAACACCAAAAAGTCGGGGTCATCTTTTTTTCTTTTATCGTACCAAAGTTTAAAACTTTTCCAGGAGTACATATCCTCGGGAATAGTTTTATCAAAGAACTCAATTATATCTTCTTCAGGTAAAAGAAGGTCTGGCCGACGATATTTACTTTCCTCCGCTTCTATTGCCTTAATAGCTTGTAAATTTTTCGTAATAAATCGTTCTGGCGTTTTTACTTCCCCATAGACGAGTGCATGACGAATAAATAGTTCTCGCGATTCCTTTGGATTAATAGGCCCATAGTTCACACGTTTTTTCTGGATAATAATCAAGCCAAACAGACCGATTTTCTCAAAAGCACCAACTTGCCCACTTTTTTTCTGCCAATGGGGTTCGAAGTAACTACGATTAAGTAGATGACTTGCCAAATCGACCAACCACTCAGGATCTATACTTGCCACATTTCGCGCGTAGTTCTTTCCTGTTTCCACAATTTCAGAAGCGACGACCCACTTCGGAGGTTTTTTAAAGAGATGCGAACCAGGAAATATAAAATATTTTTTTTGCTTAGCACCACTAAACTCTTTATTTTCAGTTTTAAAACCAATATTGCTTAATAAGCCAGATAAGATTGCTCGATGTAACGAGATATATTCAGGTTTTTTATCATTCAGTTTTAAACCCAATTCTAAAGCTTGATTCTTGAGTTGAATGTAAATATCACGCCACTCTCGCATGCGCATATAGGCAATAAATTCTTTCGCACAAAGTTTTCGTAGTTTGCTTTGTGAAAGATGCTTCGACTGCTCATGAAAATATCCCCATAAATTCAGTATCGCTAAAAAATCTGACTTTTCATCCTTGAATCTGGCATGCAACTCGGTTGCTTTTTGTTGCGCTTCAAATGGACGTTCGCGCGGATCTTGTATCGAAAGAAACGCTGTAATGATAAGCACTTCGGATAAGCATCCTTCTCTATTTGCTTGAAGCAACATTTTCCCTAAACGAGGATCTATAGGAAGCTTGGAAATTAAGCGACCTTCCTCATTTAATTTATGATCCTTATCAACAGCGCCGATTTCATAAAGGAGTTTAACGCCATCATTAATGTGTTTACGTTCCGGGGGATTAATAAAGGGAAATTTATGGATATCACCAAAGTGCAAACTCAACATTTGTAAAATAACACTGGCCAAGTTTACGCGAAGAATTTCAGGATCAGTAAACTGCGGACGTGCGTTAAAATCCTCTTCTGAATATAGCCGAATACAAACCCCAGCTTCTATCCTTCCACATCGACCTGAACGCTGATTTGCTGCGGCTTGAGACACCGGCTCAATAGGCAAGCGCTGTATACGACTACGAATACTATAACGGCTAATCCGTGCGAGGCCAGGATCTACCACATAACGTATTCCTGGCACCGTCAAAGAAGTTTCTGCTACATTAGTTGCTAACACAACTCTTCGACGCTGATGAGGCTTGAAAATTTTTTCTTGATCTTTAACTGACAGCCTAGCAAACAGTGGAAGTATTTCGGTGTCTTCCGGGTGGTGTTTTCTTAGATATTCTGCGGTCTCTCTGATCTCTCGTTCACCCGGTAAAAATATCAATGTATCGCCAGCTGCACGTCGATTTAATTCAAAGACAGCATCTGATATCGATTTAACTACAGAGTTTTCCTCACTCCCTTCATCAAGAGGTCGATACAATACTTCAACAGGAAATGTACGGCCCGAGACTTCTAATACCGGAGCATCATTAAAATGTCGAGAAAACTTTTCTGTATCAATAGTAGCAGAGGTAATAATAACTTTTAAATCAGGTCGTTTAGGTAAAATCGATTTGATATAACCCAGAATAAAGTCGATATTTAAGCTACGCTCATGGGCTTCGTCAATTATCAGCACTTCATAATTTAACAAGTTACGATCTGATTGTATTTCAGCAAGCAAAACACCATCAGTCATCAGTTTAATATGCGTGAGAGGGCTAACATGATCACTAAAACGAACTTTGAATCCAACAGATTCACCAATGTTGCATTTCAGCTCTTCTGCAATTCTGTTCGCAACGGTTCTCGCTGCAATTCGACGAGGCTGGGTATGGCCAATAAAACCTTTGACCCCCAAACCAAGATCCAAACAAATTTTTGGAAGCTGGGTTGTTTTACCAGAACCTGTCTCACCACTTAAAACAATAACTTGATTTTCCAGGATTGTTTTTTTTATTTCATTCAGTTTTGCAGTAATTGGTAATTCTTCAGGAAACTCAATGTCAGGTATCGATTGTTGCCGAGAGATTGCCTTCGCGATAGAATTATCTAACCTGTTCTGAAGTTGCTCTTCAGATTGCTGTTTTGTTCTCTTTGAATTTTTGTTCTGATTATTGAGATAGGTCAAGAGAAACTTATCTTTGAGCATACATTGCTGAAGCTGCTGCTCATATTTCTTATTCTGATTGGGCACGGTATTATTTATTCTGCTTTTTTACTTTAATCCAAAGCGCTTCTTGCTCTTCAAGCGATAGATCTGCAAACTCTGACTTTTCATCACGCGCCATCTGTTCCATGGCTTTAAAACGCATATCAAATTTTCGATTAGTTGATCGCAATGCCACTTCAGGATCTACTCCAAGTTTTCTTGATAAATTTACAGCGGCAAACAGTAGATCACCTAGCTCATCAGTCATCCTATCTTTACAACCAGAATCAATCGCTTCTTTCACTTCATCAATTTCTTCGTTAACTTTATTGAGTGGTCCACGATAATCTGGCCAATCAAAACCCACTTTCTCTGCTTTTGATTGAAGTTTTCGTGCGGTAGAAACTGCAGGCTGATTAAAATTCACACCATTCAATACACTAGAGAAGGAAACATCATTCACAGTGGACTTCTCACTCTGTTTTATTTCATCCCAAAGCTTCTTCTGTTGCTCCACATTTTCGATCTTATAATTGGAAAAAACATGTGGATGACGACGAATCATCTTTTCCGAAATTGAATCGACCACATCAATAAAGTTAAAGCGGCCTTCTTCCTTTGCTATTTGTGAGTAAAAAATCACTTGGAAAAGTAGATCTCCCAACTCATGCTTTAACTCCTCGTAATTTTCAAGCTCTATAGCTTCGGCAACTTCATAGGCCTCTTCGATGGTATGTGGAACAATCGTTTTATAAGTCTGCTGTTTATCCCAGACACATCCAGTAATTGGGTCTCGTAAGCTTGCCATAATATCCATCAATTTTTCAATCGGCGCCATATCTATTTTATCCTTGCTACATCCAAAACATCTTTGAGACTCATTAAACGGGATAATACCTTTTCAAGCTGCTCTGGTTCACTGATCTCTATGGTCAATCGCATTTTTGCTTGATGTGTTTTCCTGTCTGAGTAAGTATTAGCCCCACTTACGTTTACATCCACAGAAGAAATAACTGAGGTTACATCACGCAGCAGACCTGAACGATCCATAGCAATCACTTCTATGTCCACATCATACTTTCCAGTTCGTTGATCTCCCCAGCTCACTGGAATTAATCGTTCACCATATTGACTTTTCAAATGGTCAATGTTCTGGCAATCGGTACGATGTATAGTTACACCTCTCCCCTTGGTAATAAAACCAACAATCTCATCACCTGGCACAGGCTTACAACATCTAGCCAATTGAGACATCAGCTCATCAATACCCTCTATGATGATATCTCGTTGCTGAGTTTTCGTTTGAGCCGGACGTTTATACTCTATTTCCTCAGCTTCTTCTCTCTCTATATTCTGTGCTTTTTTATACGAATTTAGAACTTGATGGACACCCAATTCACCACGTCCAATTGCAGCATAGAGATCATCAATATTATTTACATTAAATAACTGGGCCAAATGATTTAGCCCACTATTATTTAGTGACTCATGCATCTCTTTAGCCAACGCGTTCTTACCCGCATGTATATGCTCATTTCGAAATTCACGCTTAAACCAGTGTTTAACTTTTGCTCGAGCACGATTTGATTTTATATAACCCAGGTGTGGTATAAGCCAATCACGACTCGGTGTCGCATTGTTAGCAGTAATGATTTCTATAGTTTCACCGCTATTCAACTTGGTCGTTAAAGGCACCATTTTGCCGTTTACCATTGCCCCCCTGCAACGATTACCAACTTCTGAATGAACTGTATATGCAAAGTCCAGCGGTGTTGCATCACGAGGCAATGCAACAACATTTCCTTTTGGCGACAACACATAAATTTTTGGGCTTATTGTCTCTGATGGACTTAAGGGACTCTCATCACTCAATAGATCACGAACACTTTCCAAATGTGTTTCCAATCCCTTATCTCGCTTACCACCTTCTTTATATCGCCAATGAGCAGCAACCCCTAATTCAGCGTGTGAATGCATATCTTTAGTGCGAATTTGAATTTCAATGGTTCGATCTTGCGGACCTAATACTGCGGTATGCAATGATTGATAGTTGTTAGCTTTTGGAGACGCAATGTAGTCATCATATTCTCCTGGTAAAAACTGCCACATTTCATGAACAATACTCAATACTGAGTAGCAAGTTCCCAAGTCCTTAGCAATAATTCGTACCGCTCTTACATCAAAAAGCTCATCAAATTTAAGCTGTTTTTTCTGCATCTTGGACCAAATGCTGAAAATATGTTTTGGACGCCCATAAACATCCGCTTCAATACCTGCTTCAGACAGTTTTGCTTGGAGGACACTGACTATTTCCGCCATATATCGCTCACGATCGATGCGCTTTTCTTCCAGAGCTTGTGCAATTTTTTTATATTGATCAGGATGGAGAAAACGAAATGCGTAATCTTCCAGCTCCCATTTAAGCTGTCCGATTCCTAGTCTATTCGCTAACGGAGCAAAGATTAGCTGTGTCTCTATTGCGGCTTTTTGTTTTTGGGATTCTTCCCAATGTACTAATTTACGCATTTTCAACATTTGCAAACCTAGCAAAATGAACACTGTGCGAGTATCCTTCATCATACTAAGTAGCATCATGTGATGAGCCCCTGCTATAGGTTTTTTTCCATCATCAACTAATTCTGCATACCATTCTGCCTCTTCCTGTATGAGTGAGAAGCTCTCGCTTGTAAGCGCAATAATACCGTTATCAAAATTACTTTCTATGAGGGATCGAGGGAGATCTGAGTAGAGCCGTGAGGTCACTAATACTGCTGCAGCAATTGTTTCTGCATCCGCGTTAATATGATCCAAAATTTCGGAAATAATCGAACAGTGATCATCAATAGAGGTATTCTTCTCAACTATTGAGAATGCTTTATTAATAATATCACACTCTTCCTGAGTGAAATTATTCGCCCAATGACTGCTTGATGGTCGTTTCATATTTTAGGAAAGAAAATAATCTGAGTATATATGAGGATTTATAAAATAAGATACTAGAATAACATAGGTTTAGCTTGACCGGATATTTCATGAATTATCCTAGCTTGAGCTTACGCAGTAAATAATTGAGAAGATACGATTGAAGTCATATCCAATGATAGACCAATAAAAAAGCCCTAACCCAAGGGGGTTAAGGCTTTATTTAATATGGTGCGCCTGGAGCGATTCGAACGCCCGACCGCCTGGTTCGTAGCCAGGTACTCTATCCAGCTGAGCTACAGGCGCTTAAAACTGAGGCAGGATTATGCCCATCCAACACATTATCGTCAAGTTAAAAATCAATCTATTTAGGGATTACTTAGAACTTAATGAAAATGGCGGAGAGGGAGGGATTCGAACCCTCGATAGAGCTATAAACCCTATACTCCCTTAGCAGGGGAGCGCCTTCGGCCACTCGGCCACCTCTCCATATTATTACAGTTATGATTCCTGCAACAACGGCGCGTATTCTCGCAAAAACGATGCGAATAGTGAACCTTTTTTTTCAATTAAATCGATTATTTGCCTAAAATTGGCGCATAGTTAGAAATTTCTTTTCAACACAATAAATGAAAGGTGAGAAAATCGGATAACTTTAGATGAAGAATACTAATACAGCAGTGGCAAAAGAGCACAACCGGAAGAAATTACCGGCTGCATATTTCATTTCGTCTATTGCGCCTCACAGTGAAATGTTTTGCGCGATTGTTACAAGTGAGACAAGAGTTGTTAATAATTATATCGCGTCTTCAATTGTGTCATCCCCTTCATCTTTTTCTTGCTGTATACGGTTATATATTTCTTCCCGATGCACACTAACTTCTTTAGGTGCATTAACTCCGATCCTAACTTGATTTCCTTTAACGCCGAGCACTGTAACTGTGACATCATCCCCAATGATCAAAGTTTCGCCCACGCGTCTCGTGAGTATTAACATTACATTCTCCTTCATTAGCCGGCTTTTCTGCTGCTTTACAGCATTTTTCCATCAATAACCGTCAATCCAACTTATCGACCGTCACCAACTAAACTTTATGAATACTGATTTGAAAGAACGTGATACAACGAATAGCGCCACTTTTAATGTGATCTATATTATATGGTGTAATTTATTTTAGATTGTGTGATCTACATTATATAAGTCGTAAATATTTTCCTTTTTAACCTTCTTAATTCTATATATTTTATTAGGCTATTTACGGAGTGCCTTTTTGCTCTAGATTAAATGCTGTGTGTAAAGAGCGTACGCCAAGCTCTAGATATTTTTCATCAATGACTACTGATACCTTTATTTCAGATGTAGATATCATACGAATATTGATACCCTCTTGAGCTAATGTCTCAAACATCTTGCTCGCAATTCCAGCATGTGAGCGCATCCCAACACCTACCAGAGATAATTTAACGATTTTCACATCTCCGGTCACTTCCTTGGCACCAAGCTCTTTTGCTACGTTCTCAAGAATATCCTTGGCGATATTGTAATCATTTCGATGGACAGTAAACGTAAAATCAGTTGCATTATCATCACCTACATTTTGAATGATCATATCAACTTCAATATTTGCTTTACTGACAGGCCCCAATATTCTATGCGCAACACCAGGCTGGTCTGGAACACCCGCAACCGTTAACTTTGCTTCATCTCGATTAAACGCTATTCCTGAAATCAGCGCTTGTTCCATACATTCTTCCTCTGACGTTATCAGCGTCCCTTCACCGTCTTCAAATGAAGAAAGCACTCGCAAGGGAACATTATATTTACTCGCAAACTCTACAGACCTAATTTGCAATACTTTGGCTCCAAGACTGGCCATTTCAAGCATCTCTTCATAAGTAATTACGTCTATTTTTCGTGCGTCCGACACAACTCTAGGATCTGTTGTATAAACACCATCAACATCAGTATAGATCTGACATTCATCCGCTTTTAAAGCTGCAGCCAATGCAACTGCTGTGGTATCCGAGCCTCCGCGACCAAGTGTTGTTATGCTGCCATTTTCATCAACTCCTTGAAAACCAGCAACCACTACAACACGCCCAGCTTTAAGATCATCGCGAATTTTTTGATCGGCAATACTGACAATTCTTGCTTTACAGTGAACGCTATCGGTTAATATTCGCACCTGCCCACCCGTATAAGATTTAGCATCTAGCCCAAGACGATGCATTGCCATACTTAACAAAGCAATGGTCACTTGCTCACCGGTGGAAAGCAGAACATCCAGTTCGCGCGCCTCGGGTCGTTCATTAATTTGCTGTGCTAGCCCTGTTAGTCGGTTTGTTTCGCCACTCATGGCCGAAACAACGACCACTACATCGTGGCCATCTTCCCGAAATTTTGCGACCTTTTCGGCAACAGCAGTAATGCGCTCAGGATTACCAACAGATGTACCACCATACTTTTGTACTATTAACGCCATAATTCTCTTACGATCTAAAAAGGGGTGGATTAAACACTAAGTTACGCTCAAATTAAAGCCATCTAGCCAAAATATATCTTGGATAATTCATCAAATTACGAACTTATCGCGTAGCAATTTAATATTACAAAGATTCTCTGATTAATCACCAGATCCGTTCATCAGGTCCGATAAAGATAGCTACTTATTTAACCTGAGAATACTCAAAAAATGCACAGCTCATAAATCACCCAATGTGTATTATTTAATGTTATTTTTTATCCACTCCGGAACACTCGAAAGTGCTGAGTCCAGATTCTCAGGCTGCGTCCCACCCGCTTGCGCCATATCGGGTCGACCACCACCCTTGCCACCAACCTGCAAGGCAACAGCATTAACCAGTTCACCCGCTTTTACCCGATTTGTTGCATCTTTTGAGACACCAGCGACAAGCCGAACTTTTCCATCTTCCACCCCAGCAAGAATAATCGCCGAAGTACCCAATTTATTTTTCAATTGGTCTACCGTTTCACGCAGTGCTTTAACATCTGCCCCCTCCAAGTGCGCTGCAACAACTTTAACACCATCAATATCGATAGCATTCGCACTGAGATCACTGCCCGCGGCACTCGACAATTTTGCCTTTAATCGGTCTAGCTCTTTTTCGAGAGATCGTGATTTATCTTGAAGTTGGGCCACTTTATCGACAACAGCTTCACGCTTCGTGTTTAGCATTAAAGAAAGATTCAAAATCCCCTGATCTAGGGATTGTATGTACGATAGCGCTTCTCGTCCTGTTACCGCTTCAATACGACGGATACCTGCAGCAACACCGGACTCACCAATTATTTTAAATATGCCGATTTCACCAGTTCGCTTAACATGAGTTCCACCGCATAATTCAACAGAAAAATCGCCCATGCGTAAAACTCGCACTTCATCACCATATTTTTCACCAAATAATGCCATCGCCCCTGTTGTTTTAGCGTCATCCATACTCATGACACTTGCTTTGGTGGACAGGTTAGCTCTAATTTTCTCATTCACCAGAGACTCAATTTCCACGATTTCCTCGGCTGTCATTGGCTTCGGGTGAGAAAAGTCAAAGCGCAGCCTGTCCGCTTCAACTAAGGAACCCTTTTGATTAACGTGCTCACCCAATTTTCTTCGCAATGCTGCATGAAGCAAATGAGTAGCCGAGTGGTTACATTCGATATCAGCGCGCACATTACTAGCAACTCTCGCTTTAAGCACATCTCCAGTTCTAACTTGACCTGAATCAACTTTTACTTGATGTAAAAACACTGATCCGGCTTGTTTTTTCGTATCATTCACAAAAATAGAAACGTTATCGCTAGTTAAAGTGCCACTATCGCCTGCTTGCCCTCCAGACTCAGCATAGAAAGGCGTTTTATCCAGAACCATAATTCCTTCATCGCCTGTTTCCATGACATCAACAACCTGCCCATCTCTAATTAGCTGTACGACAGAAGTTTCATCTTCTAACTGTGTATAACCAGAAAATTCAGTTGCCTCATCAACACTAACCGCATCACCATAATCCACGCCAAAACTACTGGCGGCACGTGCACGTTCTCGCTGCTCATCCATTGCTTTTTCAAATCCATCGAGATCAATAGACAAACCTTTATTCAGCGCAATATCAGCAGTTAAATCGACAGGGAATCCGAAGGTATCATAGAGCTTAAAGACAACTTCGCCGGGTATGATTTTAGATTTCAGGTCTAGGATTGCTTCATCTAGAATTTTCATGCCGTGTTCCAGCGTTTCAGCAAATCGCTCTTCTTCCTGCTTCAATACTTGGGCAATAAAATCTCTTTTCTCGACAAGTTCTGGATATGCACTCCCCATTTCTTCACATAGCGCTGCAACAAGTGAGAAAAAGAAAGGGTCTTTTTTACCAAGTTCAAACCCGTGACGTGCAGCGCGCCGAATAATTCTACGTAACACATAGCCTCGGCCTTCATTGGATGGAACAACGCCATCTAATATCAAGAATGAGCAGGATCGAATATGATCAGCAATAACTTTTAGTGAATTACTTGTTAATTCTAATACACCAACTGCTTTAGCCGATGCCTTGATTAGACCTTGGAACAAATCAATCTCGTAATTGCTATGCACATTTTGCATTACTGCAGCTAAACGCTCCAGTCCCATGCCGGTATCTACTGAGGGCTTTGGCAAATCAACGAGTTCACCATTTGATTTACGATCGTACTGCATGAAAACTAGATTCCAGATTTCCACATAGCGATCGCCATCTTCGTCTGGTGTACCGGGTGGTCCACCAGCGACCTCTTTTCCGTGATCATAAAAAATTTCGGTGCATGGACCACAGGGGCCAGTATCGCCCATGGACCAAAAATTATCTTTTGCGCCAATACGTGAAAGTCGTGCTGGATCAACCCCTATATCATTCAACCAAATATCAGCTGCCTCATCATCTTCATCAAAGACGGTTACCCATAACTTTTCCGTAGGTAAATTCATTTCTTGAGTAAGAAACTCCCAGGCGTAATGAATGGCTTCTTTTTTAAAATAATCCCCAAAGCTAAAGTTACCCAACATTTCGAAAAAAGTGTGGTGCCTGGCGGTGTAGCCAACATTCTCTAGATCATTATGTTTACCACCAGCGCGCACACAGCGCTGTGAGCTTGTTGCTCGGACATAATTCCGCTTTTCTCGGCCGAGGAATACATCTTTGAATGGCACCATTCCAGCGTTTGTAAATAATAACGTGGGATCGCTACCTGGAATCAGTGAACTGCTAGCAACCATCTCGTGGTTTTGATTTTTAAAATATTCTAAAAATTTTCTGCGAATATCAGTGGTTTTCATATTTTTCCTGTCTTTTACACCTTTCAAACAGCCGAAAAGTCCCTTTTTCTTATTATATTAATTGTAATCACTGGGTAGATTACACATGGAAGCACCATCTCATCAGCACTACAAATTCTATGTGGAATTACGCCTACACTCTACATTTCATAATGAATCCAATCCACAGCTAGCGTAAAAGAACTCAAATGAAGCATTCTGTTTCTGCGAACTCAAATGATGCGTATTGTATCATCAGTATTATGTAAATAAATCATAAAGAAATAGATAGGAGGTAGGTTTTAAAATAAGCGGAATTGATGATTAATAAATGACCAATACTCAAAAAGATTCATCGGGTAACTTATTGAATAAATTTTTTATCTCTTGACTGGTGAACCCTCTATTTAACAAAAAACGGGTTTGTTTCTGCTTTTCCGTTACATCCTGGGGAATTTTGTTTGAGAACTTTTTTTGCCGTGACTTTTGTACCACTTGCTGCCAATCGACAACACACTCATTAAGGCCTTGAATGATATCCTCTCTTGAAACACCTTTTTGTTGTAGTGCATTTTCAATATAGCGTCGACCATAACCCTTTCGTGCACGCGATTCAATATACAATACGGTATAACGCAAATCACTCTGTAGCCCTTCTTTAGCCAATTCATTAACAACATTACAAAGCTCAGGAATATTGTCAAATTTTCGCACAAGCTTCCGCTGCAACTCTTCAGCACTATGTTCTCGATAGCTAAGGTATTTTATTGCTTGCTGTTTAATTTCAACCAAATGATCCAAAATCTAATCCCTGTATCACAATAGATAAAAAACACATATAAAAGCCTATCGGACATAGGATAAATCTACTCGGTAACTGCTTATGTGTCGCCTAAAGCGCCTACTGTTGGTTCTCTACCACCTGCGCCCATGCAGTCATGAGTAAAAAGTTATTTTGATCAGATGTTCCGATGCTTTTCGACAAATAGCTATGGCTACAAGCCTCGAACGATCAAAAATTCTGCTACAAAAAAACTCTCCTTCGCTACGATCACCTAATGTCCAACAGTCTCCTAAAAACAAACTATCTAACAGCATTCACATCCCAATCAAAACGAAGAAATTTCAACCGAATCTGATCTCTATATTCTTTCAAAAAAGTTTTGAATTCCTGAGGCGCAAACTCTTCAACAAACTCTAGAATCGAATAACCATTAGCAATAAATACATCTTCATCTTTTCGAAAAAGCTTTGATACATACACCATAGGTTTAGGCTTCCCGATCAACGGATCCGACATTTGCCATTGCAATCCTTTTTTTTGCGATAAAAACTTTTTGACTGATTCATCAAGCTGCTTATTGATAATTGCAGCTCGATATACAGTAGGCTGAAGATCTGGGCATGAAATCGCACCACAGAAAAGCGAAAAATATGCCATAGGATTTTTTAATGGTCTTAAATAATTGTCCTTCAATTCATTTAAGGTAATCCGCTTACCGTCAAACATCCAGCGCTGGTCTTTCCAGCGTCTCGGTAAAGGAAAATCAGGAATATCATTCATACTTCGTATATGTGGCCAATAATCCAAAACTAAGCGCAAAACGAAAGCATTATAAGCATTAATAATAAAGGCTAATTGCTCTGTTCGCTGAAGACTATCATAAGGGGTTCGCCCTACAATATACACATAATGATTTATAACACTTTGATTTTTTTTTAAATATGAGTAATCTACAACATTTTGACGAAGCGAGTTTTGTAGCAGCCATTCATAACTTTTTAGTGCATTACGATACAATTCTCGATCATTGCTTTCCGCATTCGGAATGCACAATACCGAAGCAGTAATAAGACCCAGCCACATAAAATACTGTTTGGCGAAAATTTTTATCATTTAAACTCTTAACCCGGATGATTCATGAATTACCCGGGTTTATTCCTTTATGTTAAGAGTACTATTTAATATTCACCTACGCATTCATGAACAAAGCCGATGGCTCAATACTACCTCAATCATATTACACACCAATTTTGTTGAACTTTCAAAGCATTAGCTCAGTCTATTGCTTTTCATAAATAAGAGTAACTATTGTTAGTTTGCCTTCTCAAGACTTCCCTCAGACTCTTCTTTTTTATTCGCAGGCGCGGTATTTTTAGGCAACAACAGTTCACGGATTTTCCCTTCTATCTCTTCAGGCATTGCGGGATTCTCTTTAAAATAATTACGCACATTTTCTTTACCTTGTCCAATACGGGTACCATCATAGCTATACCATGCGCCGGCCTTATCGATAATATTGTGCTTCACGCCAACTTCAATTAGCTCGCCGTAAAGTGAGATACCCTCTCCATATAATATGTCAAATTCAGCCATTTTAAAGGGAGGAGCAACTTTATTTTTAATGACTTTGACCCGAGTTTCACTGCCAACAACTTCGTCACCTTTTTTAATTGCCCCTATACGACGAATATCCAACCTAACTGAGGAGTAAAACTTGAGTGCGTTGCCTCCAGTCGTAGTTTCAGGACTTCCAAACATAACCCCTATCTTCATTCGAATCTGATTAATAAAAATAACCAACACATTTGCTCGTTGAATATTTGCGGTAAGTTTTCTCAAAGCTTGTGATAATAAGCGAGCTTGCAATCCCATATGGCTATCACCCATATCACCATCAATTTCGGCTTTTGGTGTCAGAGCAGCAACAGAGTCAATAACAATTATGTCGACGGCATTTGAACGGACAAGCATGTCGGTAATTTCGAGCGCTTGTTCACCCGTATCAGGCTGAGAGATCAATAAGTCATCAATATTAACGCCGAGCTTTTCTGCATAAACAGGATCCAGTGCATGCTCTGCATCAATGAAAGCTGCTGTCCCGCCCATTTTTTGCATTTGAGCAATAGTAGAAAGAGTGAGCGTTGTTTTACCGGAAGACTCTGGGCCATAAATTTCAACAACACGACCTCGAGGCAATCCACCTATTCCAAGCGCAATGTCAAGTCCTAACGAACCAGTGGACACCGCTTCAATATCTCTTATCGCATTACCATCACCCATACGCATTATGGAGCCTTTACCGAATTGTTTATCGATTTGACTTAATGCTGCACTTAACGCTTTTTGTTTACCCTCATCTATCGCCATCACACACGCCTCTATTAACACTGGTTTGTTGGTTTAATGCTCGCTAATTTACTGTATTTATCTACAGTACACAACCTCATTTTAGGTTTCTTTTGGGAAAATACAAATATTCGCCCCTACAAATGGAAAATATATAAACATTGGAGCAAATAAAACGATACAGATCTTTGAACGTAGGAAAAACAAATACCGCACAAGATAGAAATGCAGGATATTGTTTTTCATATAGCTAAGCGAAACGAGAGCCTGTGTTACATCCTTAAGGAAAGTACCCTTGGAGTATAAATTCGTGGATCAACTGCTTTTACTAGACTGAACTAACAAGGCATTCAAATTCTCTAGAACATAATTGGACGCTTTCAATCGAATCTGATCTCTATCACCCGTAAACATCTTACTCTCTGTTATTTGAAATTCTTGATTCTTCAACCAAGAGAAGCAAACAAGACCCACAGGCTTCTCCAACGTCCCACCGTCAGGACCAGCAATTCCGCTAGTTGCTATTGCAATTCCTGCATTACTGTTCACAAGTGCACCTTGCGCCATTGCCAATACTGTCTGCTCACTCACTGCACCAAATTCATTGATGATATTACGATCAACACTAAGCATTTCAGACTTCGCGTTATTACTATACGTAATAAACCCTCGATCAAACCAAGCAGAGCTCCCCGGAACATCAGTAACCAGTTTTGAAACCCACCCACCGGTGCAAGACTCTGCAGTGACGAGAACCAAATTTAACTGCTTAAGCTTCAACCCAAGTTCGTAGGCAATGTTACTCACATGTATCCCTTTATCTGTGAATTCCAGATTGTAGTTCTACCCATCCCATTCATCACCATGTTATTATGCTGCAACATTTATCCACAGCAATACAACACTTTGATAATTAAGGCAATCAGTAAGAATGAATGAACAATCTAGCATGACTTTTCTCGATACACTAAAAATATTCCCGCAATATTTTTTACCGCACCACTTTTTATCAGCAATCATGCACAAATTAACAAGGTGTGAACAGCAAGCATTTAAAAACTTGATTATCCAACAGGTGGCCAAACGCTACAATGTAGATATGAAAGATGCTGTTGAGCCTGATTTAACAGCATACTCCAGTTTTAATCACTTTTTTACACGCGCATTGAAACCGGAAGCACGCCCTATTTGTCCAGAGACAAATTCAATCGCCTGCCCTGTAGACGGCACTATTAGCCAGATAGGCGACATTAAAGACGGTCAAATTCTTCAGGCAAAGGGACATGAATATTCCCTCAAAACATTGCTGGGTAATGATGATAGTTACGAAAAATTTATAAATGGCAAGTTTGCGACTATTTACTTATCACCGAAAGATTATCATCGAATTCACGCGCCAATAGACGGCTCATTGGAAAAAATGATACATATACCCGGGCGGCTATTTAGTGTAAACGAAGTGACAGCAACTCATGTCCCTGGTTTGTTTGCGCGAAACGAAAGAGTTGCATCCTTGTTTCAGACTAATGCGGGTCCAGTGGCAGTAATTCTCGTCGGTGCGATATTCGTTTCAAGCATGGAAACAGTATGGGAAGGAACCATTACACCACCGGCTGGTTTTAAAATTCGAACATGGAATTATCAGGAAGATGATTCAAAGATAACGCTTAAAAAAGGAAATGAGCTAGGCAGATTTAATATGGGCTCCACAGTTATTTTGCTTTTCCCGGAGAACTCCATAAATTGGAACGAAGCGCTAACCGCCACAAATACTGTAAATATGGGGCAGCATATTGGTAATATTGTTTGAATCTCGAATTGGATGAAAAATAAACACCTGCAAAACATGCCCAATTAACAAACAAATTAAAATTGTAACTATTCTGCTACAGCAGCTGAGTATCTCATTATTTCTTGTAATGCTCGAAATGAGTTGGTATCAAAATCTTTAAACATCAATCCAATACCATCACTTGCTATTCGAACTGTTCGTGCTTTCAATTTATGCTGCGCGGCTCCTGACTTCGCTAATGTGAAAATTAGCTCAACATCTTGACATTTGCCGACTTTTTGTTCATCAATTTCTAAAAATACACCACCAAGACTAACATCCCTCGCTCTACAATGAACTAATAAATTACTATCCTTTACAACATCAACATCAAGCGATGTACTTCGGCGTTGACTCCAACGCTGCTCTATTGCGCTTACAGCTCCCATATTCATCCCCTTTTCAAGGAAAATACGCCATTACTCATATCAATCCGTTGCTGGGCACCTACTTGCTCAATGCAACTTCCCAGTGCTTGCTGAAATACACTTCAAAACACGTTGAAAGTTATCCACATCACCCACTAGCATATACGCAAAAGTAAACAAAATAATAAGTTATATTCTGATCAGCTTTATTAAACACACCAAGCTTTAGAATAGCTCTACTTCCTCAATCACACTTTAAAATGCACAATCCAGAAGTGCAACTAAAATAATTGACATACCTATATGTAGGTATAGTTAACACAGCCTAAAAAAGCAAGACTCACAACGTTTTTAATAAACGAAATAGCTAGCTAACTATTAGAGAAATCAAATGTAAGAATATTTTTTATTTCATGAACATCGCATAGATACATAAGAAGACGGTCTAATCCCAAGGCAACGCCCGAGCAATAGGGCAATCCCTTTTGAAGATCTTCCAGCAAATTATTTTGAATGGGTATTTCATCCATATTTTGACTTAAGCGCTTTTCATTCTCGAGACAAAAACGCTCTCTATAGCCCTCTCCCTCCATTAGCTCCTGGTAACCATTAGCAATTTCTATTCCATTGAGATATAACTCAAATCGTTCTGCAATCGGATAAGATTCTTGGCGTACATTGGCGAGTGCAGCTTGTGAAGCAGGATAATCATAAATAAAAAGGGGATAATCTACACCTAGCTTCGGTTCAATTAAGTGGCTCAGTAATAAATTTAACCATTCATCATGATTATCTCCAAGCCCAATTGCATCTATTTTAAATTTTGCCGCACAATTTTTTAGTTGATCGATACTTGCATTGCAAACATTGATTTCCAGATACTGATAAAATAAATCTTTGTAACTAATTCGCTGTGATTTTTCTGAAACTTCCAGCACTTTCAATAACGCTGCGATCTCATCCATAAGTTCATGATAACTCAACCCCACGCGATACCATTCCAGCATAGAGAACTCTGGATTATGAAGCCTTCCTATTTCTCCAATACGAAATACTTTGCATATCTGATAGATAGAACCCGAGCCATTTGCCAATAGTCTTTTCATCGCAAACTCAGGTGAAGTTTGTGCATAATGTATTTCGTTAATATCAGCAGAAATAGAAAAATTTGCAGTCAACGACTGAATAAAAGGATCTGTGTTTCCAGATTTCGAAAACACGGGGGTTTCTACTTCCAACACTTTTCTTTCCGAAAAGAACTCTCGAATGACTGAATAAAGCTCAGCTCGTCGAAGAATCACATTTTGCACACTCATCGAACGAGCCTTAATGGTTTAAAGTAGATTGGGTTATGTCAAAGCTATTCGTCTTTAGCGCGTCCAACATACTCACCGCTTCGTGTATCGACCTTGATGATTTCCCCTATCTCAATAAATAGAGGTACACGTACTACAGCTCCAGTTTCCAGTGTCGCAGGTTTGCCACCACCGCTCGCTGTATCTCCACGCACACCAGGGTCAGTTTCTGTAATTTGCAAAGTAACAAAATTTGGTGGAGTTACTGAAATGGGGACACCGTTCCATAAAGTAATTGTGCAAGTGTCTTGCTCTTTAAGCCACTTTGCTGAATCAGCAACAGCCTTACCATCTGCGGCAACCTGCTCAAATGTTTCGGCATCCATAAAGTTCCAAAACTCACCATCTGTATAAAGATACTGCATATCTGTATCCATAACGTCTGCTGCTTCGACTGATTCACCACTTTTAAAAGTGCGCTCAACAACTCGGCCTGTTTTCAAATTACGAATCTTAACTCGATTAAATGCCTGGCCTTTTCCCGGCTTTACAAACTCGTTTTCAACAATTGAGCAAGGATCACCATCTTGCATAATTTTCATACCTGATTTAAATTCGTTCGTGCTATAAGTTGCCATGTTTACCTCACAAGGGTGTTACCCGGTGACTTCATATCACCCAATAATGTTATAAATTCCCGAGACGTTTAAAAATTGTCCAATCAAAAGCGCAATATAATACAGGTAAATCATTCAACTGTGCAGCTTCCCAAGTGGCAAAATCAGCTTGCTGAATCAATTAAATCGCCAGAAGCCCTTATCGAAGCACTCAATCTACCTGCTACCTTGCTACCAAAGCTCGAAAAAGCACACAAAATGTTCCCACTCCGTGTCACTCAAAGTTATTTAGATAAAATTGAAAAGGGGAACATCTACGATCCGTTATTGCGTCAGATTTTACCGCTCACTGAGGAAACAATAATCACCGAGGGCTATACAACAGACCCGGTAGAAGATAAACAATTTGAAAAAACGCCTGGATTACTTCATAAGTATCACGGGCGAGTTCTATTAACGCTAACCGGCGCTTGCGGCATACATTGTCGTTACTGCTTCCGTCGGCATTTTGACTACAGCAGTTCCAACCCTAGTAAGCAAAACTGGGATTCCGCTCTTGAATATATACAAAATGACAATTCGATTTATGAAGTTATTTTTAGTGGTGGCGATCCGCTCTCCCTAACTGATCAGCGACTGAGTAAACTTGCGCATGATATAGATCAAATAACACACGTTAAATTTCTCAGAATTCATACACGTCAAATTACCATTTTACCAGACAGGGTTAACGAACAATTCCTTGGATGGATAGAAAAACTTCGATTAAAACTAATCATGGTTGTACACATTAATCATCCCAATGAAATCGATCAATTAACAAGCGACTCGCTTGGCAAATTACATGAAATAGGTGTTGAACTGTTTAATCAAAGCGTCCTTTTAAAAGGCGTCAACAACAATGAGAATACACTCATACAGCTTAGCCTGAAACTTATCGAAAATGGTGTTAAGCCTTATTATCTTCATATGCTAGATAAAGCTCAAGGTACTGCGCATTTTAATGTAAACGAATCGACCGCAAAAAAACTCATCAAGAATATGCAAGAGAAATTGCCGGGTTACGCAATTCCCAAGCTTGTCCGTGAAGTTCCACATACTCCCTATAAAAAACCAATAAATGTATCCTAGGAGGATGCTGCTTAGCCATACATGAAGCGCCAATTGCGCAGTGATTTAATCAGTAATCTACCACTTCCATAAGCCACTATTCAGGAACACATCCTTATATTTAGCAATCAAGCTTTCAATAATTCCTTCAAAATAGCAACTTACTAACGAGTTGATAATAAACAATACCTACAGAATTATACACGCTGTAAATATGTCCTTATAAGCTTGACGGCAGCGTCCATGCTGCCAACAGTATAATTCAGCAGGTATCCTATATTTCTGATTTATTAACAACAAACTAAGGCCGAATTAGCGACCTGCGTCATATCAATTTGCATTTCTCAACGCCTGAATCCTCTCATCCAATGAAGGGTGCGACATAAATAATCGCTTTATTCCACTGCCAATATTACCCGATATCCCAAACGCTGCCATTTGATCAGGCAAAGCTGATGCTTGACCACTACTACGCTGTAAGCATTCGAGCGCACTGACCATTTTATCTTGTCCAACCAAATTTGCAGCCCCTGCATCGGCTCGAAACTCTCTTTGACGACTAAACCACATGACAATAATACTAGCCAAAATACCCAATACCAACTCTGCAATAATTGCAGTTATCCAAAATGCTGGGCCATGCCCTCTCTCGTTTTTAAAAACCACTCGATCGACAAAATGACCAATAACACGTGAAAGAAAAATAACAAATGTGTTAACCACTCCCTGAATCAAAGCAAGAGTGATCATATCACCGTTAGCTACATGACTAATTTCGTGAGCCAACACAGCCTCTACTTCATCCTCGCTCATTGCTTCTAATAATCCTGAACTTACTGCTACAAGCGCACTATTTCGAAACATACCTGTAGCAAACGCATTAATCTCGGAAGTGTGAAATATCGCTACTTCAGGCATGCCGATGCTCGATTTTTCCGCTTGCGCTCTAACAGTTTGCACCAGCCATTTCTCCTTCGGAGTTGCTGGACTTTTAATAACCTGAGCGCCGGTCATCCTTTTGGCTGTCCATTTAGATATCGCTAATGAAATCAAAGCACCGCCAAAGCCAAAAACAGCAGCAAAGATTAATAGCGAATTCAAATCCAAATCAATGCCTTGCTGATCAAGAATACCTTCAAAGCCAAATAAGCTCAAAGAGATACTTAATACCAGCACTATTGCCAGATTTGTCACTAAAAACAAGGGTAGCAAAATAGCTAGTCAGTTATAAAGGTTGATCATGCATTGTCGATAATCAATAGACAGAACGGACCTTTCTCCCTCCCTCAATCCGTTCTGCGCTTCCCAGTCGGCGCATTATCTTGCGCCGGCTTTTTTAAAAAAAGCCAACCGTAAAAATCAAAACACACTATCTATGTTATATATTCTTAATTTAGAAAAAGTGAGAAGCTGCGTTATGCTCTTAAGCAAAGTGTCCTTGGGGTATTTTGCAAGAATCAACTGCTTTTTATAGGATTAACCGCAATTGGAATAATTTTTTGTTCCGAAAAAGACTCTGGATCCATTTGCGTGTTATCTAATATTGCACCGGTCAAATCTGCTCCCGATAAATTAGCCCCACGTAAATCTGCGCCGCTCAAATTCGCCAGCCGCAAATCTGCTCCAGCGAGATTGGCATTTCTCAAATCCGCGCCTTGCAATTCATATTGAACCAGATTTGCGTCTTTTAGATTAACCTCGCGCAAATCAGCGCTCACCAAATCCATTCTTTCGAGAATAAGTAATTTATCAAAACCTTTTTTATCGTATATTTCAATCATTAACTTCCACCTAACTCAACATTCACAAGTAATTCAATAAAAAACTAGACTTTAATCACTTTTATGACATACAAAGTAATTCGAATCAACTCTGAGAGCAACATAAGTAATCAAGTTAAAATTAGCTATTCTCACTAATAATGAACGTACATTT
Source organism: uncultured Ectothiorhodospiraceae bacterium (assembly GCA_945787715.1). Classification (GTDB taxonomy): domain Bacteria; phylum Pseudomonadota; class Gammaproteobacteria; order S012-40; family S012-40; genus CALZJE01. Next base: position 13,578 of record CALZJE010000004.1, on the reverse strand, counting down.
AAAGGACCATTTAATTTGCCAATCACACCAATTGATGAAACTCCCGAAGTAACTAAAGACGGGTTTACAATAATGAAAATCTCTTTCCCAAGTGAAAAACTATCGAGAGAAGCTTTGCCACAACAGTTAACTCTTGCAAATGAAATGATTTAAAAAACCGCGGTATTTACCACGTATTTAATTTAACTGAGAAAAATTGTGAAACCGAAGCACATCCCCCTTCCAGCCGTTGACAATACGACTCAATCCAGCATTCTTAACATCAATCCGATACATTCCCGCAGCTGACACATCAATCGCATTAGCAATCAAAACACGATTTACCCCCGCATGAGCAACAATCAACAAATGTTTCCCCAAATATTTCTCTATAACATTGTTATAAACATCCACAACACGTTGAATAAATTCATCCAGTGGCTCTGCTCCTTCTGGGCGATTATTTACTGGATCAGCATAAAAGGCATCAAACTCCAGCAAATCTTTTTCTTTAATTTCCGCAGGAGTTTTCCCTTCCCAGCTACCAAAGCCCACTTCTTTTAAATTTTCCTCCACGACAATGGGAATATTCCGCTTTTCACCCAATGCTTCAGCAAAAGCGCGGCAGCGTTGCAGCGGGGAAGTAATAATAAGATCCCATTCGTCATAGTCGCCTACTGCAGCCCACATTTGAGACCAGCCTTTTTCAGTTAACAAGTCATCAATATTATTACCACGATACCGGCTTCCGCCCTCGGGTTCTCCGTGACGAATCAGGTCTATTATTGTTTCGGTCATTTTTATACCTTTAATTCTAGAAAAAGGATGAGACGTAAAAAAATGCCGAGATAATCATCTCAGCATCTGAATTATGCAATTCGATAATGTCGCTGCCAAAGCATCTTACTAACGAGTTGGAAACAAACAATACCTGCTGAATTATACACGCTGTAAATATATCCTTATAAGCTTGACGGCAGCGTCCATGCTGCCAACAGTATAATTCAACAGGTATCCTTTATTTCCAATTTATTAATATATAGTTAATTATTATTGAAAATTAACTATAGCAACAGAGCTCTCGTTTTCAACAAATGACTCTTCAAAGGGTTCATCAAAGGGCTCCAATAAATCTGAATCGACTTCTTCATCCATTGACACTTCCACCAAGCCATCCTCAAGATTTTTAAAATCCCAGAGATCAAAATCCATTAGCTGCGATTTTCGAACACTACTCAAAGCATGTAACATATTAGCTGGCACCTTGGGGTTTTGCGCAGCCAAATCCTGAATTAATGCTTTCACTTTTTTACGCGTTAAGTTTTCCTGCGAGCCACAAAGATTACAAGGAATAATAGGAAAGGCTTTTTCTTTTGCATATTTTATGATATCACTTTCCTGGCAATAAACCATAGGTCGAATAACAATATGGCGCTTATCATTTGTCAATAACTTCGGCGGCATAGAACGAATCTCACCACTATAAAGAGTCGACATCAGCAAACTTTCGATTAAGTCATCACGGTGATGCCCAAGTGCAATCTTGTTAAAGCCATGTTTTTTAGCGTAGGTATAAATATTTCCACGACGTAGTCTTGAACAAAATGAACAGTAGGTTTTACCTTCAGGCACTTTCTCTTTTACAATAGAATAAGTATCACGATGAAGGATTTCATAAGGATATTCTTTTTTCTCTAACCATTCCCGTAACCCACTATCATCCCAACCCGGTTGAGCTTGATCTAGCGTTAAGGAAAACAGTTCAAACTTGCGACCGCTACGTAATCTCAATTGATGCAACAGTGTCAACATTGTATAAGAATCTTTACCACCAGATAAACACACCAACACCCGGTCACCAGTTTGAATCATATTGTATTCAGAGATTGCTTTGGCAATATAATGCCTTAATTTCTTTTCAACTTGAGACATAATTAATAACTACAAAGTTTTATATTTTTCTTCGACATATTGAGTAACAATTTGCTGAAACTCTTCCGCAATTTTATCACCTTTAAGTGTTACAGTTTTCACGCCATCAACATACACCGGAGCGACAGGCTTCTCACCAGTGCCTGGCAAACTAATTCCAATATTCGCGTGTTTACTTTCACCTGGGCCGTTAACAACGCAGCCCATAACGGCGACATTCATCTCTTCAACCCCTTTATGCTTTTCACTCCATGTAGGCATTTGATCACGAAGATAACTCTGAATATCTTTCGCCAGCTGTTGAAAGTAAGTACTGGAAGTACGACCACAACCGGGGCACGCAATTACCTGAGGAGTAAAGGAACGCAAGCCCATGGTTTGCAAAATTTCCTGCGCAACAATAACCTCTTTGGTGCGATCACCATGAGGTTCTGGTGTTAATGATATTCGAATCGTATCACCAATGCCTTGCTGCAACAAAACAGCAAGTGCAGCTGTTGAAGCGACAATTCCTTTCGAACCCATTCCTGCTTCAGTCAAGCCTAGATGTAAAGCATATTCACATTGTGATGAGAGATCCTGATATACAGAAATAAGATCCTGCACTAGGCTCATTTTACATGAGAGAATAATTTTGTCTTTTCCTAAACCAATTTCTTCAGCTTTTGCTGCACTCTCCAAAGCTGAACGAATTAATGCTTCATGCATTATTTCCGTTGACTCCTTAGGTTCAGCGCGATTGCTATTTTCATCCATCACAAGGGCCAGAAGTTCTTGGTCCAGACTACCCCAGTTCACACCGATTCGAACAGGTTTATCATACTTGCATGCCATTTCAATCATGGTAGCAAACTGAGCATCCCGCTTTTTCCCTTTCCCCACATTACCAGGATTAATACGATATTTCCCCAAAGCCTGGGCACAATCAGGATACTTCTCTAACAGTTTATGTCCATTAAAATGAAAATCCCCGACTAATGGAACATGACAGCCCATATCATCAAGTCGATCACGAATGGCGGCAACCTGGCTGGCCGCTTCCTCACTATTAACAGTAATTCGAACAACTTCAGAACCTGCTTTTGCTAACTGAGCTACTTGGATCGCTGTTTCAACCGCATTAGCCGTATCGGTATTAGTCATGGATTGAACAACAACTGGCGCTCCACCACCGACGACAACATCGCCGATACGCACAGCCAGAGTGTTTTTACGTGCTGAGATTTGTGATGTCATATTACGAAATTTTTTAACGTTATCTAAGAGTGTCGAATTTTAACGTATTTTAGTCATCGGTGGTATGTGAAAAGAAGTTTCTGATCAAAGATTAATCACACCATAGAATAATGAGACTAATAGAGCTTGAGGTTTTCAGTCTTTAACAACACCTGTTTAAATAGAAATAGATCAGTATTTATCTAAACTGAAGAAATTCATATAAATCTCATTAACTAAAACACACTAGTTAAATATACCCTATTTGTCAGCAAGGAATAGATAGATGAAAGCTATATTGGAAATAAAGAGGATAATTGTTAGCGTGCGCCAAAAGGAGACTGGATCACGCTCAATCAATGGTTGGTGTTGTTTGATGAGTGATTGATTTGGTTTTTCAAGATCACGTAAAAATTCAGACAACACCGGGTAACGAAGCTCAGGATTTAATTGTGTTGCTTTTTCCAACGCCCCGTCGATCCACGATGGTACGCTAGCGTTCACATGTCGGGCAGAAACATAACGCACATGTTTGAGCGCTTTTAATGAAAGCGGTCCCCCATATGGCAATTTGCCAGTTAACATTTCATAAGCAATCGCACCAACTGAATAAATGTCAGAAACATGAGAACCTGATAAACCTTGAAAATATTCTGGTGCAGCATAATCTAGGGTGCCCAACAAAGCTCCGCGATTGATTGGTGACGTAATTTCCTGAATTCCTGCAATTTTGGTAGAGCCAAAATCAACAATTTTTACAGTCCCCTGCTTGTCGATCATAATATTACCAGGCTTTAGATCTTGATGAATCATCTCCTGGCGCTGAAATGCTCTAATACCCGCTACAATCTGTTTTATTATCGGACGTACTACAGCGATATCGGCCTGTGGATTATCGTTGATCCACTGCTCGAGCGTTTGCCCTTCGATATATTCAGTCACATAATAAAGAAGACGTCTTCGTCTCTTGGGTTCAACAACTTTTAACACATGAGGGCTGTTTATTCTTTTACCTGCCCACTCTTCATGCAAAAAACCATCGATATATTCTGCATCATCCTCAAAATTCACAGACGGCGTTTTAATAACAACTTGTTCTTCTGTCTCAGTATCAATAGCCAGATACACTTGAGATCGTTTGCTAGCATGAATTTCTCGTAAAATACGATATCCATCGAGCAACTGATTTTGATCCAGAGGTGGCGGAAAAGGCAACTCCGTCAGTTGTCGTAAAAACTCTTCTTCGTTTTGCAACGGCAACTGATCAATCCTAACAAACTGACATGTTGCATTGTCACTACTGCCTTGCTCTAAAGCGTGTGTGACAACAGTTTTTGCAATTTTCTCAAGGTTAGAACTGCCTTGCTCATAAAACTCGCACAACTGTTTACTGCTGATATATTCGTGAACACCATCAGTAGTTAGTAAAAATACATCACCATTTTCAACCGCTAAATTACGATAATCAATTTCTACTGTTATATCTGCACCCATGGCGCGACTTAAAAAAGCTCGATCTTTACCAACCCAAGTTTGATGATCACGAGTTAAACATTTAATGTGACCATCTCGAATTCGATAAATACGACTATCGCCCACATGAAAAATATGTGCAGTCGTTGATTTGATAACAACAATACTCAAGGTTGTTAGCATTCCTTGAGAAGAACCATAGGTACGTTGCCCCTGCCCGTAAAGCCAACGATTCAAAGCACCCAATACTTTTTGGCCGGAGTTTTTAACCGTCCACGACTCGGAAGTACTGTAATAGTCCGTCAAAAACCCACGAACACAAGTCTCCGAAGCCTCACGCGCTGCTTCGGAACTACTCACACCATCCGCAACTACGATACTAACGCCTTTGGTATCAATCAAAGATCCTTGTGGAATGAGTATTCCACAAGCATCTTCATTTTTTTCTTTGATTCCCTTGTCGCTATATTGCCCAGCAGTCAATAAAAGTTTTGTGCTCATGGATTATTGTTTAGTTATTAAGTCTATTTAACATCGATCATTTGAACAGTACCATCAGGCAATGTTTCAACCATTTGACCCTGCGGCTCTTCTAAAACAAAAATAATTAAAGCGAAAACAAATGCGGCAACAATTCCAATAATCATAAAAAAGTAATTGTAATCAACCAGTGAGTTAACGGTTAAAAAGAGAACCGCTCCCACATTTCCAAACGCACCGGCCATTCCCGCAATTTGCCCGGTCATACGGCGCTGCACCAGAGGCACCATCGCGAACACAGCCCCAGAACCAGCTTTGGAAAAAATACCAGCAACAATGGTAACACCAACGACGACCGCAACAGGCCAGGTTTGATCAACAAACCCTAACGCCAGGAAGCAAAAAGTGATTCCAGCAAAAACAATGATCAACGTTAAACGACGACCAATTTTATCACTAATCCAGCCACCACCAGGTCGCGCAAATAAATTAATAAATGGATAAATTCCGGCAAGCAATGCAGCCGTTACTTTTGGAATATCAAACCACTCCACATAGAACATCGCAAGCATGGAAACCACAGCTAGTTCAGTACCAAACGTAACCAAGTATGCCCAATCCAGTACAGCAACTTGCTTGAATTTATAACGATGCAACTCTGGAACAGGCTTTTTAAGCACGTGAGAGTTTACCTGCCAGATTTTCCAAACTTGCACTGCGTATGTTGCAAAAAGAGCCAGATAGATCACATATGTTGTATATTGATCTATCATGCCCATTTGAGCAGGGGAAAGTTTCCATGCAAGAACGCCGAGCGCAAGAAACAGCGGGATATTCATCAAGATATAGAAATATAAATCACCGGCGCTTGTTACTTCCATCGCACCCATTTTTTTCGGTTTGAAGTAAGTAGAACCTTTTGGTGTATCTCGAACAATAAAGTAATAAAGAACACCGTAAGCAATCGCACCAATACTTGCTACCGTTAACGCAATTCTCCAACCTTCAGTGTCACCAACGCTTACTGCAATAAAAGGAAGCGTCATTGCTGCACCCGCTGAGCCAAAATTTCCCCAACCGCCGTAAATACCTTGCGCTAAACCAGTTTGGCGAGCAGGAAACCATTCGCCAATCATACGAATACCAACGACAAATCCCGCGCCGATAAAGCCAGATAAAAATCGTAAAAGTGCCAGTTCTTCATAGCTATCAGCCCAGGCAAATGCAATACTTATCAAGCCACCAAGAATGAGTATACAGCTATACATAATACGTGGCCCATACTTATCAACCAGCATACCGATAACAATACGTGCTGGGATGGTCATTGCCACATTGAGAATTAAGAGAACTTTTGCCTGCTGATCAGTTAAATCAAGTGCTTCTTTAATAAAAGGCATCATGGGACCCAATCCGAGCCAAACCACGAATGTCATAAAAAATGCAAACCAGGTGTAATGCAAAACACGAATATTGTTTTGCTTGAGATTAAAAACATTTAAACCACTACCAAACATTGGCACTTACCTCTTCACCATTAAATCGATAATTCCCTATCTGTCTGCATAAGAAATGCCAGATATATATCTCATTGTTTATAAAGATATAATTGTGGATCTCTCACATATGTCTGTTGAATTTGGAGCTTTTATAGTGCGTCGGCAAGTTTGACATGCGCCAGCACGAAGCAAAAAGGCAAATGGTTTTGGTATAAAATGGGGCGTACGAAGACCACTCATCAATTAACCTTAAATCCTTCTAATAATTAAAGCTACAAATAGAACCAGTAATAAAATCACAATTAATGAACACCATTTAGGCAAATCAATGACTTAATATGTACAAGCTGTTTTTAATCTGTAGAATATCGTGGAAACCAAACAACGAAGGTGATAAAACAATGAAACAACTTTCTGTACTCGCTTTGTCGGTCTTCCTCGGGCTGTTTTTAACCATGAGCATAATCCCCGATGCAGAAGCAAAACGCTTAGGCGGTGGAAAATCGTTCGGCAGTAAACCATCTCAAAGTCAAACAGCAAAACGTAACGACACTAGCGGTGCAAAATCACCCGCTCAGCAACAAAATGCTGCACAAAAAGCGGCAATGTCCAAAAAAGGCGGAATGATGGGCTTATTGGGAGGCTTAATGATCGGTGGCTTGTTAGGCGCACTTTTCTTTGGTGGCGCATTTGAAAATATCAACTTCATGGACATCTTGCTCTTTGGCCTTATTGCATTTGTACTGTACAAAATATTTGCGAGCAGGAAACAGCGCATGGCTCCTGAATCGGCAACGGTAAACGGCGCACCATTTCAAGCTGATCCTGCTGGCGATGCTGATTTCCAACAACGCCAAAGTGCAAATATTATTGGTGGCGGCACATCTGAACAGTCATTGGAAGAACCGCAAAATATTTTACAAACTGGCAAGATTCCCAGAAACTTCGATCAAAAACGTTTTCTCGACGGCGCAGAAAGTGTTTATAAATTATTGCAAGAGGCGTGGGATAAAGGCCAACTAGGCGACTTACGCGAATTCTGTAGCGATCGCGTTTTCGCAGAACTTCAAGATCAGTTCCGCGCACGCACTGGCGAAAACAGAACCGAAATTATCTCTTTAAAAGCTGAATTGGTGAACGTTGTAAAATCTGGCAACACAACAGAAGCAACAGTTGTATTCAACGCGGAACTTAAAGAATATGACGAAATTCACGGAGACAACGTAGAAACAAGCAAAGTTCAAGAAGCTTGGTATTTTCTACGTCCTAACAATAAAATGGAACATTCATGGCTACTTGATGCAATACAACAAATAGAAGACTAAACAAAAAAAGCGAGGTGCAGAACTTGTATCTCGCTTTTTTGTTCAAACTGCTTGCCCAATAATTGCCCCCTCTTCGCGCATTCCGGTTTCATATTAAAAAATACCAACTACGACGAATTGGTACGGTACACAGTTGTTTCATTTCTGCACGCTATTAAATCCATTCTCATCGGCTTCTTGTGCGCAAACACCTTTAATAATCTAGAAAAAACAATTAGACACGAGATGTGAATACACCCACAGCAGGCACATTAGGCGAGCAATTGTTTTAATTGGTATGGTTAAACAAAGGGTGTACTCTAACTCGCGGATCAACGAGTTTTATAGGATTATGCAATACTGGGGTTTACAAATGAAATCTCCATTGTTTGTGTTGCATCTAAATTCTTTAAGCGGACGGCACAAAAGGGATTCCATTTTACGCCGTCTTCACCTTGAATTAAATAAGTAGAGCTAGATAATTTTTCCAGCTGTTTTCTTGAGAGAGATGCGCTTAACAAACTCATTACATTTCTATGCTCAAAGCTTCCATCCTTGCCCCAATCCATATTATTGCTGAACAAATATAGCGAAACACACTCTAGGTTACACTTGATACTTTTAAAGAAGAATTTCAAATCAGCATTGATTGATAACCATGGAAGTCGTTTCATATCACTCGCTGCGCTAATGTGTGCACTAAACTTCAATTGACTATTCATGTCCAGAACAATCATTATCATGCAACAGCTAGCCTCAGAAATTAGCACGGACTCCTCACCAAAGTAGCTATAGTTCATATCTACATATCTGAAACCATTAACATATTCACTATTTTTCACACCACGTGGATACCACGCATGATGTTTTTCACAACTGTTACCAATACTTCCTCTACCAAGGAGCAGTTCTAACATTTGACCTTTGCTTGACAAATCTGATGAATAATTCCCAACATGGACAAGACTTGAAAAATTCTTCCAGTTCATGATTAACCCCTCAGTTCAATCATTCATTTTTCAATCCCAATACGCTATGGAAATTACGCCCAGCAAATCTGGCTAATCCAACTAACTAAATATTTCCTAACACGATGGACGTGAGATATTTGCATCAGGTCAAGCACAAATATCACAGCACCGCTTCCATACACATAAGCAAAGAGTTCATTCAGAAATCTCGAAAGCTTGATTTGAATTTAATAATTTTTTCAATTTAAAAAAGTCTAGCAAAGATAAGACGAAAGAAAAGAGAGTAATAGATATATCCGAAAATCCAACCTTAAGTGTAAGACTGTTTCTTAGGGTACGTCAGGTTAAGGAGCAATTTCTTGTCCTTAAAAATAACAAATAAAGTAAGCAGCTTAAATATCTGAGCTATTTATAAATCATGATCACTGGAAAAAATGAGAAATATTATGGCAAATTAAAGATGTCAATACTGTAAAATGAACAACGAATACTTATCTCGGATAATTCGTGAAATATCCGGGATTTAAGCTTAAAAAATTAATTACGGCGCGTTGATTGAAGCCGCCCGTCCTTCAGCTGATGCGCTCCACTTTAATGCCTCAAGCTTACGCCATGAAGTTTTTACATGATCTGCAGGCTCGCCACCTACTAAAAAATCACCTAGATCATCTTTGAGATCATTGAGCATGGAAACATGTGAAGGCTTGCCTTTAGGGAAATTGCCAACATTAGTAAATACAACTTGAGCGACAACCGGCACACCTGGTATATATTCCTGCATTGCGTGCAAGCATTTTTGCCGGTGTCTTAGAGGATTATCGAATTGATAACTCCTATGCTGATAAACTTGAGTCCAACTATCGATTGAGTCGCCTCCAAACAAATTTCCTGGGTAGTTTTGCATAAGAATAACCAAAATACCTTTTGGCGTCATAATGCAATAATCAATCATTACATATCCGTCGATTTCATCGAGCATAGAGATGTCTTTTATAGAAGACATACTTATAGATGCGATGGTTTGCGATATGCCGCGGATATCAGCATTCTTTCGTACGCGCGATATAATGAAAAAAATTATAGAAATAAGTACCACAACTAAAGCAAAAAGAATGAGATAGTTTTGAAGATCAGAATCATTAGGTGTCATAGATTAAAGCAACGCTCTTGGCATACTGGAGCCTATCGGACTTAGGTAATTGTAGCGAGGACGAGTCATTTTGAAGCAGTTTTTTTAATCGTTCGAAACTAATAGACGTAGCCATTCGTCGAAGAGGATCAAGAAATCTGATCAAATTAATTTTTCCGCTGTAAATTCATCCTATATCTGACAGGATCCTAATCAGGATATTTCATGAATGGCTCGCATTGAGCCAGTATCGATTTAAAAAAGAGAATCGTTGCAAAAAGAGAGCCGTTAGCGAGAAGAAAGCCATAAGCAAGGAGGTAGCCATTAGCGAGAATACAGTGACTTAAATCTTAGCAATTACAATTCAATCTTAAGAAAAAAACGGCACAGTTCATGCCGAATCTATTGAAACACGATATAATCACTTTTTTTAAAGTAAATTTGTAACAAAGAGAGTTGTAAATTATGTATCTGTCTGACCTTCACAAAACTTCGAGCGCTGCTTTTATCACCATTGTTTTAGGATTTCTAAACCCATCGATTGCCAGCACAGAAAACAAATTTGATGGCGCTTTCTGGCAAACAGCAGACCATTTCCAAACTACTGGAAAAATAATCCCTCTTGAAGATGACGGGATACATGACTCAGCAAATGATTCAGCAATGTTCGCACTACAACGACCCATGGAAGCAATGGGTGAGTTCCCCCGGGATTCAGCGGGATTAATCAACTGGGTAAAAGCGCTGCAAGACGGCCATATATTACCTCGATCAGACATTAGTGGCGATGCGCCTCCCCTAAAGCCTATCAATCTTGATATTCTGTTTAGCGATACTGGGCCAATGCCCAATGTTTTATTTCCTCATAAGCAGCATACGGAATGGCTAGCTTGCAGCAATTGCCATCCAGCACTGTTTAAGAAAGAAAAAGGTTCAACGGATATAAAAATGGATGATATTTTTAAAGGAAAATTTTGTGGACTTTGTCATGGAAAGATTGCTTTTTCCCCCACTAAAAACTGCATGCGTTGCCATTCTGTTCAGCAAACTAAAAAATAAGTCTTAATCTACTAGCAGCACCTGTGTTCTTGAGAGTTTTGATAGCGAACGTTTATACGGCCTCTACACACTTGATGTCGTGCAAACTGATACGATAACTTGTGAAATGCTCTTAAGAACACTGCAGTTTCCGGCCACTTGCACAATTACCTTTTTGCTTCTTTTTTTAAGCGGCATTACATCAACTTAGAAACTCTTTTTTTCGGAAACGTCACGCCTCGCCTTTGTAAGATATTCTAATTTCCAGTGGCTCCCTCATATTGGCATAACTATTTCATAGTATTTCCGTGTCATCAAATAATAAACAACGTGGGAATTTTCAATGTTAGTTAACAACCATTTTCCTCAAAACAATCCGTTTTCAAATAAGACACGTGAATATAATGCAATTAACGCATTATCAACCGACACAGGAAAAACAATTTCCATAGATCAAGATATTTCCATAAGCTTTGACGCACAATTACGCCTTGAGCACGAAAGTAATAATGTGCTAAATGAATATCAACAAACTGAATTTCTACAAAAAAGCTCAGACAACCTTGAAAAGATTCATGCATTCTTACAACAAGGCCTTAATCAACAAGGTGTTGGCGACACTGAGTATCCTATTTATATGACTTACCACCCTAATAACAGCAGCTTAAATATCAGCTCGCAAAATCCGGATGTCGCCTTTCATTTATCTTCATTGATTGAAAGCAAAGACGGTGATCTGTTTCATCAGTTAAGCAAGGAAACGTTTGTGCACATGCAAAAGCTGGGTGCCGCACATGGCGATCAATATGAATTGAGTAAAACTAATATTGCCGCTCAACAAGCCAATGATTATCTAAGCATAAGACTTGATGGATGAACTCAGGCAAGATTCTGCCGCAATATCTTTAACACTGCTTATCTATTCCCCCACTAACTCTTCACATCTAAAAATTGGAACATCATCTCTGCCCAATACGGTTGCTAACCTGGGAAGTAGTTCTTTCATTTTGCCAAATAGCGTCCAAGGTGGATTAATCACAATCATTCCCGCAGAAGTCATGCCTCGCTCAATGGTATCCTTTTGCTGTCCCAATTCAAATAACTGAATTCGTTTTATTCCACTTTCAATTAACTTTTTTTCCAATCTATTAATTCGGCTTCTATCCACTACTGGGTACCAAAGCGCATATGTTCCCGTCGTAAATCTTCGATGCGCTTTTATCAAAGTCTCGACTACTCGATCATACTCGCTTTTAATTTCATACGATGGATCAATTAACACAAAACCTCGCTTTGACATCGGGGGCAATAAAGCAATTAGCTGCTCATATCCATCTTCCGCTTTTACAATAAAGCGTTTGTCTTTTCCAAAAATCCTGGGTGAACCAGGATAAACTGCGAGCTCACCATCGGCGTTAAGGCTATTTATTATCTTAAAATAACTTTCCAGCTCAGGCCAATCGCTTTTATTCAATTTTCCGATGCCTTCGCTAAACTCCGCTGTTTTTGTCGCTTGCTCTGAAGATAAACTATACAACCCTGCTCCAGAGTGAGTATCAATATAAGTAAAAGGTTTATCTTTTATAACTAGATGAGAAAGAATTTCAACCTGAACGATATGTTTTAAAACATCTGCATAATTTCCAGCGTGGAACGAGTGTCGATAACTTAGCAAATTGAACTCCGATCTTTGATAAAAAAACAGGTGGATTTTATTTTATTCAATCATAATCCACCAACTTTTAATCCATTAGGGCACACAGAAACGCAAATACCAAGTTTCACTCATGAAAAGCAGTTGATCAATCATTGCAGCTCCTATAACATTCCGTTTCGGTTTCTCACAAACCAATAGGAGATGTCATGAAGTATCCATTAGGTCTTGCAGGTCTTTGTCTGTTATTGGTGATGAGTACTGCTCAAGCAGCTGAAGAGTCTGTCCACTGCTCTATCGGTCATGAATTGAAAGCAGTACTTGCTGGTGTAACTCCAGGCACAACACTTCATGTATCCGGCACCTGTTACGGACCTATTCACTTAAAAAGTGACGACCTGCTGCTAATTGGTAGCACAGGTGAATCAAAAGCAATTCTTCAAAACGCCCCTTTTACAGCACCTCAAGAGATAGTTTCTATCATAGATGCTTCTGGCATTTGGCTTACCGGATTTGAAATTCGAAATGGCTTAACAGGTATTGCTGCAACAGACAACTCTAGCTTCACGCTGGATAATATCGATTTAATCGATAATACTGAAAACATGGTCTTTAATAATGCCGGTATGCAATTAAATAATGTCACCATTCTTACAAATAATCACTAAATTAACTCATTTTATATAATTATCAAAAAGTATCATAAAATTTATTTGCTGCTTTTTATGGGTCCACAGCTCTCGGTTTTCTGTCGTCATCAATAGCAACATAAACAACAGTGGCTTCTGTCACTTTTATTCGTTCCTCTATCTGACGTCGCCGTTCAGCAAACACCTCAACAAAAACGGTGATGGATGTTCTACCAACTTTTGTCACTTCAGCATAACAACTCACTAAATCCCCC
>CALZJE010000003.1 GCA_945787715.1 uncultured Ectothiorhodospiraceae bacterium | reverse complement strand
CCGGTACGTTTAGGAATTTTCGCACCATAAGGTAATAGGGCAGATTTCCATGTATAAGGTAAAACAATGGCTTGGTCATAAGACTCCTCAACAAGAGCCTTGCCCATATTCAATCGTTGGACAGGATTGAACTTGCCGTGGCCTAACGTCATTTCAATTGATCGACGAACTTCAGGCATACGAGCCATTAGCGGTACACTCCAAGCAGGCGCAACAACATCTATAACAGTTTCGTTGTTACGCTGATGAAGCAATCGAAACAGGCTTTGTGCCATCACCATATCACCTACCCATGACGGGCCAATGATAAGGATCTTTTTTGCAGACTCAGGCATTAATTAAACTGATTAATCTTTTTTTAATGTGTATTCAGCACCGCAATAAGGACATTTGCTATGCCCCGTTTTTTCAATGGGCAAAAAAACCTTAGGATGAGAATTCCATAAGCTCATTCCTTCCATTGGGCAATGTAATGGCAGTTCTGACTCAGAGACTTCATATTTGTTTTGTGCATTAGCTTGAATTTCAGCAGCGTTCATCTGTAACCCTTTAGTTTTATACGTAAGTTAACCACGACTCTTTTTCAGCAGCTCGGCCGTGAACAATATCAAAATACAATGATTGTAGTTTTTCTGTAACAGGTCCTCGTTTGCCTTCGCCAATCATTCGATTATCAACTTCGCGAATGGGCGTTACTTCAGCAGCGGTGCCTGTAAAGAATGCTTCATCGGCAACATAAACTTCATCACGTGTTATGCGTTTTTCTATTACTGGAATATTTAATTCTTCAGCCAATTGCATAATAGTTGCACGAGTTATTCCTTCTAATGCTGATGTTAGGTCAGGTGTGTAAATAACACTATCACGGACTAAGAAGATATTTTCACCGCTACCCTCTGCAACATAACCTTCATTGTCGAGCAGCATTGCTTCATCATATCCACAGGTTATTGCTTCTTGTAGTGCTAACATGGAGTTCATGTAGTTGCCATTTGCTTTTGCTTTACACATGGTAATATTGACGTGATGCCGAGTGTAAGAAGAGGTGCGAATTCGAATACCCTTTTCCATGCCTTCTTCACCCAGATAACTTCCCCAACTCCATGCTGCGACCATAACATGTACTTTAAGATTATCTGCTCTAAGGCCCATTCCCTCTGATCCATAAAAACACATAGGACGAATATAGGCAGAGTCGAGATTATTCTTACTAACCGCTTCACAAGTGGCTTGGTTAATGACTTCCTTACTGAACGGCATAGGCATTTGTAAAATATGTGCTGATCGAAATAAGCGATCCGTATGCTCTTCAAGACGAAATATAGCAGCACCTTTTTCAGCATGGTATGCACGAACTCCTTCAAACACACCCATTCCATAATGAAGTGTGTGGGTCAATACGTGTATCTTTGCTTCACGCCACGGTACAAATTCACCGTCCATCCAGATGACACCATCTCTGTCATCCATCGTCATTATTGCCACTCTTATTTCCTCACTTTTAACGCATTATTCTAGTTTTTAGTAGATATTTTGTATGATAAATCGACAACACCATAAACCAATAGCTGCCTAAATCAATTCTTGCTCCATTATATCATTCCAAATACGTGTCACACCTTCTCTATATTCCTGGAATGCAGAGTCACTAACTTTAGCAGTGTTTTTTTGTCGCAATACAAGCTTGTGAACAGTATGACGATAGGCTAAATAGGCAGAACTGAGGATTTTAGCATCATCAGCCGATAGCACGCCATTTTTCATTAATGTTTCAATGATCCTGAGGTTATCAGTAAATTCAAGTAAATCTGGGAACGTCTTTGCACATTTTAATACCAGGAACTGAGTTATAAATTCTATATCAGTAATGCCACCAATACCCTGCTTCAAATCAAATTGCCCCACCTTTGGTTTCAACAGTTCAGTGCGCATACGAACACGCATTTCTCTCACATCTTTGCGTAATTCTTGAGCATCACGTTCTTTTGTTATTATCGCCTGGCGAATTTCTCTAAACTGCTGTTCTAAATTTCCGTTTCCGACAACCAATCTTGCGCGAATCAGTGCTTGGTGCTCCCAAGTCCAGGCCTTTGTTGTCTGGTAATCAGAAAAAGTTTTGAGTGAGCTGACCAGCATCCCTGCACTACCACTTGGTCTTAAGCGAGAATCGACTTCGTAGAGTACGCCTGCTTGTGTTGGTGTATTCAGAAAATGAATAATTCGCTGCCCTAATCTGGCAAAAAACACGGCATTATCGATGGGTTTTTCCCCATCAGTGATCTGTTTCTTTCCCTGACTGTCATGCAAAAACACTAAATCCAAATCTGAACCGAAACCTAGCTCATAGCTTCCTAATTTGCCGTAAGCAATGACACAAAACTCTGCATTTTGCATTGTGTCATCAACGATATATTGAGGCTTTCCATGTCGATTCTCAAGATGCTCTCTTGCAAATCGGCATACTGCTTCCAATACAATTTCGGCAATATAAGTTAAATGATCACTCACCTTTTCCACTGGCATCGCACTTGTCAGCTCTGCTGCTGCAACTCTCAAAATATTTGATTGCTTAAACTCGATCAGGCGAGACATCTGTTGCTCAATGTCATCACAGTCATAACTCAGTTGAGTTTTTAGTTCCTCTTCAAGTGCCTCTTTAGGCATTGGTTCGTATAAACGTCGAGGATCAAGAAGCTCATCCAATAACATGGGATGACTCACCAACATATCAACAATCCAGGGACTGGCATCAAATAATTTGACTAATTGCGAAAGACCCATTGGGTGCTCAGATAACAAAGCCAAATATGCTGTGCGCTTGGCGATGCTTTCTATTAAGCGTAATACTCTTAACAAACATTCGTTGGGGTCAGACGTGTTGCTTACTGCGGATATTAACAGCGGCATTAACGCGTCCAGACGTTTTTTACCACTTTGCCCCATTGTTCGATAAGCAGAACCTTCATGAAACCTAGACAACAATTTGTAGGCAGCCTCTCCTGATACATAGCCTGCTGCATGCAATGCCTGTTCGGCTTCACGGTTATCAATAACTCCCCGCCAGATATTTGAGAAAATTTCTTGCTGGTTATCACCTTTCCCAGCCATTGCTTCTATCTGGGGAGCTGAGAATATTTGCTCAAAATGCTCATGTACAGTTAGCATATATCCTTTCAAGGTTTGATTGAAATCTTCCCAAGAACTAAATCCCATCGCATAAACCAAGCGCTTTTGTTCCAGCTTATCAGTGGGTATTAAATGAGTCTGTTTATCAGCAAATGCTTGGATAACATTTTCCGTTTTTCGCAAAAAAACATACGCATTTTTAAGTGAAGAAACAACAAACTCAGGAATTAAATTGAGACCTTGCAAAACATCCAGCACCGTAAGAATTGGGCGAATTTGAAGTTGCGGAGTGCGCCCCCCTCGAATGAGCTGAAACGCCTGGCCGATAAACTCAATTTCACGAATACCTCCCGGCCCTAATTTGATGTTTCTATCAGCACCTTTTCGTTTAATCTCTTTATTTATAAGCTCCTTCATTTCGCGTAAAGATGCGAATGCTCCATAATCCAAATAGCGTCGGTAAACAAATGGTTTTAAGCGCTCCATGATCTCCTTCGCCGCATGTGGATCAGCCGAAATAGCTCTCGCCTTGATCATCGCATATCGTTCCCACTCACGACCATGACGTTCGTAATACAACTCCATAGCATCAAAACTCAAGGCAAGTTGGCCACTATTACCAAACGGACGTAGCCGTGTATCAACCCGAAAAACAAATCCATAAGCGCTGACATCAGAAAGGAGCTTTACAAATCGTTGACAGAGCCGAATAAAATATTCTCGGTGGCTAAGCTCTTTAGCGTTATTGTTGATAATCCCATCTTCACTGTAAGCAAAAATTAGATCAATATCAGAGGAGTAATTAAGCTCATAAGCACCAAGCTTGCCCATCGCTAAAACGACAAGCTTTATTGCAGCGCCAGAGGAATCAACAGGAATGCCGGTATCTTTGCTCTGCCACTGCTCCAATGTATTCAAACCAATCTGAATACAAGCATCAGCCAGCCACGAAAGTTCACGCAACGTAATTTTTAAATCAACCTGACAGACTATATCCCGCCAGGCAAGGCGAAGCATTTCCTGATTACGAAAGTCTCGCATATTTCTCGAAAATGCTACCTCATCTTCAACTGCTGGGACAAGCAACTGAAGGCGTTCAACATATTCGTTCTCAGCATAATCTCGATAAAGCTCCCTGTCTTGTAACAAGAAGATCACTGTAGCTGGAAATTTTAGGCAATTTACAGCAGCAAATTCACTACTGCGAAATAGCTTGGTTATAAGCGCTAAGGATTCATCGTCACATTCAAAAGACTTAAATTCATTACAGGATAGCAGGTTTTCAATTTTGGCTTGAATGTAGGTTTCAAATTCCTGATCAAATAATACACTGGATGATGTTTGCGAACCCATAGGTATCCTGAGAGATGTTGAATAGATTCCTCAGCTTACCCTTCGAAATAATTTATCTCAAGAAGTTTTCAATTGCTAAACTGAACGGTAATTAACATATAGTTTTTAGCGATGTTGTCGATATTTATTGAATCATAATACACCATTAACTTGGAACTGTTTATAAATCGTGCAACTTAAGCAACTGCTAAAACTCATGGTGAAGCATGGTGCATCTGATCTTTATTTAACCGTAGGTGCGCCTCCTTCTGCAAAAATTGAAGGCAAACTCAGACTATTCAGCCAGAATAAATTTGCTGTGGATGAAGTTCAACAACTCGCTTACAACATTATGAGTGAAGAGCAAATTCAGGAGTTTGAAAGCAAACCTGAAATGAACCTGGCATATTCCATTCCTCGAACAGGTCGTTTTCGTGTCAACGTTTTTAAACAACGCAATCAGGTTGCGATGGTCATTCGTTTAATCCAGGTAGAGATTCCTTCATTTAAAAACTTAAGCCTGCCGATAGTTCTTAAAGAATTGATTATGAAACCACGAGGTTTATTTCTTGTTGTTGGAAGCACTGGTTCTGGTAAATCTACAACACTTGCCTCATTAATTGATTATCGAAATACGCATTCTGCAGGCCATATAATTACTATAGAAGATCCCGTTGAATTTATGCATCAGCACAAGAAGTGCATTGTTAATCAGAGGGAAGTTGGGATTGATACGGACAGCTACAGTGATGCATTAAAAAATACCCTACGACAAGCACCAGACGTCATCATGATAGGCGAAATTCGTGATCAAGAAACTATGCAACATGCTATCGCTTTCGCAGAAACTGGTCATTTGGTTATTTCGACACTTCATGCGAATAATGCTAATCAAGCGTTTGACCGAATAATCAACTTTTTTCCGGAAGAGAAACAAAGACAAGTACTCATGGATTTATCACTGAATACTTGTGGTGTTATCTCACAAAGGCTGATTCCTGGGATTGATGGAAAACGGGTCGCTGTCTTTGAAGTATTAACGGGTTCGCCATTGATAAAAGATCAAATATTGAAGGGGTGTTTTCATGAACTCAAAGATACTATGGCAAAATCTGCAAACTCAGGGATGCAGACCTTTGACGATTCACTTTACTTGCTATATCAACAGAAAAAAATAACTGCGGAGGAAGCAATCAAAAACGCGGATTCACAAAATAATGTACGCCTGAAAATAACTCTCGAAGGTAAGAAAGAGAAGTTAACACTAAAAAATTAAACCTGAAATTCTCTTCTCGTGAATCTAATGGAAATTGCAGGTTACTCCTGCTTTCTTGCAATCATCATCGCTTCATTTCGGAAACCTTTAGATACGTCCCCGATCAAAACCTCTTCACGATAAACAACAACCTGCATTCCGGAAAACAATTGAAGCAACTCATTCATATCCAACCGAAACGAAGGGTTCGAAGGGCCAGAATAGCTTGCTGTCACGTCTTTCACAAAAGTTTGATAAAAAATTAAACCGCCCGGCTTTATTGAATTAATTAATGCTGGCACAATTTTACGTTCAAGAAAATGAGCCAGAACAATCACATCATATGTATCATCTTTAGGCGGTTGAACATTAATATCTCGCGCTTGAGCATTAACTGGCAATTTGTTTTTATTAGCATAGCTATTAATCTTCGCAACTACAGCATCAGAGATATCCCAAGCATCAGTTTGCAGACCATGCTTAGCGAGAAAAATGGAATCACTCGCTGTTCCACAAGCAATTTCAAGCGCTCTACCTTCTTTGGGCAATAAATGTTCGTTCTCCACTAAAACACGACTTACCCCTTCCGAGCCAATAACTGCTTCAGCATAAATATTGTTCCATTTGTTTTGTGATTCTAAATCCATTATTAGCTCTATCCTATTTTCGCCAGAAAGCGGGAGTCAACAACACTAAAAGAGTAAATATTTCCAACCGGCCCAATAACATCGCAAAACAGAGAATCCATTTCGCAACATCATTTATATCGCCATAATGAGACCCAACATCACCAAGCCCTGGCCCCAAATTATTCATGCACGCAGCAACTGCAGAAAATGCGGTGACTAAATCCAAGCCAGACGCAGCGAGTAGCAGTGCCATAATGATAAAGCTGACGACGTATAGAGAGAAAAACCCCCAAACTGAATCAATAACACTCTCCTCGAGAACCTTGCCACCGATCTTTACTGGTACTTGTGCATTGGGATGGATCAAGCGAACAACTTCCCGCATCCCTTGTTTGAAGAGCAAAAGCACCCGAATAACTTTCATCCCTCCACCAGTAGAACCAGCACATCCCCCAATAAAACTCGCCAGGAGTAAAAGTGCAGGCAAAAAACCAGGCCAAGTGTGGTATTCGGCGATAGTAAAGCCTGTCGTTGTTCCTATTGAGACTGCTTGAAAAACACCGTTATGAATAGAATCCCAACCGCTAAATGTCCCAGTAATATACAAGTACATACTGGTAATTAGTGCAACCAGAATTAGCACTTTTATATACATTTTAAACTCAGAATCTGCGACATAAGGTTTGATAGAGATATTACGCCATGCAAGAAAATGCAGAGAAAAATTAACACCTGCTAGTATCATAAAAACAACGGCGACCATTTCAATCGCAGCACTGTTAAAGTAGCCGATGCTCAAATCATGGGTTGAAAACCCACCAATAGCGACTGTTGAAAAACTGTGGCCAATGGCATCAAATGGCGTCATCCCTGCGACCCAATAAGCTAAGGCACATGCGACAGTTAATCCAAGATAGATATACCAAAGTGCTTTTGCCGTTTCGGTGATCCGCGGCGTTAGTTTGTTATCCTTCATTGGCCCAGGAGTCTCTGCGCGATAAAGCTGCATGCCCCCGATACCTAGCATTGGTAGTATGGCAACCGCAAGTACAATGATTCCCATACCACCAAGCCACTGTAACTGTTGTCGGTAATAAAGGATTGATCGCGGCAGCTCATCCAGCCCTGTAATGACAGTCGCCCCAGTGGTTGTTAAACCAGACATGGATTCAAACACTGCATCAGTTATCGACATCACCGGCGTAGCCGATAATATCAGAGGCAATGAACCCGCTAACCCAAGCACCACCCAATACATAACAACAACAATAAATCCATCTCGCAACCGCATCTCTTTTCTGAATGATTTAACAGGAAACCACAACATCAGCCCTGCAGTAATTGTCGTTAGAAATGCGAGAAAAAAAGGCAGTGCCGAGCCATCGGTATACCACAATGAGACAGGTATGGGAGGCAGCATACTTAAACTGATTATCATCAGCAATATGCCTAATATTCGTTGTATAGCCGCTCGCTGCATAACGTTAGAATTCGCAGCTAGAGAGGTTGCAATGACAACCCAATTTAGTGATGTCTAAAAATTCAGTGATTTTTTTGTCTTTTTGCACTTAAATTCGACTCTCGTGGTCCACTGAGGATTTTTTGAAAATTATAGGAACGTTACGCCGACTTGGAAGAGTCGCTCGACATCTTTGATACGTTTTTTATCAACCACAAAAAGTATAACGTGATCTTCAGCATTAATTACCAGTTTACTACTCGCAATAATAACTTCGTCGTTACGAACAATGGCACCAATCGTTGTTCCTGGAGGCAAT
Organism: uncultured Ectothiorhodospiraceae bacterium; assembly: GCA_945787715.1. Lineage (GTDB taxonomy): Bacteria > Pseudomonadota > Gammaproteobacteria > S012-40 > S012-40 > CALZJE01. The sequence continues at coordinate 145,678 of CALZJE010000003.1, read as the reverse complement.
GAGATATCTTCCACTGCACGGCCGACAACTTTTGATGATTTTTTATCGCCATGTGCCACGGCTTCTATTGCCTCTGCAGCACCGCGTCGCAAAGAGTGGACAACAGCAACATCGCCACGTCTAACATGCGTCAACAAACTGCCGATTGTGACTTGTTGAGGTGATATTGCAATATCTATTAAATCAGTTTGCACTAAATCAACATACTCAGGCCGATTGATAATAGCCATCACCTTCTTGGCACCCAATCGTTTCGCCAACATCGCAGAAAGAATATTCGCTTCGTCATCATTGGTCATGGCGCAGAAAACATCCGTACCTTCAATATTCTCTTCCAGCAATAAATTTGAATCTGCAGCATCACCATGGAGAACAATCGTTTTTTCCAACTCTGCAGATATCTCTCGGGAATGCTCCATATTATGATCAATAATTTTAACTTGATACTGACCTTCCAGCACTTTTGCTAGTCGTTTACCAATGTTACCACCACCGGCAATCATAATTCGCTTACAAGGTTCGTCTAATCGACGCAACTCAGCCATAACTGCTCTTGTGTTATCTCGAGAAGTTATAAAAAACACCTCATCATTTGCTTCAACCACCGTATCACCTGTAGGAATGATAGGATTTCCGCGCCGAAATATCGCAGCTACTCGCGTCTTCACACCTGGCATATGCTCTTTCAACGTTTGCAATTCATGACCAACCAATGGGCCACCATGAATAGCTTTCACCGCGACCAATCGAACTTTACCATTGGCGAAATCCAAAACCTGTAATGCGCCGGGAAATTCAATAATACGTTGGATGTATTCAGTCACTACTTGCTCTGGACTGATTAAAACATCAATGGGTAAAGCTTCTTGAGAAAAAAGTTGAGGATGAATGAGGTAATCTTTGGCGCGAACCCGAGCGATTTTAGTCGGTGTGTGAAATAAGGTATAAGCAACCTGGCACGCAACCATATTTGTTTCATCACTATTGGTTACTGCGAGAATCATATCGGCATCTTCTGCGCCGGCTCGCCTTAGCACATCTGGTCGAGATGCGTGACCGTAAACCACCTGTATATCAAACCTGTTTCTAAGGTCTCGAATCCGGTCACGATCCAAATCAACCATAGTAATATCGTTAGCTTCACTCGCAAGTGTTGCGGCAACTGATGCGCCGACTTGACCGGCTCCCAAGATGATTATTTTCATAATCCTAGAATCCGTAGTTGAACAGTCTGTAGTGTGCGATATTTTGTGTTGAGTTGCGTAACAAAAAGTTTCTTAAATGGTTGCCCCCTTTAAGAAACTTTTTGTATAGCAAGACAACACAAAAGAGCGTGCAATACAGCCTGTAGCAATTCAACAATTTGATGAATAGCGAATGATTATTGATTCTTATAATTTTCATGCACTCAAATATAGCCCTTGCGGTCAATTGCGGATTCTAGGATTAAATCTTTATTCACTTTCTGGATCCGTGCGTAATAAAAACCATCCATGCCATTATCACCAGGTAGTATTTGCTTGCCTGCTGGCCTGTCATTTCCCCAACCACTTTCAATTTTAAGCTCAACTGCATCGGCACATGTCGATAAAAAACTCAATATTTGCAATTCATTTTCATCTTTTAAAACAGAGCATGTTGCATATAAGAGAATACCGCCGGGTTTCAGCAACGGCCAAAGTGTTTCTAATAATTTTGCTTGATTGTGAACCACTTGCTGAACATCTTCAAGGGTACGATGAGTTTTTATATCTGGATTACGACGAATAACACCTGTCGCCGAACAAGGTGCGTCGAGCAAAATTCGATCAAACATCTCCCCATCCCACCAGCTATCAGTATCTCCGGCATTAGCACAGACCAACTGTGCTTCAAGCCCCAAACGATCCAAAGTTTGTCGAATTAGTTTAGTACGGTCTTCACTAATATCCAGAGCAACAACACGACTAGATGGCTCCACTTCTAAAATATGCGCTGTTTTTCCACCGGGAGCAGCGCACGCATCCAGTACACGCCCTTGCTTTGGCAACTCAAGTAAATATGCGGCCTGTTGCGCGGCTAAATCTTGTACTGAAACGGCACCCACATCAAAATCGGGCAACAGAGAAACGTCACAAGGTTTTTCTAAAACTAAAGCAGCTAACGAAAAATTCGAAGGAGATGAATAAAATCCTCGATCAAGCAATTGCGCTTGGTACTCTTTAGTCGGAGATTTTTGTTGATTCACCCTTAGGGTCATCGGTGCTTGCTCGTTATTTTTTTCTAATAGTATTTCCCACTGCTCAGGCCAGTCTTTTTGTATTTTATGTATGAACCAAAGTGGATGAGCATATTTAGCCACCAAATCACTCTCGATCTTTATTTGAATATTTTCTCGCTCTCTAAGAAGTTCGCGTAGTACGCCATTGACAAGATTTTTTGCCCAACCTTTTTTTAACTTTTGAGTTAACTTAACCGTTTCACTCACTGCAGCATGATCAGGTACCCGTAAAAATAAGATTTGATAAAATCCTATTAACAACAAACAAACAATATCTTGATCCTTTGCTTTCAGAGGCTTTGTGATCAGCTCAGAGAGGATAAACATTAATCGAGGATGCCAGCGCAATACACCAAAACTCAATTCACGAGCGAACGCTCTGTCTTTAGCATCATCAATACTTGAATTAATTAGCGTTGAGCAGGCGTTTAAAGATTTGCCATCAACAAGGACCTGGAGAAGAACTCGCATGGCAAGTAGGCGAGGATTCATGAGGGTAAACAGAGATTGTACATATTAATTTCCAAGTGTTTCATTTAACACATCGTGGGCATTAACAAAACTTGCCGCATCGATCGGCTTTCCACCAGGCAATTGAACGGTTAAGAGACGCACCACACCGTCACCTGTTGCTACATCAATGCCTTGTTTTGATGCTGAAATTATTTCACCGGGAATTTCACTACTTTGATCAGGTAAACATTCAGACATCCAAACACGTAAAGTTTTACCGTTCAATTGAGTCTGAGCAACAGGCCATGGATTAAAAGCACGAATTTGACGATCAATTTGGCAAGCAGACAGATTCCAATCGATGACTGCTTCCGTTTTTATCAATTTATTTGCATAATTTGCCATCGAGTCATCCTGCTTTTCAGGCTTTGCTTCACCTTTTTCAATAAGCCCTAACGCTTCAAGTAACGCAATTCCACCCATCTCCGCTAACCGATCATGTAGAGTTGCAGACGTATCGGTACTGAAAATTTCGCAATGCTTCTTTAAAAGCATATCCCCTGTATCCAATCCAACATCCATCTGCATTATGGTAATACCCGATTCCTCATCACCCGCAAGAATTGCACGATGAATGGGGGCCGCACCACGCCAGCGCGGTAAAAGTGAGCCATGAATATTAATACATCCCAACTTTGGTGCATCAAGCACTGCTTTTGGAAGTAATAACCCATAGGCTGCCACTACCATAATATCGGCATTCAATTCAGATAACATGCTTTGCTCGGCTTCACCCTTCAACGAAATAGGTTGATAGACGGGGATGTTATTTTTTAACGCTAATTGTTTTACAGCACTTGGCGTTAATTTTCGGCCTCTGCCTGAAGGACGGTCGGGTTGCGTATAAACCGCTATAACTTCATGTTTAGAGTGGATTAAATCTCTTAGTGCGACAGCGGCAAATTCGGGAGTTCCTGCATATATGATTTTCATCGGAGCTTCCTATTACATGGTTTCGCGTAGGAGTTTTTCCATTTTCTTTTGTATTCGGCGACGTTTCATTTCAGTCAGGTAATCCACAAACAACTTTCCTTCCAAGTGATCCATCTCATGCTGAATACAAACCGATAGTAGACCATCTGCTTCCAACTCAAAAAACTCACCTTTTTCATCTTGAGCTCTTATTTTAATCCGCTCAAACCGCTTAACCGGTTCGTAAATGGCTGGAACCGACAAACAACCTTCGTCCGTTTTTACGAGACCATCATGCTCCAGGAGCTCTGGATTTATAATACATATTGCCTCGCTTTTATCTTCTGAAATATCGATAACCAGCATGCTCAATAGTACGTTCACTTGAACAGCAGCCAAGCCGATTCCTGGTGCTTCATACATTGTTTCAAGCATATTATTCTTAAGAGCGACTAACTCTTCATCAAATACTTCAACAGGCGCTGCATGCTGTCGTAGCCGTGGATCTGGAAATCGTAGAATATTTAGTAATGGCATTGATTTGCTCGTCAAAACAGGTCAGATAGTGTCGAAAAAGCCCGCGAGTTTATCACAATAAAGCTACTCTGCTATTCTATTTATTAAAGATAGTTTCTTAAAATTTATAAAGAAAGTACTGCACTTGCTACGGGATTTAATTGACCTTTCTGTCTCGTAGATTTTTTAACCAAAAGTTAAAATAAAAATAAATGAACGTCAAACATAACGCCCGTTCGGACTATCTCAACAAAACTAACTACTTACCCGCTAAATAGCAAGCAAATCAATCTATTAAGAAAGTCATAAGTGAGCCAATGGATACTACAACATTCTAACTTTCAATATTTTCATTCGCTCTGCGTTAATAATTAGAGCTTGATCAACATGGAAAAGGCGTAAAAAAATATGTCTATAAAACGAGCCTGTATATTCTTATTGGTAATACTTGCATCATCATGGGCCATCGCTGCAGACGATATTGTTCTAAACAAATCACACCCTTCAAGCTACATGATAAAAAATGGGGATACTCTATGGGATATCGCCTCTCGATTTTTACGTGATCCATGGCGCTGGCCAGAGATATGGCAGGTAAATCCTCAATTAAAAAATCCATACTTGATTTACCCAGGTGACCAAATTACGCTCAAATTTAAAGATAGTAAGCCACGTATTGTTTTAAAACGCGCAAATTCAACCCAAGATAACTTGCGCACTGTCAAACTCAGCCCAAGAATTTATAGAAAAGCATTGCGGAAGGCAGTTCCTACCATTCCTATTGATGCGATACAGCAGTTTCTTAGCCGCCCATATGTTATGAGCGAAAAAGCGCTTGAAAATGCACCCTATGTTTTAAGTTTTCAAGATAATCGTTTAATTACGGGGGCTGGAGACACATTTTATGTAAGAGGACTCGTTCCTAGCAGCAATACACACTATTCACTAATAAGAGCTGGTAAGCCTTATATAGATATCATTGATGGCGATGAGGAAATTCTTGGTTATGAAGCCATTTATATAGGTGAAGCAATCGTCAATGATTTTGGTGACCCTTCAACTTTAACAATTGCACAATCAAAACGAGAATCACTACTCGGTGATCGCTTGGTGCCCGCGGTATCACAAAAGCTCGAGTATAATTTTATGCCTCACTCTCCCAGCAGTATGGTAGAAGGTAATATTATTTCTGTACTAGATGAGATGTCTCGCATTGGTCAACATCAAATTGTTGTCATCAATCGAGGCTTGGAACACGGCATGGAAAAAGGTCATGTGATGGCTGTTTTGCAAACAGGTGCTGAAATTGATGACGACATCCCTGATGGCAAAGGCGGAAAAGTCGCTCTCCCACCATCTCAAGCTGGCTATATTCTATTGTTCAGAATATTCAATAAAGTCAGTTATGCACTTGTTGTAAAAGCAACCCGTGATATTCGTTTACGCGACATTGTTAAAAATCCTTAAATATTTATATGCTAGGTTAAACCTAAAAAAACACTAACTGAGAATTATCCCACTAGCAATCCTTTCCGGAATTGGGTAATATCTCCGCAAAAGAACAATAAACAACCACTTTCCACTTCCTAATGTAGTCGTTAACATTGATGAACCAGCTTAAATATTGGCTTGCCTTACACCACGCTCCGTACGTTGGTCCGATGAAAATAAAGTCCATTCTGGAATTTTTTGCCGATCCAACAGAGTTTTTTGAAAATCTTGGTGATATCACTAGCAATATAAAACTCAATGATAAGACCAGAAAAGCGTTGGAAAATCCAAACTGGGAAAACATTGAAAAAGAACTAAACTGGGCTAGCCTGCAGAATAATAAAATTATTACGCTAAATTCACCCGATTACCCAGATCTGTTAAAAGAAATTGCTGATGCTCCAGCTGTAGTTTATGTCCATGGTAATCACTCTTTACTCAAGAGAGAGCAAATTGCAATTGTTGGTAGCCGTAATCCTAGTCAATCTGGCAGAAACAATGCTTTTCACTTCGCTAAATATCTAAATGAACAAGGTGTTACCATCACCAGTGGTTTGGCATTGGGAATCGATTTCGAAAGCCATCGGGGAGCACTAGCCGCCCAAAATCCCAGCACTATTGCCGTGGTTGCAACAGGTGTAGACCGTGTGTACCCCGCGCGGCATAAAACCATAGCCCATGAAATCATTGAAAATGGTGGAGCCATAATTAGCGAATACCCTCTCGGATCAGAACCAAGAAGAGAAAATTTTCCGCGAAGAAATCGTATTATCAGTGGTCTTAGTCTGGGTACTTTAGTTGTTGAAGCTGCTCAAAAAAGCGGCTCTTTGATTACAGCAAGGCATGCTGCTGAACAAGGACGCGATGTTTTCGCCATCCCAAGCTCAATACAAAATCCACTTGCTAAAGGATGCCACCAACTGATTAGAGAAGGTGCAAAATTGGTTGAAAAAGCAGAACATATTCTGGAAGAATTGGATCATATTAAATGTGTTGTACATAATTCTCATAGCGCTGATCTGAAAAATGACCGCCTTGAGAACCTAGATCCAGCATACAAAAATTTATTAGATTGCATTGGATTTGAACCAACGACCATCGATGAAATCGTACAACTAAGTGGATTGACTCCCGAGGCGGTTTCGTCCATGCTGTTGGTACTTGAATTGCAGGATTGTGTTGAAAGCTTACCCGGCAGCATATATTCCCGCTCCCAATAAAGGTTAATATATGAAAGAAAATGTTCTCGACGTGCTTATGTATCTTTTCGAAAACTATATGGATGACGAAATAGATACTAAGCAAGACCCAGACTCCATAACTACTGAATTGCGAGAAGCTGGATTCGCAGCACTTGAAATCGAGAAAGCTTTTGCTTGGTTAGAAGGATTAACAAATCTTCAGCAAACAAGTGACCTGAAATCAAATTCTAGCAAAAAGTCAGTGCGCATATTTGCTGAATTTGAAAAACAAAAACTCAACCAAGAATGCATGGGTTTTATTCTATTCCTCGACAATATTGGCGCATTCGATCAAAACATTCGTGAAATGATCATTGATCGAGTAATGGCGCTTGAATCAGCAGAAATTGATCTCGAACAGCTAAAGTGGGTGATATTGCTGGTGTTATTTAACCAACCTGGACAAGAAGCGGCTTACACATGGATAGAAGATGTGATTTTTGAAGATGCTTCAAGCAGCATTCACTAGGAGCTTGTGCCTTAATTTTATAAAAAACTACATTACACAACGTTTTAATTCAATTCTGACAAAGAGCACTGTTTGTACAAATAAGTGGTTTAAATAATGGTAAACGCTCTCGTAATTGTTGAGTCGCCAGCTAAAGCAAAAACAATAAAAAAATACCTCGGAAAAGGCTATGAAGTGCTTGCTTCATTCGGCCACGTGCGTGATCTACTCGCTAAAGAAGCTGCCGTAGATACTACAAATGATTTCGCAATGAAATATCAGGTTGTCGACAAAAACAAAAAATATGTCGATGAAATCACAAAAGCCACAAAAAATGCTGACGTTCTCTATCTCGCAACTGACCCGGATCGCGAAGGAGAGGCCATTTCATGGCATTTGTACGAGTTGCTAAAACAGAAAAAAGTACTAAAAGACAAACCTGTTAAGCGCGTTGTCTTTCATGAAATTACCAAACGAGCCGTAAAAAATGCCATTGAACATCCGCGCACTCTATCAAAAGAACTAATTAACGCCCAACAAGCTCGTCGCGCTTTGGATTACCTGGTAGGTTTCAATTTATCTCCATTACTTTGGAAAAAAATTCGGCGTGGGCTTTCTGCAGGACTCGTACAAAGCCCTGCTTTACGCATGATTGTCGAACGTGAATTGGAAATCGAAAAGTTTGATACCAAAGAATATTGGACAATCGAAGCTGACGCTTCAGCTAAAAAACAAGATTTCAGCGCAAAATTAACACACTTCAAATCAGAAAAACTCTTACAGTTTTCCGTAATTAATCAAGAATCTGCCAATGAAATAGAATCCGCCTTTAATGCTGCAGCCAACGGTGAATTAACGGTAAGTAAGATTGAGAAAAAGCAACGCCAGAAAAATCCGGCAGCCCCATTTATCACCTCAACACTTCAACAGGAAGCATCACGAAAAGCCGGATTTACCACCATGCGCACCATGCGCACCGCGCAACAACTTTATGAAGGTATCGACACTGGCGATGGTGAAACAGGATTAATCACCTACATGCGTACTGATTCTGTAAACTTGGCTCAGGAATCAATTGTCGAAATTCGTGACTTTATCGAATCATGCTATGGCAAAAGTATGTTGCCAGAGGTACCAGCAATATATAAAACTAAAGTCAAAAACGCACAAGAAGCACATGAGGCTATACGTCCAACTTCGGTGGCAATTACACCAGAATCAATTAAAAAATATTTAAGCGCTGATCAATTCAAACTCTATGACCTAATCTGGAAAAGAACCGTTGCCTGTCAAATGATTCCTGCAACCGTAGGTACAGTGAGCCTGGATTTGGATGCCATTGAAGGTGTTTTCCGCGCAACAGTCTCAACAGTTTCTATTCCTGGTTTTATGGTGGTCTATTCCGAAGGAAAAGACGACGCGAAAAAAGATGATGACGAAGGCCGAATTGTACCTCCTCTTAAAACGGGTGACAAAGTTAGTCTGCTCAAGATTCGTCCCGAACAACATTTCACAGAACCACCACCACGCTATTCAGAAGCAAGTTTGGTGAAATCACTTGAGGAACATGGCATTGGTCGCCCATCAACGTATGCACCAATTATTTCAACGTTGCAAAATCGCGAATATATTGAGCTTGAGAAAAAGCGGTTCTATCCAACTGATATCGGTCGAGTTGTAAACAAGTTCCTCACAGAACATTTCAACCAATATGTAGATTATGACTTTACCGCGAAACTGGAAGATGAGTTAGACGCTGTTTCTCGTGGCGAAAAAGAGTGGGTTCCGCTCATGAAGGCATTCTGGCAACCTTTCGCATCACTTATTAAAAATAAAGATGAAACGGTTGACCGCAAGGATGTTACTCAAGAAGCATTAAATGAAAAATGTCCAAAATGTAACGAGCCTTTATCCATTCGCTTAGGCCGCCGGGGTCGCTTTATTGGCTGTACGACCTATCCTGAATGTGATTACACACGTAATTTGGGTGACGATAGAGATGCCAGTCAGGAACCTGAAATTATAGAAGGCCGTGTTTGCCCAGAATGCCAATCAGAATTAGTCATTAAGCAAGGGAAGTACGGCAAATTTATCGGTTGTAGTGGTTACCCAAATTGCAAACACATCGAACCGCTTGAGAAAGCAGAAGACTCAGGCATTGAATGCCCGGAGTGCCATAAAGGCAGCATCCTCAAGCGTAAGTCTCGCTATGGGAAGATATTCTATTCCTGTTCAAGATACCCAGATTGTAGCTATGCAATTTGGAATCAGCCGTTGAACGATAAATGTCCGGATTGCGGCTGGCCAATTTTAAGCCTAAAAACCACAAAACGTAAGGGAACAGAAAAAGTCTGCCCACAAAAGACATGTAAATTTGCAGAACCTTATGAATTGGAAGAAAATGAAGCGTCGGGTTAAATTACCTGAATAATTGATAAATACATCCAAGCGGGGCTTCAATCTTGCTTTAAAAATCTATGATCAATCATGGATAACTGAATCCGGATAATTCATGAATTTTACATTTTCTCATTTGCCCTTTGAGAATAAATTCGTGAATTCATAAAATTTCCGGATTAGCAAGGAACGAAAAATTAGAACAATGAAACCGTTAGCCAATACACAACAAATTGCCTTTTACTGCTTTATCGGCCTTTTTATCGCGGTGTGCAGCCCAGTTGCGCATAGCATTACATCGCCCAGTAAAGACATAAGCGCTTCACAAAATGAAAGTATAGAAACTTTATTTAAAAAAGCACGTAAACAAGAATCGCAAAAAAAATACAACAAAGCTATCAACTTATACCGTCAAGCGGCAAAAAAAGGCCATGATGAAGCACAAAGACATTTGGCTAACCTCTATTATTATAAAAAGAAAGACTACAAAAAAGCGGCTTATTGGTTAGAAAAACAAGCTCAACATGGCAATTCCGATTCACAGTTTCATTACGCCAATATATTTCGTTTTGGATTAACAGGTGATAAAAAGTATGACATTGCACGCTACTGGTATAAGCGCGCTGCAAATGGCGACCATAAACATGCTCAATATGAGCTTGCACTTATGTATAAATATGGCCTGGGAAGTAAAAAAGATAAAATTCTTGCTAACAAATGGTTTGCTAAAGCGGCAAGCAACGGTCATTCAGAGGCAAAAAAAGTTGTTCGTAAATACAACAAAAAAGCAAAAGCTAAATCCACAGATCAAAACTTTATTCGCAAACAACAAAAGCTCGCTTCACAAGGTAACGCAGAGGCCCAATATAAATTAGGGCAAGAATATCTCAGCGGAAAGAAAATCGCCAAAAACGAGAAACAAGCATTCAAGTGGTTTTTAAAATCAGCAAATAAGGATCATGCTAGCGCGCAATATACACTGGCGATGATGTATTTCGAAGGGTCAACATATCTTGGGACAGATCTCAAAAAAGCAAAAGAATGGTTAGTAAAGGCAGCAGATAATCATAATAAAAAAGCAGAAAAAAAGCTCAACTCATTAGCTGACGAAAAACACTTAGAACAACAAGCCTTGGGATTTGAAAGAATGCTTGAAAATGCTATTAACGGCTCAGTGGAAGATCAATATGAATTGGGAATGCGTTACTTACACGGGTATAAAGTTTCACCTGATGAAAAACTTGCAATGCGCTGGATTAAAGAGGCGACAAAACAGCACCACGCACTAGCGCAGTATCAATTTGGAAACTACTTACTAGCCCACAAAAAGAGTGAAGTCGACCTTGAGACGGCTATTGAATATCTTGCGCTATCAGCAAAACAGAACGTAAGCGCGGCCCAAATTGCTGTTAAGAAATTTTATGAATTTGGCTATGCAGAACTGATTGATGCGACCTATGGAGATGTAACTGCACAAAATAGAATAGCTCAAAGTTATCTCAATAGAGCTGAGCGACAGCAAAAGCGGCTATCGGTAAAGTGGCTTGAATTAGCAGCAAATGGAGGCCACATACCCTCAATTATCACGTTAGCAGAGCTGTATGAAACGGGTGATTTAGTTACCAAAAATATTGAACAAGCCTTCAATTTATATCTTGAAGCAGCAAAAATAGATAACACAATTGCAGGCTCTACACTTGATGAACTGCTCAAACAAGGTATAGGTAGCAAAGAAAACAGGCAACTGGCATTACAGATCTTAGCCAGCAATAATAGCAACACATCTAGTGAAATAAAAAACAGCTTACAATTCACAGAGTTACAATAATCAAAAACTCTCTCCTTTAAATTCTCGCATTAAATTACCGATATCCTTTGCTCATTCGCATCGATACCGTTAAAATGCGCCTCATTTTTTAGCCGTTTTTAACCTATATATAGTAGCCAATATTATGAGTAACTTAGAGAATCTTCGTAACATCGCGATAATCGCGCACGTTGACCACGGTAAAACTACACTGGTCGATAAAGTTTTACAACAATCAGGCACACTCGAGGGCCGCGGTGATGCGGAAGAACGAGTTATGGATTCCAACGACATTGAGAAAGAACGTGGAATCACAATCTTGGCGAAAAATACCGCTATTGAGTGGAACGGTTATCGAATTAACATCGTAGACACCCCAGGACATGCTGACTTCGGTGGCGAGGTTGAACGAGTATTGTCCATGGTAGATTGCGTTTTACTGCTTGTTGACGCAGTAGATGGGCCAATGCCTCAAACACGCTTTGTGACGCAAAAAGCATTCGACATGGGCCTGAATCCTATTGTTGTTATCAATAAAATTGACCGACCAGGTGCACGACCTGATTGGGTTATGGATCAAACCTTCGATTTATTTGATCGTTTAGGCGCAACAGATAAGCAACTTGACTTCCCTGTAATTTACGCGTCAGCACTAAACGGTTATGCCAGCGAAGATTCTGATGTGCGTGAGGGCGACATGACGCCGCTTTTCGAAGCTATCGTAAAACACGTCTCGCCACCAAACCTTGATACTGAAGGTCCTCTTCAATTGCAAGTTAGCGCATTGGACTACAACAGCTATGTTGGTGTTATTGGTATCGGCCGCATCACTCGCGGAAAAATTAAAACCAACACACCCGTCGCCATTGTCGATAGAGAAGGTAAGAAGAGAAACGGCCGCGTCTTGACCGTTATGGGATTTAGCGGCCTAAATCGTGTAGAAGTCCCTGAAGCCCAGGCCGGTGATATTATTGTATTCACAGGTATCGAAGGATTAAACATCTCCGATACGATTTGCGATCCAAATCACCCAGAAGCATTGCCGCCTCTCTCAGTCGACGAACCAACGGTTAGCATGACTTTCCAGGTCAACACCTCACCGATGGCTGGACAAGACGGCAAATACGTAACATCACGAAATATTCGTGATCGATTGGACAAAGAGCTATTAACTAATGTTGCGCTACGCGTAGATGACACAGAAGACCCTGATCGTCTTCGCGTTTCAGGTCGTGGCGAGTTGCATCTTTCTATTTTGATTGAAAATATGCGCCGCGAAGGTTTTGAGCTAGGTGTTTCTCGTCCTGAAGTTATTATCAAGGAAGAGGATGGCGTTAAAATGGAGCCATTCGAACAACTCACTGTTGATGTTGAAGATCAACATCAAGGAACCGTTATGGAGAAGCTTGGTGAGCGAGGCGGAAATCTTCAAAACATGATTCCCGATGGTAAAGGCCGTGTACGTTTAGACTTTATTATTCCTTCTCGTGGTCTAATTGGTTTCCGTACTGAGTTCTTAACTGCAACACAGGGAACTGGCTTGCTCTATAATGTATTTGATCACTACGGTAAGCTTAAAGAGGGCACTTTTGGACTTCGCAATAACGGTGTATTGATCGCTAATAGCAAAGGTAAAGCAGTAGGATTCGCACTATGGAATCTTCAAGAACGCGGCCGTATGTTCATTGGGCATGGAGATGAAGTCTATGAAGGTATGATCATCGGCATTCACTCTCGCTCAAATGACCTGGTTGTTAATCCACTAAAAGGAAAGCAGCTTACCAATGTTCGCGCTTCCGGTACGGACGAAGCAATCGATCTTGTCCCACCTATCCGTCAAACACTGGAGCAGGCGCTTGAATTTATTGATGATGATGAGTTGGTCGAAGTCACTCCAAATTTCATCCGATTACGTAAGAAAATCCTAACTGAAAGTGATCGTAAAAAAGCCGGTAGAGATAAAAAGTCCGCCTAATCAAGTTTATGCTTAATCATAAAAAAGCCGCATTTTAAAATGCGGCTTTTTTATTTGTTCTATTTCTAATTTTTAAGCGAGAAGCTTAATACTCACGCTAAACAACAAAGTGGCTAGAATATAACGAATAAATTTTTCGGGCAGCTTTTTGCCCAAACGACTTCCTATATAAACCCCAGGAATCGACCCAAGTAATAACCAAAATAATAGATCCAGATCAACACTGCCTAAATGATAGTGCCCTGCTCCCGCAATTGCAGTTAATGGTACGGCATGAGCGATATCAGTTCCTACAATTTTCACTGTTTCCTTATGAGGGTATAACAGCGTTAATATGACAATACCCAAAGCGCCAGAACCAATGGATGAGATAGTAACAAGCACACCTAATCCAACTCCTGCCAGTATAGTGAATCCCGACTGCATCATCGTACTTTGCTCAGTGGGATGAGATCTGAAATATTTTGTAAGATTGTTTTTAAAAATGAGTAAAGTTGCAGTCAAGAGCAATGCGGACGCCAAGGTGTTTTTTATAATTAGATCCGCTACTTCGCCTTGCGCCTGAAGATCGGATAAAAAATTAATGGTAATAAACGTTGAAGGAATACTGCCCAAAGCCATTAAACCAACAATATTCCACTGTACTGTCCCTTGCCAGCCATGGGTCACAGTGCCGATTGATTTTGTTACTGCAGCAAACAAAAGATCTGTCCCTACAGCAACGAGCGGAGATATATTAAATCCTAGCACGAGCAATGGCGTCATTAGTGCGCCACCACCAACACCAGTCATTCCAACTAACAAACCAACTGCTAATCCTGATAATACATAAAGACTTTCCACTACAGCAACTCAATATATCTAATGATGAATAATTGAATATAGGCTGGATAGTTGATAAATTGAAATCATATATAATTATCTTTATATGCCGATAAAACAATATAATAACTGCATATGAGCAGAAGATAACTCATTAATATCAATGTGTTATCCTGCATAAAAAAGGTCACGTGGATGTTTCTACTTTTGGTGTAACTTTGGAGCAACTAAAGTCCCGGTTCGATAATCAGTTATTGCTTGCTCTCTTTCTCTTAAGCTGGCAAATTCAGCCAAAGGTGAAAGCCTCTCATCAAGCCATTTTCCTGCTGCGGCATTTCTGAATGAATAATCCCGTGCTGCTGTCATCCACTGCACATCACCATCATTCAGCAATCCACGATTGCCAAGATGATCCTCATGCAACATCTTTCCTTGCAACATATAAGTAACTGTTTCAAATCCTCGGTGAGAATGTGAAGGAAATCCGGCAATATAATCCGCCCCTTCTTCTGATCCAAATTCATCTAATAATAAAAAAGGATCAAATCGACGTGGCTCTTTGCCACCAAATACACTGTTCAATTTAACACCAGCACCATCAGACGTAGGCTGTGCAGTAAGAATCTGTTTAATTTCTCTCATTGTCGTTCTCCTAAATTCCGTTAGGAGAATAATAGCTCCAATATGCTATCGACATTCTCAAGATATCGCTGTTTAAGATCAAATTTTTTGATATCTCCAAAACAAAAAAGGGAGATATGCCGAAGCATATCCCCCTAAAAAGAGCTGCTAGTTTACTTACCTAGTACGTCATTACGAGTGCTTTCAGCAATAGCTGCAGCTTCGGCAATTAAATCATCTGGAACATTTAGCTCAGTTAATGTCGCGGCCAAGTTTTCCATCACTGCATCAAAATGGCTATCGTTTAATCCCTCTTTCACAAGATGAGCATGACCTTTACGCATATCTTCTCCCGTGTAGTTATGTGGACCGCCAAACGCCATGGTTAAGAAAGCTTTTTGCTTGGCTGCTTGATTATCCATATCAACATCTTCAAAGAATTTGTTAATTCGATCATCAGCCAACACTTTACGGTAAAAAATATCGACTGCAGCATTAACGGCTGCTTCTCCACCAATACGGTCATAAAGACTCTGTTTTTGAGCGGCTCTTTCTTCAGTAGTCCAGCCAGCCAGAACATCAGCTCTTGTGCTTTCCGCAATTGCTGCAGCTTCGGCAATAAGATCATCAGGTACGTTTAGCTCTTTGAGAGTGGCGCCCAAGTTTTCCATAACAGCATCAAAATGAGAGGCATTCAAACCTTGTTCAACCAAATGAGCATGCCCTTTGCGCATATCTTCACCGGTATAATTATTTGGTCCACCAAATGCCATGGTTAAAAAAGCTTTTTGCTTGGCGGCTTGATTGTCCATGTCAACGCTTTCGAAAAACTTGTTAATACGATCATCTGCTAATACTTTTCGATAAAAGATATCAACTGCGGCATCGACAGCAGCTTCCCCACCAATTCGATCGTATAAACTTTGTTCCGCTTCCGCTCCGCCAGCAAACATCTTTTTTAAAAAACCAAACATTTTCCAACCTCCAAAAATAAGCTTTTAGTAATGTGAAATAAGTTTAACACCTTTAAAGTGCATTGAAAATACATTTTAAATCCTAGCAAATTACTCTGCTTTGTGTCCTCAATAATTGAGCTGAAAAGATTAACTCTAACCACTTTGATAATGGTATGAAATTGTTATCAAAATCCTAACTCGAAGAATTCATCATTGTTTATCGAAATTAATTCGGCATACTTAATATAAATTGCTATCTGTGCAGTTTATTAGCGATGAATAAATAAAGCCGAAGACTAAAAAGCAAGCCGAAGAGAAATTGATGATTGGACTATTACAACGAGTTACTCAATCCAGCGTTGCAGTGGATGGAGAAATAATTGGCCGTATCGATACAGGATTGCTGGTACTCGTCGGAATTGAACAAAATGATGATCGAAATAAGGCCGATAGGTTACTTGAGCGAATCCTCAGTTATCGAGTTTTCCCTGACGATGAAGATAAAATGAATCACAGCCTCAAGGATATCAACGGCGGTTTGCTACTTGTCCCTCAATTTACTCTTGTCGCAGATACTAAAAAAGGAACGCGACCAGGATTTTCTCATGCTGCATCTCCACATGAAGCTGAAATGCTATTTCATTATTTAGTGGAAAAAGCCAGCTCAGTTTATCCGATCACAGCTGTAGGTAAATTCGGCGCAGATATGAAGGTAAATCTAATCAACGATGGCCCAGTAACCTTTTGGCTACAAATATGAATCCATTAGAAAATTCTGTCTGTCATTAAATCTCAATTAGTCATGAATTACAGCAGAAATAATGGGATACATATACCGTGGTGACGATGTGAAATTGAATTCCATGATTTATTTCTGCGCATATCGATTTCCTCAATGTATACTTCGTAGCTCTAAAATCTATATGTAAAGCGAACAGAAAAGCATGAACAATATCTGGCTTATTCTTTTATTATTTTCTATAGGGTACAACTCGAACGCTGCGGTTATTCCCGAATTCGTACCACTTGTTAAGCAAAACTATGCATCAGTGGTCAACATTAGCACCACGCAAAGAGTGAACAATACAAATAAAAACACTATTTCTACAATACCCGGCATAGAAGAGAACACTCCATTAAATGAGTTTCTTCGCTATTTGCTCACTCCACGAAATTCAAAACAAAATCAAGACAGAAGGCATAATCAGCAATCACTAGGATCCGGATTCATACTCTCTAACGACGGCTATATAATAACCAATGCTCATGTAGTAGATGGCGCGAGCCAAATTCTCGTTCGCTTAAGTGATCAACGAGAATTTGAAGCTGAATTAATTGGAAAAGATAATCCCACTGATATTGCTCTTTTAAAAATTGACGAAGTGGATTTGCCTGAAGTTAAGACCTTTGATTCAGACAAACTCGATATAGGACAGTGGGTACTCGCCATAGGCTCACCATTTGGACTTGAACACACTGCCAGCCAAGGTATTATCAGCGGCCTCGGACGAAATTTACCCAGCGGCATGTACGTGCCCTTCATACAAACAGACGTAGCAATTAATCCTGGCAATTCTGGCGGCCCACTCTTTGACCTTAAAGGAAGAGTCATAGGGGTTAACTCGCAAATATTTACCAAATCGGGGGGCTCAATTGGTTTATCCTTCGCAATACCCATTAATGTTGCACTAAATGTTGCGGAACAATTAAAAAGCCATCAAAAAGTGACACGAGGTTGGCTAGGTGTAAATGCACAAAATTTAACACAAGACCTGGCTAAATCATTCGGACTCAAAGCACCAATCGGTGCATTAGTCGCAGGCGTTTTGCAAAGTAGCCCTGCCGATCAAGCAGGCATTCTACCGGGTGACATTATTATCGAATTTAACAACAAAGCCATTGAAAGCGGAACAGCCTTAGTGAGATCAGTGGGCTTTACAATTATCAATGCAGAAGTCCCTGTAAAACTTATTCGCAACAACGAAGAAATAACACTCACGGTTCAAGTAAAGGAGTTGACCGATGATGTGGCAACTCAAGTTGCACTCGCAGAAAGTGGAGACTTGGGCATCAAATCACTTGCCATCAAGATTAACGACCTCAGCGAAGAACATCGTCGGCAACTTTTAGTCGCTGAAAATGGTGTCATTGTTAAAACCACTTATCGAGGAATAGCTTCTCGTGCTGGAATTCGCAGGTCTGATGTCATTATGCAAATTGATGGTAAGAATATCAAAAGTGCGCGACATTTTTTAGCACTCGCGAAAAAATTACCACTTGACCAACCAATATCCTTACTAATTCGACGAATATCAGGCCCTGTATATTTATCGGTCACTATTCCCAATAGTGAGAAGTAGTCCAAGAATATTATTCGTCGAGAAAATATGATACAACTCTTGGTTCATGTTTAATGCAACGAAAAAGCACACTGATAATTTATGGAATACCGCCAATTAGGAAACAGTGACGTAAAAGTAAGCTTGATTTGCCTGGGAACAATGACCTGGGGTGAGCAAAACACACAAGCAGAAGCATTTGAACAAATGAATTTCGCACTCGACGCCGGAATAAATTTTTTCGACACCGCTGAAATGTATCCCGTTCCTCCCAAAGCTGAAACCTATGCTGCGACCGAACGAATTATTGGCAACTGGTTAGAAAACACGGGGAATAGGAATAAAATTATTCTCGCGAGTAAAGTTGCAAGCCGCTCAGATGGTTTTCAATATATCCGCGATGGCAACCCTCAGCTTGATACAAAAAATATCAAAGAAGCGTTGCATGCTAGCTTAAAAAGACTCAAAACAGACTATCTTGATCTTTATCAACTGCACTGGCCAGATCGGCAAACCAACTTTTTTGGCCAACTCGGCTACCAACACGTTGAGGAAGAATCCGTCGAATTGCTAGAAAGTCTGCAAGCACTTGGGGATCTAGTTGCAGAGGGAAAAGTTCGGCATATAGGTGTTTCCAACGAATCACCCTGGGGTGTGATGAAAATTCTTCAATTAGCTGAGGCGCACAACTTGCCTCGAATTGTGAGCATTCAAAATCCCTATAATCTTCTCAATAGAACTTATGAAATTGGTCTTGCAGAAATTTCTCATCGGGAAAATATTGGACTACTCGCTTATTCACCAATGGCGTTTGGTGCTTTATCTGGTAAGTATCTACATGGACAACAGCCAGCAAAAAGCCGACTAACTTTATTCGAACGATTTAGTCGTTACAGTAATCCGATAGGCATCGCAGCTACTGAAGATTATGTCGACATTGCCAATCGGCATCAAATAGACGCAGCACAAATGTCATTAGCTTTTGTTAACTCGCGAAGTTTTCTCACTAGTAACATCATTGGCGCAACATCTTTAGAACAGCTAAAAGATAATATTGAAAGTACACAGTTGGCACTATCAAGCGATGTTTTGCACGAAATAGAAGCCGTACATACCCGCTACCCTAACCCATGTCCTTGAACCAAGAAAAAGCAGATGATCCATGGAATATAGAACGCCCAACTACTTTTTCTTGGTTAAACTTACTTATATCCAGGAGAAAATAAAATGATCGATAGAAAGTGGATAGTTGCTATATTCATTAGCTTAAGTCTACTGATATTAAACGGGTGCACAACATCTGTTATTGTTAAGTCTAATCCAACGTTTGCAAAACCCACGTCAAAGGACTACGCCACTGTCTATATGATTCGACCCGCGCCTATAAGGACCAGAGGTGTTGCAGATAATGATGTGGAAGTGGAGTTTGGGAAAGACCAACTTGCAGTGCTGTTAAGTGCTGGAGAATATGCCGCTTTCAAAATCAACCCGGGTGATCTTAATATTATTATACGTTCGACAACTCTTCTGACCACTCAGCCTGTTCCCGTAGAAGTGTTTCGAGCAGATAGTTTCGAAATCACCGCTGGTAAAACCTATCTTATCGAGGCAAGATTTATTCAAGAAGAGTTTAGGGGGATGTATTTTAAACCTATTGAAGTTGATATCAATATAGCAAAAGGAATGCTTAACCGGTTAAAACCTGTTGGCACACTTGCCAGACAACATCCGCTTGAAAGTTTATAAAACTAAACCGTAAGCACCTTTCATCAACCATGTGTAAATCAGCGCTTGGTTGATATCAATTTCTATCACCCCCCTTTTTTAAAACTTAGTTCAATAAGGCTTCTATTTTAAAATGAAATTTGCAACGCTATTTCCTTTCCTGGCTTATTTTGCCGTAAGCACACTAACCTCAACAGAACTCGATTCTGCAGAGATAAAATCCGTTACACCTTCATTGATAAAAATGCGTCATGCAGAAGAACTTACTATTGAAATTAAAGATGGCGACGAGAACACAACAGTCAGTATATCCCCAGGTGGAGTCTACATCCAATCAACATTGGATCTAGCAAATGGAGAAACAAATATTGCATTTAACAACGGATTAATCTGGAGCAATTCAGCAGAAAATAAACTTGATATGTATGCGCCAAATCTGAGCTCCGAATTAGAGAAAATGCAATCTATCAATATTGAAAATAAAGCTAATCTATTGAAGATTTCTCAAGATAAGTTATTAACTATCGGAAATCAGAAAACACTAAATATCTATTCCCTAAATAATCCGAACAAAAAATTATTGCATTTAGTTGAAGACAAGGAAATTTTGGACGCTAGCATTGCTACTACACACACCTGCTTTGTAACAAGTATAAATGAAGTAAAATTTGTAAATATAAAAACACATCAAACGATAAAATCAGTTAATAAAAATGAAACCTCTATTAAAAATATTCAAACAGCCCCTGACGCTTGTGTTGCTTTACTTGAAAACGGAGATATTCAACTTTGGAAATCAACAAACAATAGACTTGAATTAGTTGATATCTACAAACCCAGCAGCATGGCACGAGAAATACTTGTAGATAACGAGATGATTATTGTTTCTAACGGGGATATCGGCTTCACCTTGTTACAAATCGATTCCAACAAGCTACGTTGGTTGGGGAGCTATAATAAGCTCGGCAATATAATTCATGCTGCCATTGATAAAAATGATTTACTCGTCGCGGATGATAGAGGAATTTTAACACTATTCGATATTTCTCAGCCTGACACTCCACTGCTTATATCCGACTTCCCTTTCAAAAAATCCGTTAAACAAATAATCCTCGATAAGAAAAAAGCTTACGTACTGACAGAATCTCAACTAAGCACTGTGAACTTCAAATCTCAAAGTCCACCAGTTATAAGTACCCTCGGCGTAAACCAAGGAGGAAGTCGCCGATCATTTATTGAAGGTAATATCCTCTATGTAGCAGACTGGTTTTCCGGAATGCATTTATATGACATTACAATCCCACATGCTCCGCGATTACTCTCAAGTTATCACACACCTGGCTCACCAAAAGGTGTTGTGGTTAATAACAACATCGCTTATGTTGCCGATGATGATCATGGATTACAAGTAGTAGATGTGAGCAATCCACTACGGCCAACCTTTATATCCAGCATAGCGTTGGAGGGCTTGGCATACACCATGAAATTGATTGACGATTTTCTTTATATTGCTTCGCACAGAGGCGGGTTTCACATTGTCGATGTCAGTGATGCAAAAAATCTTAAGTTGGTTGGCACATATGATACACCCAGCAAATCCTGGGCACTTGAATATCGTAATGGCCTTTTATATGTTGCTGATGATAGTTCTGGCTTGATGATTTTTAATGTTAAAAATCCTCAACAGCCTAAATTAATAAATCAGTTCCAACCGGGAGGAATGGCGGAGGATATCGTTTTAAAAGATAACAAAGCTTATATTGCATTTTTCAACAATGGATTATTTATTCTTGATATAGCCGATCCCCTCGATCTCAAGCAACTTGCACATATCCCAACACCAGGCAATGCCCGAGGTATCGAAATTCATGATGATCTTCTCTATCTTGCCTCATGGGAAGCTGGTGTACTCATTATTGATATTGAAAACAATACAGCTCCAAAAATCATTGGACAATACGATACCCGTGGTGCAACTTGGGGATTAAGCGTTAAAAATAAAATTGTCTATGCGATGGATTGGTGGGGCGGTGTTAAAGTTATTAATGCGAGTGATAAAACCAAACCTCGTCTTATTGGCAAATATCAAACAGCTGGAAAAGTTGAGGATATCATTTACGACAATAACTACATATTTTCTGCACATGGATCTCGAGGTTTACAAGTATATGATGCCAACAATGACTTAAATCCTGTGTGGGCTACAGGCCTGGATATTACAGGCAATGCAAAACAGATAAACATCAGTGCCGATACAGCAATCATTGCTGCTGGCGATGGTGGAGTTGTTTTTGTCGATATCACTAATCCTTTTCAAGTTGATTGGTTAAGCCAAATATCCTTCAACACCTCGATTGACAAAATAGCCAGCAATGAGGAATTGGTTTTTGCCTTGTCAGACAATGGCGATTTATTTGTTATTAATTACAATAACTCTACCACACCCTTTTTAGTGAAAAGAATTGAGGGTGATTTTCAGGCATTATCACTATATGACCACCGCTTGTTTGTTTTAAACAATCGTCAAAGCTTCGATGTTTATGACGTCAAAAATACGTCCTTCAATAGAACCAGCAACAATTTTACGTTACCAGCTCCTGCCGCTTATTTCGAAATAAATGAAAACAGACTGTATGTTTCTCAAGCAGATAATAAAATTGCAGTTTATGATATTAGCTCCACTTCATTACAGCAGCTTTCTTCTATCACAACAGATACTGGCATAAACGATATCCATGTTGAAGGTAAACAACTACTCGCTACTAACAACAAAGGGCAGCTACTTGTTTTTAATATTGCCACTAACGGACAGCTTGAGTTAGCCGCCACTTATCAAAGCTCACATCAACTAAATCGTATAACCACTTCTAAATACGGCGTATTTTTCTCAGGAGAAAATATCATCGCTTCCGGTAAAATGTTGCCAGAAATTGAAATAAATAAAGTAGGTACTAACTTCAAAATTAAGACTCCTTCCAATATGCCATTAGGCTCATATCACGTAACAACCACTCAGACCAGCAGCTCAGGGTCTTATACACAACATAGAAAAATTAACGCATTCAAAGTTGGCTTCCCAAAGCTTAAATCAAAATTCACCATGGAAGATTTCAAAAAGAAATTGGAACAACGGAATTTTTCGGGACAAGCGCCAAAATAAAACCAGAACTCATATTGAACCCAGGAAAATCGGTTGGAAACGAGATTTGAGCGCAAGCAAATGGTTTGATTGACGTAATAAAAATATTTTCGATCACTTGCTAGTGACTTGTACTTTTTATATCCAATAAATTCAATAGGTTGCACTCTAATTTGTGGGCCAACTGATTTTTCTAGGCTGGCTATTTAGTAGTCAATAGTTCGTGGCATACATACTGCAAAATTGTTTTAAAAAGCAATGTACAAATAAATAACACGGTTCCTTCCTTTTGAACCTTTTTTAGATTCTGAAATAAGGAAACACACAGATTATGTCATCTCTACCAAAAAGCTATTTTAATAGTGAGGAATTTGAAATATTTGAAAAAAATAAAAGTGCATTTGATCAAGACCAATCTAATCTTGCACAAGAGAATCGACAACTCCAAAAACAGTTACGCGCTTTGCTCTCCAACGTTCGTCAAAATGAAGAAAAACTCAAACGCTTTCAAGAATTGGAACTCCGGCTAATCGCCTGTAGTGAGTTGTTTGAACTGTTACAAATTGTTATCCATGAATATAGAGTAACTTCAAACCTCGACCGGGTAAGCCTCGTTTTATATGATCCAGAATATGAACTTCAACGAATGCTGGAAGATGAAGGTATTCGTACCAGCGATCATCCCGATATCATTTTTTCACCCAATGTTAGTATGATCGATGCATTTTACGGCTTTGAACTAAAACCCTATCTTGGTGAGTATGATGTAAGAGATCATCGTGCTTTTTTTCCTAACGTACTGAGCAAACCTAGCAGCGTTGCATTGCTGCCACTATCAAGAGAGATGGAGTTAGTGGGAAGCCTAAATTTAGCTAGCCATCACAATGACCGTTTCGCGCCTAACAGTGCCAGTGATTTTCTCGAACGTTTGGCTTCCATAGTGACTGTATGCCTTAATAATGTTTGCAACCAGGAGAGATTGAAAAGACTCGGCTTGACTGACATGTTAACTGGCGTGAACAATCGGCGTTTCTTTGATCAACGCCTTGAAGAAGAAGCGGGTCGCGCTCAAAGGGATAATCAATTAATCAGCTGCCTGTTCTTTGATATCGACTTTTTTAAACATGTGAACGATACCTATGGTCACAATGATGGAGATATCATTCTGCAAGATGTATCAAATTTGATCCGCATGAATTTACGAACCAGTGATGTGTTCGCCCGTTATGGAGGTGAAGAGTTTGCCGCCATTTTGAATTCAACGGATTCAGAAAAAGCATTAGAAATTGCAGAACGTATTCGATTCAGTATTGAAGATCGTCAATTTAGCATTAACGATAATCGACTGATTAAAATAACAGTATCGATTGGTGTTGCTACCATGCGAGCCGGAAACTACTCAATAAACACAAAACGGTTTGGACAACAGCTCGTACAAAAGGCTGATCACTGTCTGTATGAGGCAAAAAGAACGGGAAGAAATCGAATCATCTGTTATTCCGATCAACCAATAACGGTTAAAAGAAGACAATTAGAAATGTTTGCGGAAGAGTTAAAACCCGCTGGTGCGTCTTAAAGCAGCAGCGGGTAAGAAAGCGAATTACAGCGCCATATCTTTTAATGCTTTTAAAGGTAGGACTTTAACAACATTTCTTGCAGGCTTCGCCTTAAACATCATTTCTTCACCATTGAAAGGATTAATACCTTTTCTTGCTTTAACAGCTGGCTTCTTCACAACCTTGATTTTCAACAAACCAGGTAGTTTAAATTCTCCTACTGCTTTTTTCTTGATGTGACGATTAATTAATAAAGTCAGCTCATCAATAACTGCAGTAACATCCTTTTTACTTAATTCAGTCACATCTGCAATGTGAGTTAAAATTGCCGTTTTAGTCATGCATTCAGTGATTGCAGTTGTTTTAGATACTGCTTTTTTAGCAACTACCTTTTTCGCCACAACTTTCTTTTTCGCGCTTACCTTTTTCTTGGCCGCCATATTTAATCCTGTACAATAAAGTTAATACAACCGAGTTTAATTTTGACCCGTCCTCGCACTTAAGCAAACACAATTATTGCTATCGCTTTTGCACAGAACAGGAAAAGTTTCTAGCATATTGCTTAAACACTGTAAAAATAGCACATTCGAAAACATTTTGAAGGTTGTGAAAAGAATTATTAACAGTTTTTATCAGAAAAAAGCATATTTTGTACAAAGCGTAAGCGAATCTAGCAGAAACTTGGTAATGCAGTCCGATTAAACAAAACAAAATTCTAGGACATAAACCATTAAAGTAACTTTGATAATGATCTTCTCCATGTCTGCAATCAGCTACAAATAAAGATTAAGCACTCTCCTATCATATACGGCAACTAAAAAATACTAGCCACATGAAGCGCCGCAAGAAGCTCACAAAAAACTTGGATTTTCCTTTTTCAACAGTTATGATGGCTCGCTCAGCAGCAACCCACCTGGGAGAGATTTCTGATTTTTAATCGGAAACGCCGAAGGCGCAACATAACCCGGAATCGCTCAGGCAAATGGACTAGGTGGACAAAGTAACGCATCTATAAGCTTACTTTTGCTGGCTCTGGAGAGCGGCCTTTCAATGATAAATTTAGGCCCACCGAAGGGGAGGATTCGTACAAGAATCTAAACTCTCAGGTTTTGTGGACAGAGGGGTTAAATGACAATAGTGTCATTTATACTTCTATTCCTACTGTAAACATCTCGGAGCAACTGATGGGTAAAAAAACCCCGTTATATGAATGCCATCTTGAAATGAACGGAAAAATCGTCGATTTCTCAGGATGGGATATGCCAATTCATTATGGCTCACAGCTTAATGAACACAAACAAGTCCGCGCTGAAGCCGGCATGTTTGACGTTTCCCACATGACAGTTCTTGATATGCAGGGAGACAACGTTAAAGGGTTTTTGTCAACACTTCTTGCAAATGATATTGCTCGCTTAACACAACCTGGCAAAGCACTCTATAGCTGCATGCTCAACGAAAATGGTGGTGTGATAGACGACTTAATCACTTATTACATGAACGATACTTTTTATCGCACTGTGGTAAACGCTGCGACTAGAATTAAAGATATTGCCTGGATTACAAAAGTCGCTCATGACTTTGACGTTACTATTACCGAGCGAACAGATCTAGCGATGATTGCTGTGCAAGGCCCTAAAGCCAGGGATATCGCAAGCAAATTGCTACCATCAGATCTTCAAGCCTCTTCTCTCGCTTTAAAACCTTTCTTCGCTGTTGAGTCTAACAACACTTTTGTTGCACGCACTGGCTATACTGGTGAAGATGGTTTTGAAATTATGCTACCCAATGACGATGCAGCCCCATTATGGCGAAAATTAGCAGCAGCTGGAGTTAAACCATCAGGCTTAGGTGCACGGGACACGTTAAGACTAGAAGCCGGAATGAATCTTTACGGCACCGATATGGATGAATCAATTACGCCACTAGAATGCGGTCTTAATTGGACAGTTGCCTGGGAACCATCAGAAAGAAATTTTATCGGCCGCCAAGCACTGGAAGCCAAAAAAGATAACATTGATACTCAATTTTCAGGATTACTTTTACTTGATAAAGGCGTTATCAGAAATCATCAAAAAGTTATCGTCGAACAAGCAGATGGCAGCACATCCGAAGGTGAAGTTACGAGTGGAACATTTTCGCCTACACTTGGACAATCCATCGCAATGGCAAGAATTCCAAAAACAAAAGCAGATCGATGTTGGATTGAAATCCGTGGTAAAAAATTAGCCGCAAAAATTATTAAGCCAGTATTCGTAAGAAATGGCAAATCCTGTATTGAACCTAGATAATTCGTGAAATAGCCAGGTTAACAACTAAAAAAGGGGAACCTCATGAGCAACATACCTACAGAATTAAAATATTCACAAACACATGAGTGGATTGAAATCGCCCACGATGGAACAGGAACGGTTGGTATTACTGACCATGCACAAGAATTATTAGGTGATATTGTCTTTGTTGAAGTACCTGAAATAGGTTCAGAAGTTTCAAGAGAAGAGCCTTGTGCTGTTGTTGAATCTGTAAAAGCAGCATCAGATATCTACGCAATCGTTACTGGTGAAATTATTGAAGGTAACGAAGAATTAGCTGATGCGCCTGAAACCGTTAACAGTAACCCCTATATAGACGGATGGATTTATAAAATCAAAATTGCCGATGAATCAGAACTCGATGAATTGATGGATGCTGAGGCATACCAGGCGTTTATTGACGAATCAGAAGAATAATTCGCCCATGCCATATATTCCACATACAGATAATGATGTAAAAGAGATGCTGGACCGCATAGGTGTTAGCAGCATTTCTGATCTTTTTGATGAAATTCCTGTTGAACTAAAACAGACTCAACTTAATGATGTACCAACAAGGGCATCTGAGTTGGAAGTTAATCAGCATATGTTTGATTGTGCGGCACAAGATGGAACACCATTGTGTTTTGCCGGTGGCGGTGCATATGAACATCACATCCCTGCCGCTGTTTGGGAAATTGCCACCCGTGGCGAGTTCTATAGTGCTTACACACCCTATCAAGCTGAAGCTAGCCAAGGTACCTTGCAGCTGATTTATGAATATCAGACCATGCTTACCTCGTTGACTGGTCTTGATGTTTCCAATGCATCACTTTATGACGGTGCCTCGGGCTTAGCCGAAGCCATACTAATGGCGATACGTGCAAACCGAAAATCAAAATCGAAACGCATTTTGGTCCCTAAAACGGTCAATCCTGTTTATCGAAAAACCGCTCATACCATCGTTAAAAATCAAAAAATATCCTTAGAAACATTGGAATATGATGTCACAAAAGGGTACATAGACCCTGCATCATTACCGGCTGAACCGGGAGACTTTGCTGCATTAGTTATTCCTCAACCAAACTTTTTTGGATCACTGGAAGATGTTGATGCGTTAACCGATTGGGCTCATAGTCACAATGCTTTGGTCATTGCTGTAGTCAACCCAATGAGCCTTGCGTTATTAAAAGCGCCCGGGGAATGGGGTTCAAACGGTGCTGACATTGCTTGCGGTGAAGGACAACCATTTGGCATTCCCCTGGCTTCCGGCGGTCCTTATTTTGGTTTTATGTGTTGCAAACAACAACATGCACGACAGTTACCTGGCCGAATTGTCGGACGAACTGTCGATCTTGATGGCAATCCCGGTTTTACACTGACTCTGCAAGCACGCGAACAACATATTCGCCGCTCTAAAGCTACCTCAAACATCTGCACAAACCAGGGGTTGATGGTCACAGCGGCGACAATCTATTTATCTATCATGGGTTTTGAAGGTTTAAAACAAACTGCTATAGAGTCTCATCAAAATACCAAATACCTGAAAGAAGCGCTGCAACAAGTTAACGGTGTTGATGCTGTATTCCAACGTCCGTTCTTTCACGAAATTGTTATTAAACTTTCAAAACCAGTAGAGCAAGTTATTGAAGAGCTGGCCGAGGCAAATATTGTTGCTGGTGTTTCTTTAATAAAAGAGTTTCCAGAATTAGATGAAGCACTATTAGTCTGTGCAACCGAAACAAAAACCAAGCAAGATATCGATTATTTTATTGAACAGTTAACTGCTTGTTTGAGTAGTTAGGGCGCAGAATTCATGGCAATAACTAAACTACAAGGTAGTCACTGCAACACGAATGCAGATATTCCCGCTGTTGGATTTCAAGCGCCGGATTTTCTTTTGCTGGATGACAAGCTCGCTGAGCAAACCCTGGCATCATATAATGGCTCTCCCAAGCTAATATATACCGTACCTAGTTTGGACACCATGATATGCGCTAAAACAGCAAAAGAACTTGATGAGTTAGCCAGAGAGTATAGTGATATCCATTTTATTGTTATCTCATCTGATCTTCCATTTGCGCAACAACGCTTTTGCAAACAAAGTAAGCTAAAGCACATAAAAACACTGTCGCTTATGCGTTCTAAAATATTTGCAGAAGAATATGGCGTTTTGTTGGTAGATGGTCCACTCGCTGGTTTAACTGCTCGTGCTGTTTTTGCGCTCGATGCAAACAACATAATTGTACACAACGAATTAGTCGATGATATCGCTAAGGCACCCGATTTTGCCAAAGCACTTAAATCATTAGCAGGATGAACAATGTTAATATTTGAACAATCACAAACAGGTCGCGTAAATTTATCGCAAGTCAGAAACAAAGCCATTGAAATAGATGATATTCCACAAGAATATTTGCGTGACGATAAAGCGTTATTACCTGAAGTGTCCGAACTACAAACTGTTCGCCACTACACAAAACTTTCACAAAAAAACTTCTCGATCGATACGCACTTCTATCCGCTCGGCTCATGCACGATGAAATACAATCCGAGAGCATGTAACACTTTGGCAATGCTGCCTGAGTTTTTATCACGCCACCCTCATAGCCACCCTATTCTCGGGCAAGGTTTTTTGAGCTGCATGTATGATCTACAAAATATTCTGAAAGATGTCACTGGAATGTCAGAGGTATCGCTCGCTCCTATGGCTGGTGCTCAAGGGGAATTTGCTGGAATGGCAATGATCCGCGCTTATCACGATGCCAATAAAGATGATGCTCGAACTGAAATTTTGGTTCCTGATGCCGCTCATGGCACAAATCCCGCGACTGCCGTTATGTGCGGATACAAAGTCAAAGAGATTCCAACAGATAAAAATGGCGATGTTGACATCGCTGCATTGGAAGCTGCAGTTGGACCACATACTGCTGGAATCATGTTAACCAATCCTTCTACACTCGGCGTTTTCGAACGGGATATCCAAAAAATCTCTGGGATTATTCATGATGCTGGTGGCCTACTCTACTATGATGGCGCTAACTTGAATGCCATCCTTGGTAAAGTAAAACCCGGTGATATGGGGTTTGATGTTATTCACATGAATTTACACAAAACCTTTTCCACCCCTCATGGCGGCGGAGGCCCAGGTGCTGGCCCAGTCGGTGTCAGTAAACGCTTAATCCCGTATCTGCCGATTCCAATGGTTGATATTAAAAATGATCAATATTGTTTAAAAACCGAAGATGATTGCCCGGGTACGATCGGACCTATGTCTGCGTTCATGGGTAATGCAGGAATTTTACTTCGCGCATACATTTATGCGCGTTTATTAGGCAAAGAAGGAATGGTTCGGGTTGCTGAGTTTGCTACCTTAAACGCAAATTACTTGATGAAGATTCTTCAAGAACGCGGATTCACAGTAGCATTTGAAAACCGCCGCGCAACACATGAGTTTATCATCACGTTGAAAAAAGAGAACAAAGAACTCGGTGTCAACACCATGGACTTTGCAAAACGCCTTCTGGATTATGGATTTCATGCGCCAACAACATACTTTCCACTCCTGGTACCTGAATGTTTATTGATCGAACCAACAGAGACGGAGCCTAAAGAATTGTTGGATGCATTTGCTGACGCGCTGGAAAAGATTCTCGAAGAAGCGCAAACCAATCCAGAACTGGTTAAAACTGCTCCGCATACAATGCCAGTTAAACGTCTTGATGATGTAAGAGCAGCGCGGCAACTCGACTTAGCTTGGAAAAAAGCAGACTAATATATGGCTGGGCAAGCAAATCGAGGCCTATTCCGATTTATTCAAGCAGCTCAATATTCCTGGCAAGGAATGGTGGCTGCTTATAAAAACGAAGAAGCTTTTCGACAAGAGACATTTCTTGCGCTAATACTTACGCCAGTTGCTTTTTTCATCGCAGATACGGGTGTGGAATTAGCGCTACTTTTAGGAAGTTTACTTCTCGTAATTATTGTCGAATTGCTTAACTCAGGTATTGAAGCAGTAGTAGATAGAATTGGGTTGGAAAAACATGAATTGTCAGGCAGAGCAAAAGATATTGGCTCTGCGGCTGTGTTCTTTTCCCTACTGAATGTGGCTATTATTTGGTTGTGTATAATAGCAGGATAGCAAAAAATCAAAGTACGAGAGTGGCACTGAATCATCTATTTTCTAGTCACTCCACCAATTTGGAGAATTAAATGACAGCACTAATTTGTGGATCGTATGCTTATGATTCCGTAATGACCTTCCCTGATAAATTTAAAAATCATATATTGCCAGATAAAGTCCACATGTTGAACGTTTCGTTTTTAGTTCCTGAAATGCGCAAAGAATTTGGAGGTTGTGCGGGTAACATTGCATTCAACCTTCAGTTGCTAGGTGGTAACCCAACTCCAATGGCAACCGTCGGCAAGGACTTTGGCCCATATGCTGATTGGATGGACAAATGTGGTATCAATCGTGATTTTATAAAAACTATTGACAGTGAATATACTGGCCAGGCTTTTATTACGACTGACCTTGATGATAACCAAATCACAGCGTTTCATCCTGGCGCAATGAATCTCTCCCACGAAAATTCAGTGGGTGATGCATCAACGGTGACGATAGGAATCGTCTCTCCTGACGGTCGCGATGGCATGATTCAACATGCGCGCGAATTTAAAGAGGCTAATATCCCTTTTATTTTTGACCCAGGCCAAGGCATGCCCATGTTTAATGGTGATGACCTTCTAGCCTTCATTGACCAAGCCACTTGGGTTACCGTCAACGATTACGAAGCCGAATTATTACAAGAGCGTACTGGTTTATCACCTCACGAAATTGCCGAACGTGTTGAAGCTTATATCGTAACGCTAGGCAGCAAAGGCTCTCATATTTATACAAAAACGCATCGCCATGAAATTCCTTGTGCAAAACCGACGACTATTGCTGACCCAACAGGTTGTGGCGATTCTTACCGTGCAGGATTACTTTATGGCTTGATGAATGACCTGGATTGGGAAATGACGGGGCGTATTGCTTCGTTAATCGGCGCAATAAAAATTGCATCACATGGCCCTCAAAATCATAGTTTTACACGTCAAGAATTCGCTGAACTTTATGAAGAGAACTTTGGTCATATACTTGAAGGTTTCTTGTGAAATATAGTTGAATCAATTGTATGGCGTCACTCTATAAAAAACTCGGCCCACTTGGGCCGATTTTTGTTTTTTTACTCACGGCATTTATCTTGTTTACGCTCAATCGCGTTATTCTCGGGTTTGTCTATTCTGAAAATCTGACCAGCGTAAATGACTTTTGGCTCTATATCCCGGTTGGTATTCGAACAGACGCTATCATTCTGAGCTTGTGTTTAGCTATCCCTATGCTCTTGGTGTTGCTTATCCCCTTCAGAGTATTGCAAAAAATAAGAATCGCTTTTTTGTGTTACTTAACCTTTATTTTTATCTGCTTTGTCTTTCTGGAAATCACCTCTTGGCCGTTCCTTGATCAATATAGCAGCCGACCTAATCAACTCTTTTTCCAATACTTCAGCCATCCCAAAGAAGTGATTTCAATGATTTGGGGAAATTATAAAATATTGATGATTATTTCTGCCATCGCGCTCTTTTATATTGGCAAAGCCTGCTGGAAAACTCTCGATCTTCTGTTTGAATTTGCCGAACCATGGCCTTACTGGAAAGGGCTAGTGATACTCCCTATTCTCATTCCGCTATTGATAGTTGGTGGGCGCTCAGGTATCGGTCAAGCAAATGCAACACCCTCTATCGCAGCTTTTTCAAATGATCATATAACCAATCAAATATCACTCAATGCCAGCTATTCATTGGGCTATGCCTATTACACGTCAAAAAATTCAGCGATTCGCACACAGGATATATATGGCGATATGCCCTATGATGAAGTCATTTCTCGGGTAAAAAAATATATGGATGTTAATCCTGAAGATTTTACCGACCCAGAGATACCTACTCTGCATATTCAAAAACCCACCATTCAAAGAGATAAGCCACTTAATCTGGT
Source organism: uncultured Ectothiorhodospiraceae bacterium (assembly GCA_945787715.1). GTDB lineage: Bacteria > Pseudomonadota > Gammaproteobacteria > S012-40 > S012-40 > CALZJE01. The sequence goes on along the minus strand of CALZJE010000003.1, from coordinate 112,632 downwards.
TATTATACTCATGGAAGGTTTAGGTTCTGACCTGGTGGAATCGCAAGGTGGAAAAGAAGGACTTACTCCCAACCTTGATCGATTAAGAAATGAAGGCGTTTTCTTTGAGGATATATACTCTATAGGCACACGCACATCTCGCGGAATTGAAGCGATGGTCAGTGGTTATCCCCCTACCTCAAAATCCAGCAGCGTTATGAAAATGGATTTAGCTCAACATAACTTCTTCACTATTGCTGGATTATTAAAACGGCACAGTTATGAAAGCAGTTTTATCTATGGTGGCGAAGGTCATTTCGATAATATGTCTGCATTTTTTCTCGGCAATGGATTTGATGTTGTCATCGATGAAAATGATATCGATTCAGCAGAATATAGAGGCAGCTGGGGCGTCTCGGATGAAGACACCTTCAATAAAGCGAATGAAGAGTTCAAGCAAAAGGGGGACAAACTTTTTCTTTCAGTAATATTGACTATGTCAAACCACCTACCTTTCGATTATCCCAACGACAAAATAGACCAGGTCACTGAGCCACGCGAATCAGCAGAAAATGCTACCAAATATTCTGATTATGCGCTCGGAAAATTTTTTGAAGTGGCGAAAAAGGAAACATATTACAACAATACCGTATTTCTCGTAACAGCTGACCACCCTATGCGAATTAGTGGCAAGCATCTAGTACCAATCAAGAAATACCGCATTCCGGCACTTATCATTGCTCCTGGGCTTAAACCACAAATTATTAAAACCACTGGCAGCCAAATCGATCTACTGCCAACCGTTGTCGGCCTATTGGGTATGGACACTGAACACCCCATGATTGGGAGAAACTTATTAAAGCAGAACTCTTTACCCGGCTCAGGAGTAATGATTTACACTCATTCACTAGCATTCCGCGTGAATAACTATGCGGTTATCTATCAGCCTCAAAAGGCACCACAGACGTTTTTACTTGATGATAATTTGGATTTTAAAAAACAATCCGAGGACAAAGAACTTGAAAAGGATGCACTGGCACATATTCTTTTTCCAGCGGTTTCGTATTTTAAACAAACATATCGATTAAACTAATTCCCTGATAGTGCTCAATTACCCCTGTAACAGGTTACTAGCTTATCACTAACATTGATATCTCTCTCAATAAAAGTAACATTGCCACAACCATCAATGTTATACCTAGCATACGAGCTTTCGATCCTTCTATTAATATAACTTTTAGTGGCAGACGCATCCCTTGTGGTGGTAAACGCTGAGCTTGATTAATTTTAAATCCTAACCAAAAAAATACCATAATGGGCAAACTTCGAGCTACTCCAAAGGCATTCGTTACAATATAGACTTTTCTTTCATTCAAAGCGATTATGCTTTCTTGAGAGCCATCCCAGGGCGCCAATGCTAAAATATAATCAATAATTGGCTCTAGCCAAGTAAGAAGCAAGATATAAAGCGCAATAAGTATCAAGCAGTTTTTACGCAATGATTTATCTGCAGGAATAAATTCGGGTTTCGATTGGTTCATTAGTGGTATAAATGCTGGAATTTAACAAGTTAGCGTAGTATAGCAATTCCTTGCTATTTACAAACCTGATTACGTCCTTTTTCTTTAGCACGATATAGCGCTTTATCTGCCGCTTTCATCACTTCATCAGGCGTGCTGTTTTTTTCAGAAAGCTCAGCAACGCCGATACTTACCGTAACTTTCACATGTTTAGTTTTTGTTTTTGTTCTTCTTCTCCCACTCCCTTTTTCCGGCGCTTTTTTAGGCCGATCCTTTCCTCTAATACTAAATGGTGTTTCTTCAATTTTCTGCCTCACTACTTCTAAATGAGCAAAAACATCCGTCACACTTTTACCAGGAAAGATAACCGAAAACTCCTCACCACCATATCTCGCAGGTCGACCACCGCCGGTGACTTCACCAATATGGCCTGCAACAATTTTGAACAAGCTTATGATCAATGTGTTTAAAGGGAGTAGAACACTTAAACAGAAGAGGAGATTAAGAAAAGAAACCTCTGTTAGCTCCGTTCGAGTTGTTAATATGACAAATAGAAAAATCAGAATAAGTAACAGAAAAAAAATACGGCTTCGATTATATCGCCAAGCCAAAACTACGCCTAATTCCAAGATAGCGTAGGCAACAAGCTTAATCAATAGCTGATATATTTCTGGTAATTGTTGGCTAAATGGAAATGAACAAATTGCCAGCAATAAGATAAGAAATGGAATGAATACATATGCCATGCGTTTAAGCATGCTAGGCTCCTAGAATCCTTACGTATTTTGCTTCGTTAGAGTGGTTATCGGAATCTCCTCACAACAAATTCAGGTTATTTTGCTCAAGAGTATGCAAACATGATTCATTTAATGTATTTCTTATTTTTTTCTCTAGGAATAGAAAAAATAAACGTCGTTCCTCCAAATGAATTGTGCTCTGCCCAAATAGCACCGCGATGACCATCTATAATTTCTTTACAGATAGCCAATCCTAATCCTGTCCCACCTGCACCGGTGGAGGTTTGGCTAGACTGAAGGAATTTATCAAAAACTATCTCTAACTCATCCGTAGGTATTCCTACGCCCTGATCAGCTACACGCACTGTTAAAGCTGAAACAAATCCTGAATCTGTACTTCTTCGTCCAGCCGGCAATTCTGAATCACTGAATGAAATCGAGATTTTTTTTCCTTCAACCGTAAATTTAATCGCATTAGATAGCAAATTTGTAACTACACTAATGATCTTAGTACGGTCAAAAAATGCAAATAAGCTAACATTGCTACCTTCAACTTCTAATGCGATACTTTTACCAGCCATCAAAACACTTAACTCATGGACAACATCATCAATCACATCTCCCATGCTTTGTTTAGTCAGATGGAACTTTTCTTTTCTTGCTTCAAGCTTGGATAAATCGAGCAGATCGTTTAGCAAATTCAGCAGCCTTGAACCACTTTCATTAATATCATTAAAATACTCATGTAGCTTTTCTTTTGGAGCAGTATCTATTTTTTCTACACCTAAACTAGAAAATGCCAGAATTGCATGCATAGGTGTTCGTAACTCATGTGACATATTGGCCAAGAATTCACTTTTTGACCTATTAGCTGTTTTTGCCAGCTTCATTGCATTTTCTAACTTCGATGTTCGCTCCTCAACCTTTTCCTCCAACTCTTCGTTGTTTTGTATTATTTCTTTGTACGCCATATTCACCAAGCTCATACTACGTTCAAAATCTATCTCCTTATCACGCAACTTAATTGCCATTTCATTAACAGCATCGGCAATTTTTTTAAACTCCGCACCTTTGATATTCTCCACTTTATGATCCAATTCACCAAGAGAGAATTTTTTAACGCCTTCTATCAATGAGTTTACAGAATCCAATATTACATTCCTGCTAACGATTCCAACGACTAGCGACATAATTAAACCAATAATAGCAAATATAATAAACCATCGTTGATTTTCAAGTGTCGATTCTAACACTTCAGATTCACGAGACTTTAAATGTGTTTGCAATTTTTGTGTTACAGAACGCACCAATGTGTTTGATTGATCACGAAACTCATTTATCATTTCTCTAGACATAATAATTGAAAGTATTGATGGATCAAACTGCCGATCTGATTCTGAATAGAATTCAATTGCCTTTTTATTACGTCTAACAAATTCATCTAATTGTTCGATTGAATCGACTAGCGTGTTGTAATTGGATCGATCCTCTAATGCATGCCAATCTTCATGATGCTCAACTTCATCCTGAATTTTAGATTTAAGCGATTGCAAGACAAATGGTACTGCATTAAGGGGCTCAATAACTTCATCAATCTTCACTAGGTCTTCGTCATTGTATCGCTCTAGTCTCATTTCAAAAGTGTTAATGAGGTTACTAGCAATTTTTAATTGTTCCAACACGGTGCTGCTATTCTTGATAGCAACTATCTCTCTATAAAGCTTCCCATACTCAGCCTTCAGTTCTCGTAATTTTACTTTTAGCTCCCCACTAGTTTGGGATATTTCTTCATTAACAGGTGACGACAAGTAAACATTAAGCTGCTCTCTAAATCGGTTCAATTTCTTCTTAATGTCTTGAGGTTGTGAGAAAGCTCTTTCCGTGATATCAGCTAAGCGATCCATAATATGGATCAATTCGTTTTTATTGACTCGATATTGACTTAAATATAACTCAAATCGAAAATTAGATATCCTAACCATATCATTAACTGAATTTAAGTTGTCAAGAGATGGCGAATGAAGCTCAACAATTACTTCTAGCTGCTGTGAATTTTCTTCAGCATATTTATAAGATAAGAATATGATGGCAAATAAGATTACAAGAAGAAGTGCTAAAGCCAGATTATGGAAAAGCCTAACAGACATTAATGTATTATCTATTGGAATTTTAGTGTGAGTACTTCTGTAATCTCACCTGACCCAAAAAGAGGGATTTCTATATTTGGCTCGGGTTTTCGACCAGCAATTTCATATCTTGAAACGCCAAATTGATAAGAGTATTTTGTATCAAGCATAATGTCATCGCCATGATTTGTATCTAACTCACGCAAGAACTCGATTGTCCAAATCCCTTTACTCCATTTACCTTTCGCTTTTATATCAGCGCGACTACCTGATGGCTGATGAAGTAAAGTACCTTCTATATTATCTCCTGAATATTCCATTGGAAGTATTCCCTTATATGCTCCTTGTCCATCATCCCCATGGCGAGTTAGGAAAAATGTACGTCCTTTTTTTGATACCAGATGAAGACTTTTTGGCTTAGGCATCTCGCTGTAGATTTGATATTTGTCATCAGCGTATCCAGCATGATCGGTACGATATGACTTCCAATACCAAATATCTGCCTTATAGTCTTCATCCGACGTTAGACTAAAATCTACAGGGAAGAACTCCATATTCCATTTAAACACCAGTGTATCTTCCCTTAGTGGGCCAGATAAGTAGAGTTCTTTTTCTTTATTCCAATCAAGATAGCGATGGCGACGATTCTCAGTTTTGTCAGGATAAGCTGCAAGTAAGGCAATGTATTTGTCGGTGTATATCGCTTTGACTGTGATATCAATTCCTGCAATCGCATCATGGCTCACAATTTCCTTAGCATGTTCCCACACATCATCAGCTATTCCGTCAATTAGAGGAGCCTTATCAACTTTGAAAGCAATTAATGTTTGATCGGCAAGTGAAACGAGTGGCATTAACAGACAACAGACCCCAATCATTTGCAATCTCATGACTAAATTAGCCCTTTATTTATTGCAGTTTGTGTCGTTTCAGTTTCGGAGTCCAGGAGCACCGTAACAATAACCTGATTCCCATTTCCCTGATATTCAATACTGTCAAAACTCAGCATATTAGCTATTGCAATTCCTCGACCATGACTATCGAAGGCTCGATCAGCGCTTATTTCCATATATTTTTGCCAATCAAATCCCTGGCCCTGATCTTTTATTGTAATTTTAATTTCATGTACACTTCGTTCATATTCAATAGTTACGCGCTTATTGATGTTTTCAGCTAAATTTAGTCGCCGCTCAATCTCTTCCTCCCATATACCTTTAAGATTAAACTCACTCTTTTCGTTATACCCAATGCCCAGATTTCCATGCTCTACAGCATTAACCAATAACTCAGAAAGCCCTAAACCCACCTTGTCAGTATTTTCAGTTGCACTAGCCAGCATTGCGGTTAAATCATATGCTTCTTGAAGCGACTTAACCGAAAACCGACCTTGCTCCATTAGTGCCAAGGAACCAGTTTTCTTTAGCGTTTCTTCTACAAGTTTTCGTTGATATCGGTAATTGCTTACTACACTGTTTACAATTGCTAATAACTGATCTCTTCCATAGGGTTTGGTTAAATAGTAATGAACTCCAGCATTTAATCCTTCTAATACTTCATGCTTGGCCGCTTTAGCCGTTTGCATAATTACTGGTAAATTATGCATCTCCTCATGCGACTTCATTCGCTTCAATACCGACATGCCATCCATTTCCGGCATCATTCTATCCAACAATACAGCGTCAAATTTATGATGTGAATCTTCTAACAAGTGCCATGCTTTCAAACCATTTGTTACACTAACAGTTTTATAACCTTCATCATTCAAGTTTTCTTCTAGTATCTTCAAATTTAACGGCTCATCATCTACTAACAATATGAGTGAATTTTGGTCAGACATGATATTTCCTAATGGTCAATACTAAAATTTAATACGCATATACATCGGTATAGTGAGTTGCAAACTTAATCGCAAAGGTTACCAAACGTTACGAACCGGATTTATATCTTTATACTGATAATTTCGGTTGTTGACTAAAAACTGAAATAAAGTAGTTTAGGGGTGTAATTGAGTGTTAAAATTATTTTGTAAACAGTTTCTAAGCACTAGAAGTGCTCGATGATTAAATAGTACTGAATCCAGAGATGAACCAATTATAAAGTGGTGCTATTAAACAGATTTTTATAACGGCTTTTTTTCATTCGACAGACCGATATTCTGATTTTAAAAATACTGCATTCAACACTAGCTGTTGATTTTGGTGTATAGCTTTGTCAGTGCTCAATGAGCAGTTATGAATATTTCACCTTAAAAACATTTAAAACGTAAATGATATCATCGCAAAGCCACCAATTTGAGATTGATACTTATACCGTATTGTTGTTTCATTTGCAGGCAAAGGACTATTCGCTGTAATAGAATCACCAAGTACACGTACAGACGGTGTTACAAGTGCACCAACACCAATATTCCAACTTTCACCACTCACTTTATCTTTGAGAAAACCGAATAACCATCCACCGCCGACAGCTTCAATCACTCGCTCAGATCCAGGCTGCACAGCGACAAAAGGCCCATGCCCCCACTTTCCACTTGCCGCAGGAAAAAAATAGTGTGACTCAAGAACAATTCTTGCGGGAAATGTTTGTTCGTCACTTACCCGAACAATACCATTTTCATCCCGAGATGCTGTAACAACGCGATCATCTCCTATGATATCGTAGCTCAGCGCAATCCCTATTCCATACTTGATTCCGCCCATACTTTTGTTTGTGCTTACAGCGGTAGTTTCTTTTGCCGATACGAACATCGGAAAACTAATTAATACACAACTCAAAAGAATTCTAACTAATATCACAATTCTACTCCATTGATAGACTGCTAATTGCACAGCGTCTAAAAAGCGAAATTCGCGCCAGGTCTACACGTGGAAATGAACATCCAAATTGATAGACCATTACATTGGCTCAATGTAAAGTTATGAGGGGCTCATATTACAGTTTGAATTCATAGGAAGATGTGATTTATACTTCTTTTTTTGGCTTTATCGTAGTCAAAATAATCATTCAATAAATAATAGAAACTGCCATGCCTATATCTCACAAGTACAAAACGATTTTTATTCATATTCCTAAGAACGCAGGTGAAAGTATGGAAAAAAAATTAGGGATTTATGGAGATCAAGGAAACAATTTGTGGGGTATTCATAAAAAATACGTTTTACAACACTTAACTTTGCCCCAAATGAAGCGGCATTATGTCACAAAGGATTTGTATAGGAACTATTTTAAATTCGCTTTTGTACGAAATCCTTGGGATAAAACTGTATCAGAATATTATTGGTATTTACGTTATGGTTCCCCATTGTCATTTGATGATTGGGTAAGAACATTAGGAGAAAGACTAAAAAAATCAACAGGCCTACATATACTTGAAGTTGGCCACAACATACCGCAGTACAAATACGTCTGTGATAAAAATCTTAATCTAGCTGTAGATTTTATTGGTCGATTTGAGCAGCTTCAAAATGATTTTGATCAAGTATGCGAGACTTTGGGAATTGAAGATACCGAATTAGCAAAAGATAACGCGACTACTTCGGATGGTAGAAAGCATTATAAAGAGTATTACAGCAAGGAATCAAAAAAGATTATTGCAAAAATCTACAAGAAGGACATAGAGTTATTTGATTACAAATTTTGAATGATATCTTACTCTATGATACATCACCATTCTATGTTTTATAAGTATAAGAAGTCATGCACATAGTATTCAAAGGGACAGACCTCTTATTATTAATTAAACGGAAAAAAAGCATACACACAAAAATAACCACGCTATAAATATATCCCTATAAGCTTGACGGCAGCACCCTTGCTGCCAACAGTATATTTATGTGTGTATGCTTTATTCCCGACTTGTTAATAAGATACGTATCCATTTTATTCATAAATTCTGTATCCACATTGCGAGCATAAAAAGAGCACACTATAATAGATTTTCTAATAGCGTTGATTTTAAATTGATGCTCTCTATAAGCTGAAGTACGACGAAACAACGAGGTTTCCATAGTGATAGAAATAATTAGTGCTACCCGGCATTCAGAGAGTACATTCTGGCAGAAGTCAGCACTGGGCCTATCCCTAAGACGTCTTTCCATCGACCAACGCTTGGTTCCGCATATTTTTTTTGCCAATAAGCGCGGCCTACCTGAAATTTATAATTCACGTATCCAAGCAGATTCAAAGAATGACATCCTTGTATTTGTTCATGATGATGTATGGATAGATGACTATTTTATCACCGAACGCGTCGTCACTGGTCTCAAGCACTTTGAAGTGATAGGTGTCGCTGGCAACCGTCATCGAGTTTCCAATCAACCCGGTTGGGCTTTCGTTGATGACGAATTCACTTGGGATAACAAAGAGAATCTCAGTGGTAGAATCGCACACGGCAAACAACCTTTTGGCAAAATCTCAGCATTCGGCCCTTCACCGGCTCAATGTGAATTACTGGATGGAGTTTTTCTCGCAGCCAAACGATCTACACTAGTAGAGAAAAACGTAACATTTGACCCGAGCTTCGATTTTCACTTTTATGACATGGATTTTTGCAGGACTGCGAGAGATCGAAAACTTAAGCTTGGCACATGGGATATTTGTTTAACCCATCAAAGCGGAGGTGCCTTCGGCACCCCCACTTGGCGCAAAAAACTCGACACATATCGTAAAAAGTGGGGATCATGAGTACAATTTCAAAAGAGTTACATCTTTGTAACGATAAATATCAATGATCAAACTTTTTTTCAGAAAGATGCTTAGGAAGCTCAAATCAAAATTTCAAAGACTTGCTTTTGCTTAAGGCCCCACTAGTTGTCTTTGTTTTTCCCATAAAATCAGTTCTGTGACTTGCGGATGGTATTAATAGTGCTTATATCGAAGATCATTAATAATCCGAGAAAAAGCAGAAGTGATTACAAATGAACTCTACAATAACATTAGCAATAGATCAGAAATTTAACACCGCAACCCAACAGCATATGAGTGGAAATCTTCAACAAGCGGAAGAAATTTATAAATCCATTTTGATGAAAGCCCCTGATTACAGCCCTGCTCTACAAAACTATGGATTACTACTATTACAGAATAAAAATTTCCCACTAGCAGAAAAATTACTGCAAAAAGTCATTTCATCGTCAACGACAGATGAACAATTGCTTGTGAATTTTGCCATGCTAAAAACTCATTTGACAAAACTAGGAGAGGCAACTGAAATTATTGAACGGGTTCTCGCAATAAATCCAGATAACAAAGCCGGCAATGGTATTCTATCCCGTATCACTTTACTTGGTGATGAATATCTTACCTATTTAAGCTATTTTCATGAATGGCTCAAGCCACAACTATATGTTGAAATCGGTGTGCATCACGGCAATTCTTTAGTTCTCGCTGACCAGGCTACACAAACAATTGGTATCGACCCTGATCCGAAAGTTTCTCAAGCATTAAACTCAAACACTCAAATATATTCTCTCACCAGCGAAAGTTTTTTTGCGCAGTATGATTTGAATTCGCATTTCAATAATCGTCCTATCGATCTCTCTTTTATCGACGGACTTCATCAATTTGAAGCTGCGTTAAAAGATTTTATCAATATCGAGAAATATTCAAAAAAAGAATCAATCATTTTGATACACGACTGCATTCCTTTGAATAAAATCACTTCTGAGCGTGAACGAGTAACCGATTTTTGGAGTGGTGATGTGTGGAAGATAGTACCATGCCTTAAAAAATATCGCCCAGATCTAACAGTTTTCACCATTCCATCGCCACCTACGGGATTGAGTGTAGTCACTAATCTTGATCCTGATTCAGATATTCTGAGTAAAAACTATGAAAACATATTAAATGAATATGTTCCACTTGATTACAGTTACATCGAATCCAACAAAAACAATATGCTTAATATCACTGAAAGTGATTGGAATAAAATTAAAAAAAGAGCTCGCTCGAATAACTATTAAATCTTATATTTCCTTGATTTCGTACAACTGAGAGAGATTTCGATAAATATTTTGGTTATCCGGTATTTTTTCCATGGCTTGTTGCAAACACGCAATGGCATCATGTGTTTTTCCAGTTTCAACGTACGCATTCGCCAAATTTATATAATAGGCGGCTATATCATTTTGGCAACAAAGATACCCATTAAATTCTTTGCTTCTGAACTTTCAGGTTCTACTAGTACAGAAAGAGTGAAAAGTTTCCATGCATCTTGTAGCTCTCCACCACTTTGTTTAGTTAAAGCAAACTTCAAGATATCATCACAATTAGGTAATAGTATGCCTCTGCCCATCAATTCATCTTCAGATTTTCCAAGTTCATTTAACAGATACTGAATATCTACCCGATAAGGAGAATTAAAAATTATCTTGTCTAAAATATTTTTACTATATTTTTCATTTCCATTTTTCCAAGTATTTAATGCTAGCTCCAACATCTCATTATTTTGGAATGTTTTAACTGATAATTTTTCTAAGAAGTATTGCCATTCCCCACTATTAATATATTTATACATGTTAAAAACACCATGAAAACCAAACGTTTTAAATTCCGATTTTACACGCTCATATGAAAAATAATCTGCAACTTCAGACGGTGAAAACTGAATGTTATAATCTCTGATCAACCAATCCCGAAAGTATTGACAGATATCTTCATCTTCCGGGCCTTTTGATACAGCACGTTCATCCTGCAAGGCTTCAAGCAGCTTTCGAGATCTTAATGAAAAACCGCCGTTTCCTACTTGTTCTGAAGATTTAGCATCAGGCCAACGAGCACCGATATAATCATATTTGAAAAAATCATCATTCCAGGCAGCGCCATTGATGATATATCCATCCCATTGAACAAGAATGATGTAGTCGGTTTTAATAAAATTAACAAGTTGCTTTAAGATAAAATGGGAGTATTGCTCGCTGGAGTTTATGGACTGGATTAAATCAACATCAATATTATCAAGCTGGAACTCGATATCGGTGAGGAAAAGAACCTTTTCAAACTGGCATTCATTAAGAGAATGCTGTAACGCGCGAATTGCAGCCTGATGATTGAGGCAATCTACGCAACACAAAGTGGTATTCGCAATAGGTATCATGCAGAATCAAAAGCAATGTTTATGCACGATATACCCGCTCACCTAAATAGAAATGAGCGGTTTGTTTAGACCTCTATTGCACCAGTAAAAATAAGCCGCCATCACCGCGAAGAATATTAATTAACATTCCTCGTCGGGTTCTTTGCACTGCTTGTTTTAACTCGTCAAAATCTCTTACTCTTATTCGATTTACGGACATAATGATGTCGTTTTTGCGTAATCCGGTATTCCATGCGGCACTATCTTTTTTAATATCGATGACTTCTATACCGTTAGTTCGATTAGCATTAGTTCCATCCTCTTCAACAATGGCAAGTTCCGCACCTTCGAGATGTTTGGAAATTTTTACGCCATTGATTTTCTGTCTTGCTTGTTCAGTGACAACGACGGTGATGTTTTTGCGCTTACCATTACGAACTATTTCCATATCGACTGTGCTACCCACACGAAGCAATCCAATAATGTTTCTCAAATCTCCTGTACTATCAACAATTCGATTATTGAGTTGTACGATAACGTCACCTGCTCTCAAACCTGCGTTCTCTGCTGGGGACTCGTCCATCACTTGAGAAACAACTGCCCCTTTGAGATTCTTCAATCCAAAAGCGTTTGCTAGCTCTTCGGTTAAATCCTGGACATAGATTCCCAGGCGCCCACGCTTCACTTCACCATGCTTAATAAGCTGGTGCATCACATCTTGTACCATATTGACAGGTATTGCGAAGCCTATACCTACATTGCCACCTCCACCCGGTGATAGAATCGCAGTATTTATACCAACAAGTTCTCCTCGAAGGTTTACCAAAGCGCCACCTGAATTACCCGGGTTTATTGAAGCATCTGTTTGGATGAAATCTTCATAACCTTCGATTCCCAATCCACTACGACCTAACGCACTAACGATACCTGAAGTTACGGTTTGACCTAGCCCAAAGGGATTACCAATCGCAATAACAAAATCGCCCACTCGTAATGCATCAGAATTTGATAATTCTACCGCTGACAATTTTGTCGGCTCTACTTTGATAACTGCGATATCTGTTTCTGGATCGCGGCCAATTAATTCTGCTTTTAACTTTCTGTTATCACGTAAAGTGACAGTAATTTCGTCGGCTTTATCAATGACATGATTATTGGTGATAATAAAACCTTCTTTTGCATCAACAATAACACCCGAGCCGAGACTTTGTGATTCCCGCTCTCTTTGTCGCTGAGGTAGATTAAAGAAATATCTGAAAAACGGATCGCTTAGCAGTGGATTGTCTTTTACTTTGACCCGGCTTCGCGTTGAAATATTAACAACAGCCGGTGTAACTTGATCTAGCATTGGCGCTAGAGAGGGCATTTCTTGCCCAGCAGCAGTGCCTAGTAAATTGACGGGAATTCCTGCAGTACCAGTAGTGTTCAAAAAAAGCAGAAATAAACCTAGCGAAAAATATTTGGCACAACTTTTTTTCATCAACTTTAATCCTTCCAAACTGTTCTAATATTGCGCGTTTTTTGACATTCAAAATGTCATCAGGTTCTATACTGATACCCAATTAGTGGGAAATATGGGATCATAGATTTCTGGGAAATTTTCAGCTATGCTGATCTAACATTAAGCGATGAAACATGTAAAATCGGCATGAAAAATATTGTTCTTTCAATTTTCGCATTTTTTATAGGCATGTTAGCAGCAGATTTTATACCGCTTGTTAACTTTCTTAAGTCAATCAACGCTGAATTCATGTTGAACAAATACATTGTTATCCCATGTTTAATTCTATTTATATTACTTGTTATTAAACAAAATCATTTTATCGCCAATTATACGGACGAGTTTGTTCCCTTTCAGTTGAGTGTGCTTTCATTGATTCTTACTATTGTTGGATTATACATTTTTGTACGGATTATGATTTTAGGACTTATCATACTGATCGTTTCCAGCTACTGGAGTAAAAAAACGGTTCAACAATATTACCCGGAAAAGCGGGCTATAGAACCTATTGAACCGTAGTTCATTGCTATAGAAGGTTACACATCCTTTACGCAGCGGAAACCAATATCTTCGGCAACTGTGTCGGGCTTCGCATATTGGCGAGTCGCATTTCGATAAAAATAGCTGATGGCATAGTGTCCCATCCCACCACTACCGCCACGAATTACTTTATTTGTCTCTCCATATTCAGGATCTTTATCTGTAGAGCCTTTGTTGGGCTGATACCAATCCTCTACCCACTCCCAGACATTGCCCGACATATCATAAACCCCATAAGGTGATGCATTTTTAGGAAACGTGCCAACTTGTGCGATACCCTCTTCCTCTTCTGCTTCATCGCCAGTATTGGTTATTTTAGGGTCCCAGTTATTGCCCCAGGGAAATTCACGGGCATCAGTTCCTCTTGCGGCCTTTTCCCATTCGGCTTCGGTTGGCAATCGTGCACTACGCCATTGGCAATATTTCACCGCGTCGTACCATGTTGCACCCACTACCGGCTTTTTATCTTCAAATGTTTGCTGTTCCAGCATGGCCGTCATGAGTTCTTCACGACTCATCACAGTCGTATCCATGTCCAATTTAAAATGTTCCGCTCCGATCATTCGAAGCGTATCCATATCCATCGTTTTCATTTGGCTTTTAGCCAACCCATAACCATTTTGACTCCATGTTGGCGGAACAGCACCACGTGCCTCGCCCTGTGTACGAAGTAAAAACGCTTTATAATCTGAATTCGTTACTTCAAATTCATCAATCATAAATGCTTTCAGGTTTACTTTGCGTTCGGGATGTTCATTGACAAAAAGCGGCGCAGGAAATCCGTATCGCTCCTGCATACCTTCTGTATCTACCTTATTACTCCCCATGATAAATTCACCTGCTGGCACTAATTTCATAGGGACATCGATAACAGCAGTTTCAAATTTTACTGGCTTTTCAACAGGAGCTACTTTTTTTGACTCAACATTATCAACATTTTGACTACACGCCGTAACAACTAAAAGTGGCGAAAGGCTTAGAATTTTTTTCATATTTATATACCGGATTAGCTATCTTTTGCACATCGAAAACCGAAAGTATCATTTTTTGTCTTTTTCCCAAAAAACGCACGATTAAAAACTGGTGCAGAAATACCGCACTTATAAAAGGAGCAATCGAACCACGAGCCACCTTTTAACGTTTTATAACGTTCCCCATAACTTTCCGACTCTATCTGATTATTGGGATATGCTTTGTACCACGACTCAGTCCATTCCCACACATTGCCGGTCATATCCATCAAACCATAAGGACTCACGCCTTCAGGAAAACTTGCGATAGGCAAAGTATCACCAAATTTTCGACCAAACTTTTCCCATCGCAAGGGCATATTGGCTTTGGCAATATCAAACTCATCACCCCAGGGATAAGTGCGAGCATCAGTGCCGCGCGCCGCTTTCTCCCACTCTTGATCAGTAGGTAAGCGCTTGCCTGCCCACTCACAATATTCCTTTGCATCATTCCAATTTACATAAACTACTGGATGATCAACCTTTCCACGCGGGTAGGTGCGATTTCGAAAATGGGAAGGTGACTTACGCTTGGTCGCATTAATAAATTTTTTATACTGTAGATTTGTCACTTCGTATTTATCAATTTGAAAAGCAGGTAGCATTACTTCATGCTGCGGACCTTCATCAGACAATCGCGCATCTGTGCCCATAATAAACTTACCAGCAGGGATTGTGACCATGGAATTAGGCTCGTCACCAAATTTCGACTCATCATAAAATGCCGCCTTATTGATAGCTGAACCATCGATATGATGTGTATTTTTCGTTCTATGCTTAATCGAAAACTCACCATTGGCTAATTTAACAACAAATTTATTCAGCACATCTTGAGTATGACAACTGGTGCACGATTTATCCTGAACGATTTTGGAAATATCAATACCACTACTATGGCATCGAGTACAATCATCAACTTGATGCAGATGATCATCGGGAAGAGTCAACTCTTTGGCATGAGCAAAAGAGAATGGCAAGAAAATTGAAACTAGAAGAATTAGTCTGGCTAGGATTTTAATCATTATTGACTTGAATTTACGACATGAAAATTTAATCGATCAATTATATCCGAACAAAATCGATAGATCTAAGAACTATAATCCGCACCAGGATTTTGAGGAGCCTCTTCCCAAGCTTTAATAAATGCTTTCGATTTGGAAGAGCAATGAAGATAAGAAAACCTGGCAACTTGGTGGCCTAAATTCTCAAGCCTATTGCGCACATTTTCATCGGCGATTTCACCATCTTTCGATATAACACTATCAACATAGGGGATAGAAACCTGATCGGGCACTACCCAAGCGTGTAAAGATCGCCCAACATTACGGAGGCTATTAAACGCATCATTCCCACCCAATGCCCCAGCAGATACAGCAACAAGGCCGATCATTTTTCCTTCTAACTCTTCGAATCCCATCAGATCCAGCGCATTTTTTAAAACACCACTATAACTTCCGTGATATTCTGGCGTGCCTAAAATAACACCATGTGCGCTTTTTACCTCTCTGCGCAAACGTTTAACATCGTCAGGATAATCCTCTTGATTGCGCCCATCACAGAACACCAGCTCATAGTCACGAAGGTCGATGAATTGCACTTCGGCACCCGCTTTTTCAGCCGCTGCTAACACGGATTTCACAACAATGGACGTATTACTTCCATTCCGTAAACTTCCACATATGCCTATAATCTTGATACTTGTATTCATTAAACTGGTTCCGCACGCAACAAACCGTCTATCTTAAAGAATATAACAACTATAATACAGTCAAATATGAAGCCATTGCTCAGACAGATACTTACCATTACAAGTTTGCTTTTCATGCTCAGTAGCGTTCAAGCAACACCGGCTTTCACGCTTAAGCTCCCACTTGTAGACCTGCCATACAACAAGGACTTCAATCCACTTAATCCCAGCATGACCCAATCTCTCTACTTCACCAAGGGTTTTTATCAATCCGCGCACTATGGTTTGTCTGAATATTGGGATCACGATTTTAAACCGACTTTTTTTTCCATTATCGCGTTCGATGTTCTCACATCTTGGATACCACTTTCTAATGCCTGGTTACATGAAGAGTGGCATCGTACAGTCATGGGACAATACGGCATTAACAGCTACAATGAAGTTTACGAAATGGAATTTTTTTCTGAAACAATTTCTGTGAGTGATGTAAAAGATGAAGACCTCAGCAATTTAAAAAAGAACCACCCTCACGATTTTATTCGTATGCACTCAGCAGGTTTAGAATCACAAAACCAATTAAACCTTGTCATTGAAAAAGATCAGTTTTTTCATGACACACAAACTTTTGATCAATTCATTCTCATATCTAATAGCATTAATACATCGGCGTACCTATACACGTGTGCTTCCAACGAATCCAACAGTCTCACTCGAGAAATATTGAAAGATGAAGGGCAAAATATTTCAGGTCGTGATTTTACTGGATTAGATTGCAATGCCTGGGTATATGATCTGTTTCGTCCTGACGAACCCTATGCTGATAGAGGAACCCACCCCAGCGGTGTTGGAATTAATCGCTATATTACCTATTCAATGTTAGATGACGAAGAAAAGCGGTTTTTGCGGAAACAACATTACCTCTCTTATCTGAATTTTTTCGATCCATTTCTCTTTGGAAAAAGAGGATTTTTATACAATAACAATATAATTAACTCTCCAGTTCTATGGAATGCCAATTTAAAACACTATTTAACACCCTTTGGTTACAGCATTGATGCTCATTTATATTTACAAACAAGTAACCGAAAAGTATTTTTCACGCTACACAACTATAATAACAAAGAACACTATTTTCCAGGCGTGAGTCTTGAGCTAATTTCTCTACCACAACATTTCGGCCAACTGTTTACCGAGAATACATTTGGCATTAGCGTGTGGAATCAACCCAAAGATTTTTCATTTACAAGCACAGAAGCTCAATGGGGAGGAAGAATGTCCGTCTATTCTGAACAACATTGGAATAGCAAGTTTCATACATTCATCGAATTAAGCATTAAATCCAAAGGCTGGTATGCAGGGGAGCTGTATCTTAACGAAAATGAAAATTTCATGTTTGGTGTTAATATTCCGATGGGGCATTAAACACGCATTCTGCTTGCTTGCTCAACCAGCAAGCTGAACAGATGCTAATTCAACTGTCCAAATGTCAGATAGCCTAATAACTAAGGAATGAAAACAAAGTTGAGTTTTTTACAAAATACTTTTAATTTCCCGCACTGCTCTATTGTATAATATTCTCTTTATCGCTCATTTAATGAACACTCATGACGCGCAAACGTAAAAAAACTCACAAAGCTCAAACTTCTTGCAAAAATCGAAGTTCCACACTAGTACCAGAGATCCAGGAACAAGAGATTCAAGCACTTTTTGCTGCCAAAAAGTACAAAGAAGCATCAGAGCGCTGCAAAAATTTATTGAAGCTGGAAAAACGCCCCGAGTGGCTTGAGCTGCTCGCCACCATCTATAGTGAGCGATCAAAAGAACTAGCCTCAAAAAAAATGTATAAAGAAGCGGTGATGATTTGGCGTAATCGCGCGGAATTGTGTGGGAAGCCGCTGACTGATCTCTTCTATTTCCGCATCCTACTTGCTGCTGGCATGGTGGAGCAGGCATTTGCGCTCTATCAACAGAACAGTACAGAACTTGAACAGCAGGGGGTTTTGCTTGAGGTTCGTGAACATTTAGCAGCGCTAAGTCTTGCACAACCAAGTGAAATATTAAAAACATTGCCAGTAGATGATATGTTGGTGAAAGATCATCCAGTAGCTTTAGCAGCACTGGAGGCCTATTGCGATGGCAATGATGAAATTTTGGAAGATCAGCTTAGGGCAATTTCTTTTCGTTCCCCGTTTCGCGATCTGCGTCAGATTTTGAAGGCTTTGTCTTTACCAGAAAATGACACTGTCGCAGTCACGAAATTACTCGCACGGGTTCCATCGTCTTCTCCATTTATACCACTTGCTGAAGCGGTAGCAGCTTCTTTTAAACCAGACACCTTACTGTTTGCTAATATAAAAAAACTAAATCCTCAGGTAACTCAATTCATTGCAACAAAGCGCGGTCTTGACAGTAAGCTGCTGAAATTTACTGAGGAGCTTCGACAACTGGGGGATTCTCCTTCCGCGGAGCCTTTGATGCGTTTTGTGTTACGCCATCGGCAAACCCTGGGGGATAAATATGCGCGTAATATTGCTTTGCGCCTACTAGCGAAAAGCCCAGGCTGCAACTCAAATTTTGCCAAAGTGTATGGTAAGCCCTCCACGATTGAATATGCGAAAATAAATGCATGGAAAGAGGAATTATGCGATGCTTATCCACTTCATATTGTTGAACAGTGGGAGGACGTAGAGGATTTACTGACACCCGAGGATTGTGATACTCCTGACGACTATCATCTCTCCCTTGCATTAATCAGTGGCCATAAGTTACAGCAGTTTGATCGTCTTGATGATGAAATGGACATTTCATCATCACCTTTGTTAGAGCAGATTCTTACTCATGATCCTCAGGACCTTACTAGCTACCTTCGACTTATATCAACCTATCGCGAACACGGAGAATTAAAACAAGCACGACACTGGCTAGAACAGGCGATGAAATTTTTTCCGGATGACATCCTCATTCTCACTGAAGCGGTTGAAACAGCTTTAGCGAGTAATGCCTATAAAAAAGCAGCCGTACTGGCAAAACGAATCCTGGAAAAAGATCCGATCAATACTCGTGTGCGTACATCACTGATCGACGCCCACTTATCCCACACCAGAAAGCAAATAGACAACAGCAAATATAGTCTAGCGGAAAAAGAGCTGGATATCGCTGAAAGCTGGACTCGAACAGAAAAGGATAAAGCTAGAGTGGACCTGGTTCGCGGAACCTGGTTGCTGGATCAAGATCTAGTACAAGAAGCTTCCACACTGTGGATGACAGCTAAAGAGAAACTGGGCGGAGAACTTTGTGGTCATTTTTATTTGCTTCAGGAATTGATATGCCAGAAACGCTCTGCAACAAAGGCGCTGAAAAAGGCAAAAATCAAGCCGCTACCTAAATCGATACCGAAAGAGCAGTTGCTGCAACTTTTTCATTTGTTGAAAAAACTCGATAAAAGCGAAAAAACAGGTGACGCTACAGAAGCACTGTCAATGTTGACGCAAACTTTGAGCACGGGAATAAAACATAAATACAGCGTATCTGAATTTGAATTGATATGTGAAACAACAAGTCACTTTAACCAGCACAATTTATCTCTGAGCTTTGCAAAAAAAGCCTGTAAACAATGCCCCGATGAGCTGATGTTTCAATACTATAAAATAAACGCGCAAACGGAAATTAACAATTATTTATCGGATGAGGACTACAATCGATTACATAATTTAATTGAAATAGCACATGAAAATGATGACAAAAGATTACGACGCCGTATTGAGGTTTTAATGGACTATTCAGGCGTTCCACCTTATTTTGATATTGATAACGATTTAGATGAAGGACCGCTACCTAGTACTGAAGATTTCATTGAGATGTTATTTAAGATGATGCCCGATAGCGAATTAAAAAAACTAAAAAAAGAGATGGGCGAGAGTGAGCTTCGGGAGTATGCGAAAAATATGATCGAACGTGATTTGGCCGGATTAATTGATAGTGATATGGGCGATAACTTTGACCCTTTCTCACCGCCACCACCTAAACCAAAAAAGAAAAAAAAGACCAAAAAAGAAAGCAAACCACATTCTAATAAACAACTGGATCTGTTCTGATGCTGAAAGACCCCTACATCATACTTGCACTTGATCGAAAAACGACTGATGAAGAAGTACGCAAAGCCTATTTGGAAGCCATTCGCCTATGCCCACCAGAAAAAGATGCTGAAGTTTTTCAGCAAATTCAAACAGCCTATGATGCAATTAAAACGCATCGACTGCGATTGCAACGCGAATTGTTTCACTACCAATCACCTTCTCCTGAAGACTTGATTGCACAAGCAGTATCAAATTCGTCAACGTCACCTCAACGACCAAGCTTAGCTAATTTTCAAGCGCTACTAAATCGCTCTACTAAGGAAATATTCAAATAATGGGTGATACTGAAGCAAAGCAACAACTGTTGGCAAAGTTTAGTGATTATTTAGATACGACACCCACCAACACAAGCAACATAGAAAAACCTGAGATCGACCTATATCGCTTATTCACTGAATTGGCAGCGTTAAAAGCAGAAGTCAAAATTGAATCTCGCCAGGTAAAGACAGCAATCGAAGAATTTCAGGGTCTGATAGCGTTACTGCAGAACAGTAATGAACAGCTCAACAATGAGCTCGAGGAACGTCGCCAACAACAGGATGCTGATAAGGAAAAAATAGAACGGCCATTTTTGCTGAATTTACTGGATCTGCGCGACCGAATCGAAGCGGGAGTAGAACAAGCCAAATCTTATCAGCCAGGCTGGTTAGCTTTTCTTGATGAAAGTGCGTCAGCACATATCCAGTCGCAGCAACAGGGTATGGATATTTCTCTGCGCCGAATTGATGGGTTGTTGGAGCGTTATAAAGTAAAACCTGTGGATGCTGTCGGCAAGCAACTGGACCCCCATACTATGCAGGTGAGTGCGATAGAGCAACGTGCTGGATTCGGGGATGGAGTAGTGCTGATCGAACCTCGTAAAGGCTATTTGCGCGAGGGGCAATTGTTACGTGTTGCAGAAGTTATTGTAAATAAAATTGATAGAGAAATGAAATGAGCGAAAGAATAATCGGCATTGATCTGGGCACCACCAATTCAGAAGTCGCCATTGTAAAAGACGGAAAAGTTGAAGTTTTAGAAATTCACAACGGCAGTTATTTACTACCTTCAGTCGTTGGTTTGGCAGATGATGGATGCATGTTGGTTGGTGAATCTGCAGCCAACCAATTTGCCCTTTACCCTGAACGTACGGTCAAATCGATTAAACGCCACATGGGCAGTGACTATCAAATTAACTTAGGTGAACACAGCTATACGCCTGCGGAAATTTCGGCCATTATCCTTAAGCGGCTTAAAACTATCGCTGAACAGCACTTGGGTGAAGCGGTAAACAAAGCAGTGATCACCGTGCCAGCTTTTTTTTCTGATGCTCAACGCCAGGCTACCCGCGATGCCGGTAGAATTGCAGGCTTAGAAGTAGCACGTATTATCAACGAACCCACCGCTGCAGCATTAGCTTATGAGAGTAACCATCTAGGCCAAAAAAATATCATGGCTTATGACCTTGGTGGCGGCACTTTTGACGTATCAATCGTCCGCCTGGAAAACGACGTGGTAGAAGTGTTGGCCAGCCATGGTAACAATCACCTTGGCGGCGATGATTTTGATCAAAAAATAATTGATCATGCCATTCAACACCTGAAAGATGAATTTTCTATTGAAGAAAAGGCATTTACTCCTCAAGTGATTGCACGGATTAGGCGGGCTGCGGAGTCAGCTAAGATCTACCTTTCCAATAACCCGTTTGCCATGCTGGATGAAGAATATCTACTAAAAAAAAATAACAAAGTAATACATCTGTCGCTTGAATTGAGTCGTCATGATTATGAAGAAATGATTACTCCCTTCATTGACCAAACTCTACAAGCGGCCCACATAGCATTGGAAGGAGCAAATCTGAGTGTCTCTGATTTAGATGAAATCCTGTTGATTGGTGGTGCCACTCGTACTCCGCTAGTCAGCCAACGGCTTGAGCAAGAGGTAGGTTTACCCACTCGAAACGAAATCGACCCTGATTTGTGTGTCGCCAGTGGCGCAGCGATTCAAGGAGCAGTTATCAGTGGTGACAAAGTAAATAGTGTCCTGGTCGATATTACGCCTTATACATTTGGCACCAGTGCACTATCTATGCTTGACGGTGAGATGTACCCCTATACTTACGTCCCACTTATCCGTAAAAACAGTGCCATTCCAGCGCGCCATACTGAAGTTTTTTTTACGCCCCACGATAATCAAGAAAGGGTAGACGTGATGATCTACCAAGGTGAAGAAAAAGATGCGTTGAACAATACAGAAATTGGTCGTTATACCATTGAAGGATTAAGCAAAGCTCCTGCTGGTAACGAAATTCTCACCACTTTTAGCCTCGATCTCAACGGCATATTACATGTTTCATCCAAAGAAAAAGCAACCGGAATGGAGGTAAGTATTACAATCGACAATGCTATCGCTCGTTTTGATGAAGAGGAGTTAGAACAGGCCAAGATGCGTATTGGCCAATTGCTTGGTGATGGATCCCTCAGCGAGCAAGCACGCTCTGATAATCAACGCAATCATAATCAGATCTTGATTGAAAAGGCGGAAAGTTTAATGGAAGGTTCCGGTGAAGATGACAGAGAGGATTTAGTTGATGGTGTTGAACGCCTGAAAGATGCACTTGCTCAAGGTGGTGATATCGATGATGCCGTTAGCCAATTGTCCGATCTAGTTTTCTATTTGGAGTCGTAATGGAACGCTGTCCTATCTGTCGTGGGCGCTTAGATGCTGAAGCCCAATGCCAGCGCTGCGGGGCCGAATTGGCCCTCGCTGTAAAAGCTCGTAATGAGGCAAAAAATTTAACGTCGCAAGCGATCAAACTGATGACTGATGGTGAATTTATTCAAGCTGAGCATTTGATAGAACAGACATTGGCCTTGGAGCATAGCCAATTTAAGCAACAACTGCTGGAGTTTGTTCGCCAATGTATCACTAACGATTCCCCAGCACATCACTCCGAAATTGCTCGTTCCCACTTGCTCGTGGATTCTACAGAAAAAATTCCGCTTCTGAAGCGGATTAGCAAGTCGTTTCGCGCGCATTCCTGAGCTTCTTTTAAAACCATAGACCACTCTATCCCACTCCTTTAATTCACCTCATAATTTCACTTGTAGTCATATTAGGGGGGATAGCTCACAAATATGTGCACATGATCTATGCTTACCAATACAAAGTGATACTCTATCTGGTATACCGTATGACTGCCGTACCTATATTCCATATCAACCTCCTTATTTCGTGAGGCATATCATTATATAGCTAAAGCCGGTAGTTTAAGCTTTATCCCTAATCCCTACTTAGAAACACGCATCCTACACAAGCTCTTTTGGTGCACATTATTTCGCGTTTCTAAATAGGGATTAGGGTTTATGATGGAAAATTAATGATCAATGATTGAATCATCACCGGATCATGGAGCTATACTATATTTTGTACATTGGGAATTGTATGAATAAATCATAAAATAACGATTCCATATGAATAAGTTGTTTTGCTAAATAGCAAGTTTAGACAACGAAGCTTTTAAAGAAAAAATAATCACCCCAACTTTTTATATAACTATAACAATGTAAATAACACGGAGTTAGGCTCTGCATATTTCAACGTGATGTATTATGATTATTTACAGGGGGGGGGTTACTGAACCTAAAAGTCGACTCTATTGTACTATTGCCGCTTATAATTCAGGATTAGGAAATATCGCCAGGGCATTTACTGGCAATTCCATATTGAAAAAATCATTTGATGCAATTAATGCAAAAAGTGCCGATGCGGTTTTTAAAACATTAGTAGATCAACTCCCCTTTGAAGAAAGTAAAATTTATCTCAACAAAGTTAACGAGCGTTTACCGTATTACCAGAAAGTTAATTGAGTTTTTCATATAGAGTGTTTTTTCTTAATCCACTCGCTCTTCTAGGATTCCATTTTGCTGTCTCAGTTTAGAAAACAATCCACAAATATTTGATGTCGTCAGACTTGTGAACCATCTTGACTGTGTCTTTTGCTAATTTTTACTATCCTGAGGGAGTAGTGAGGTGAGATAGTTCTTCCCGGATTCCGCAAGCTTCATCCTGGCTACGATACTACGACGTAGCTCAATATTAGAATAGCACTAGTCCAATCAGACTAGCACCACATTGATAACAATCTACCCTTCAACAACATTTATCTTTCTAGCCTGAGGCTGACTCGCTTTCGGAATCACTACTTCCAATACACCGTTTTGTCCTTTAGCTGTAATGCCTTCTGCATTAACCGTATCTGGCAAGCTAAATCGGCGGAAAAACGTACCACTAACACGCTCAACACGCTTGAAACCCTCTTCGGCTTCATTTTTTTCATGTTTGCGTTCGCCGCGGATTGTTAAAAATCCATTTTCCATGCTGACATGAATATCTTTAGGATCAACTCCGGGTATATCCGCATGGATAACATATTTATCATTCTCTTCCTTTACATCAACCGCAGGTACCCAATCTGATGCAACACTTGGCATTTCGTTTGAAGTTAATGGGAATTTATTTTGAAACAGGCGGTCGATCTCGTCATGAAATTGACCCAATAGACCCCAAGGTTCTCGGCGTATTAATCCACTCATCGTAAATCTCCTTAGAAGTTAGTTAACTCATTAGTTCTCACTATAAAAATGGTGCTAAGGACAGGTAAATTCAAGTGTAATTGCGTCAAAAAAACATTAAAAGAGAAACAATCATGAAAATTGCGTACCACAATATATAGTATGACCAAAAGGATTTACACACAACTTCGTAACCCACTGAATTAAAAGAAAAACATCGTAAGTTATTGATATATATAATCTAAATGGCTACTTTATCACCAGCAATTGAACTTGACTAAAGTTAGATTTAGCCCTAACCTTACGCGCATAACCACAAGATGTTGTGTTTTGCTTATTTAAAATACAACATCTATACGGAGGCTGATAATATTTTAATAAAAGTGGCCTAATTTATTAAGGATGCAGTATGACGAAGACCGCCAATATGAGAACAGCACATCTAAAAGCCGTACCTAACGAAGTGACAGAAATTGAATATCAATCTGCTTCTTTAGATATTTGGGAGAAGAAATATCGCCTCGTCAATAAAGAGGGCAGCCCTGTTGATATCACCATCGACGATACCTACAAACGCGTTGCTAAAGCCATCGCTGAAGTGGAAGAGACTAAAGAAAAAAGAAAAGAGTGGGAAAAGAATTTCCTTTGGGCATTGCGAAAAGGTGTTATTCCTGCTGGGCGGATTATGTCCAACGCGGGCGCACTTGCCTATAAACCAGCAACATCAACAATTAACTGTACCGTTTCGGGAACTATTAAGGACTCAATGAATGATATCCTCGATAAAGTTCATGAAGCAGGCCTAACGCTAAAAGCAGGCTGCGGTATCGGTTACGAATTCTCCACACTGCGCCCTAAAGGTGCTTATGTCTCTGGTGCTGGTGCATACACATCAGGCCCGCTATCCTTTATGGATATCTATGACAAAATGTGCTTCACCGTTTCATCTGCCGGTGGCAGACGCGGCGCTCAAATGGCAACATTTGATATTGGGCATCCTGATGTTATTGAGTTTATTCGCGCCAAACGAGAAGATGGTCGCTTGCGTCAATTTAATTTGTCACTACTGATCACTCAAGATTTTATGGAAGCCGTTAAAGGCGATAAAGATTGGAAACTCGCATTCCCAATGAGAGAAAGCGAAGCAGAAATTGACAGCATCGATATCAATGACGATTCACAAGTTATTTGGCGT
Source organism: uncultured Ectothiorhodospiraceae bacterium (assembly GCA_945787715.1). Classification (GTDB taxonomy): domain Bacteria; phylum Pseudomonadota; class Gammaproteobacteria; order S012-40; family S012-40; genus CALZJE01. Next base: position 86,576 of record CALZJE010000003.1, on the reverse strand, counting down.
GATTGGCCGATTACAGAATCTTATATCACTAACGAGACAGGTCAGGTAGCTTGTAAAGTTTACCGCACCATTAGAGCTCGTCGTTTGTGGGATATGATTATGTCATCCACTTATGATTTTGCGGAGCCTGGCTTCATTTTGATTGATAAAGTCAACGAAATGAACAATAACTGGTTCTGCGAAAATATTCGTGCGACCAATCCTTGTGGTGAACAACCTCTTCCACCTTATGGCTCTTGTTTACTTGGCTCAATCAACTTAACACGTTTTGTGAAAAAACCTTTCAGCGACAAAGCTGAATTTGATTGGGATGAATTCAAAAAAGCTGTCGACATCTTCACCCGCATGTTAGATAACGTTGTTGAAATAAATGGCTTACCGCTCAAAGGTCAAGAGCAAGCAATTTTACACAAACGACGTCATGGCATGGGTTATCTCGGTTTAGGATCGACACTAACGATGATGGGCATGAAGTATGGCTCAGCTAATTCTGTAGACTTTACTGAAGAAGTAACAAAAGTGCTTGCTGTGCAAGGCTGGAAATCTGGCCTAGCATTAGCCAAAGAAAAGTCGCCAGCGCCGATCATGGAAGAGGAATTCGAAATAACACCAGCGATGATGCGTTTACGTCCAGCAATGGAAAAAGACGGCATTAAAGTGGGCGATAAAGTTTTAGGCAAAGTCTTACATACAAAATACAGCAACTATATGCAAAAAATTGCTGAAGTAGAGCCTGAGTTAGTTGAAGAGCTTGCTCAAATCGGCGCACGTTTTACTCATCACAGCTCTATCGCACCAACAGGGACTATTTCTCTTTCTCTGGCGAATAATGCAAGTAACGGAATTGAGCCGAGCTTTGCGCATCACTATTTCAGAAACGTTATTCGTGAAGGTAAGAAGAGTAAAGAAAAAGTTGATGTTTATTCGTTTGAAATGCTGGCATATCGCGAATTGATTAATCCGGATGCATTGCCATTTTCAGAAACAGAGAATGAAAAGCTACCGGATTACTTCATCACAGCGGATGATATTAAACCAAAAGCTCATGTCGATATTCAGGCTGCTGCACAAAAATGGATCGATTCTTCGATTTCTAAAACTGCAAATGTGCCAACGGATTATGATTATGACGATTTTAAAGATATTTACCTCTATGCATACGACCAGGGATTAAAAGGCTGTACAACTTTCCGTTTTAATCCTGAAGCGTTCCAGGGTGTTCTGGTTAAAGAGAAAGATTTACAAAACACGGTCTATCAATTTAGTCTTGAAGATGGCAGCACCGTTGAAGTTAAAGGCGACGAAGAGATTGAATATGATGGCGAAATGCATACTGCGGCTAATCTCTATGATGCGTTAAAAGAAGGTTATTACGGAAAATTCTAAATAACACCCACTGCATTCATCTTTTGCCCCGGAGCGGCGTTATTTTTTGTACTCGAATGGTCACATATTTTTCATATGCTCCCATTCTCCGCTCAAAAAATGCCTTGCTCTGAGACAAAACCTAAACGCATTGGGACGTCATTTTAGTAACAAAAATATTATTTTTGGGAGAAACACCGGTGAGTGTCCAAATAGGAAAAAAAATTGTTGGCTTTAGTGTTGTTAAAAACGATGAAGAAACAATAAAAGAAATCAAAGAAGAAGCTCAGTATCAAGAGCCTGACGTTGAAGTGGAACACATGCATGAAAAAGTTGCGCGACCTGAAATGCTGGTTGGCGCAACATATAAACTAAAAACGCCACTTTCTGAACATTCTTTGTACGTTACCATTAACGACATGGTATTAAACCCCGGCACTGAACACGAAATTCGCCGCCCCTTTGAAGTATTCATTAACTCTAAGAATATGGATCACTTTCAATGGATTGTTGCTTTGACTCGAATTGTCTCAGCAGTTTTTCGAAAAGGTGGTGATGTCACCTTTTTAGTGGAAGAGTTGAAAGCCGTTTTTGATCCTCGTGGTGGCTATTTCAAAAAAGGCGGAAAGTATATGCCTTCATTAGTCGCTGAAATTGGCGATGTGATTGAGCAGCACTTAAAAATGATTGGATTAATTGAATCTGACGAGCTAGATGAGCATCAAAAACAGTTTATTGCTGCAAAAAAAGCCGAAATTGAAGGAAAACAGGCATCGACTGATGCAAAAGACGCCGGTTTTCCTGCTAGCGCGGAACTTTGCATTAAGTGCAACACTAAAGCCATGATAAAAATGGACGGCTGTTTAACTTGCTTGAACTGCGGTGATTCAAAATGTGGGTAAAAAAATGATACCCTTCTAATTTTTGTGGTATAGTGGGTCCAGTATAAACCACAAAGACTCCCTCCAGAAAAAGCCGTAACAATGTACCTTGTTGTTGCGGTTTTTTTATTCCTAGAAAAATCGGTTGAACTGAATTCACTGTACAAGATATTGGCGTAATACCAATAACTACTGCTGTGAATTCCAATCCAGTTGATTTCTGAACTATTGCTTCACTTTTTAATACTAATCGATAGAGGGTTAAAAAATTGATAGATGATTGTATTAATCTATACGACAAAAACAAACTCTTTCACTTATTAACTTTCGAAAAATCAATTAGATGTGGAAATTGAACATAAAATATTGTTTTGAATAGCGGGCAAATTCAAGGATGGACAATACTACGTTTACATAGATGTAATCGGTAGGTTGCGGCTGGATCAAACAATCGAGAACACCAAAAGTAGGCGCTTTAGGCGATGCAGGATCAATTGTCGAATGAAAAAAGTGGTCTTCACTTACTGGTTAGTGAAGCAAATTTTTTTCATAACGCTAGGCAAAACAAGAGGCTGCGTTACGCCCTTAAGTAAGTATCATTGAGTATATTTCATGGGTTAACTGCTTTTTTTAGGTTTAATATTCACTCGCAAACAGCCGACATACATAGCATCAAACAACTTACATATACGCCGTTGATTTATGCTCTGAATGAAGCAGGAACAACAACAAATATAAAACCAGTTGGCATTTACATGTTTTTAAAAAATTTGAATAGTTTGTGGCATTCTCTGAGAACAAGAATCCTTGTTAGTATATTAATTATGCTACTACCAATTATTGTACTTATGTACAGTGCTTATAATTCCATCAGGGGTAACACTCGCTCACTGACGCAAATTATCGATGCACCCCTCAAAGAACTCACCGCCACTAATAAAATCCAAAGCGAAATTTTAAAATCAGAACTACCTTTTCATTTATATCTCAATCGTGGTGAATCAGCCGACAGAGACTCTTTTTTGAGATTGGCGAGTAATATCGAGCTCATGTTTGAAAACATACTAAAGATCGAAACACTATCATCTCCCGATGGAGAGCTATTCGTCTCAGCTCAGAGCGAGTGGCAACAAGCGCGGGAAATTGGAGAAAAATTACTCACATTAGACCATGTCCCGCCCATGAGTGATCTTGTTAGTAATGTTGACAAATTCGGACGACATCTAAGCCGCACTGTTTCATTGCTTGATGAAGTATCCGAAAATGCACTGGATGAGATTAAAAATCATCGTTTTATTGCTCAAGACAATGAATGGCAATCCATCGGAACACTTACCTTGATTTTTTCGCTTGGATTACTTCTCGCTGCATTGGCTGCACTTTCTTTACGCCAATCGGTAATACAACCAATTCGTCGTATGGAAAAAAGTGTCAACAAATTTGGACAAGGAAATACTGCTGAACGTATTAATTTTAATTCAAATGATGAGCTAGGACATTTAGCATCGGCATTTAATCTGCTCGCTGAACGTTATGAACATATTCAAAACGAGCTCAACTTTTTATCAGTACACGACAATCTAACTGGACTTTATGATCGAACGAAATTGCAGGAAGAAGTAGCTTTGGAAATTCAGCGAGCAAAACGCTACGACCGGGCTTTTTCATTGTTGCTAATTGATATTGATAACTTTACACAGGTGAATGAAAAATATGGTCGCCTAGTAGGGGATTCAATTCTCTGCGCAGTAGCGAATACTATTTGTTCAACCATCCGGCCAACGGATTTATCCTCACGATTTGGGGGTAATGAATTTGGTGTAATCCTCTCGGAAACAGATACCAGAGGAGCTCTTGAAACAGCAACAAGGCTCGAAGAAGCAATACAAGAAAACCCAATTAATATAGGGGATGGGAAATTATTGAACATCAACATCAATATCGGGCTATCTACATACCCGAACGAAGCAGAAACTGAAGCAGGTCTATTTGCAAAAACAGAACAATCCCTATCTCAAGCAAAATTAATATCCAACAATAAAGCACTAAATAGCTAACGCACTCTCTCACCGCCACATTTCCAGCATTGTGTAAACTGGGCCTCGATTAACTCATCACACCCTTCGCACCGCCAAACATTGTTAAAAATTTGTTCATTAGACAAACCATCTTCATAATTTTTTACCAATTGAAGCGCGTGCTCATAATCATCATCTTCAACAATCCATACTGTAGGAAAAGTATTTGCGGGTATTTCTCCGATTGCACCTAACAATAATTCGCCTTTTATTATTGAATCGATACGTCGGGACGCCAAATAATCCTTCATCAATTGAGCTGTTATGTTGTCCTCAGCTATATAGACTTGTTTCATGTTTTTAACTCTCTGTCGTTAGCAATCAATCAAAATAAACATAAGGGTCTGTTGACGTTTGAGTTTCGTCACTGTTGCTTATGTAGAATGACTACACGGCGCTCCTTCCGCCTTGACGGGTGAAAAAAGCGCCTCCGGTAGTAACGAAACTCAAACGTCAACTGACCCTACACTAGAAATCTAATGACAAGTCTCTCAACACCCAGTAAGCTGCGTTAAGAGTTCCAGATTATATCGGATGTACTATTAATTTGACATAATATGTCCGTCAACAGCATATCCACTTCCTCTGGTGATTTCAAAACTCCCATTACATTATTAGCGCTTCGAAATTACTCATTAAATAACGACTATACGAAAAGATATATGCAAGAAAACATCAAAGATATAGATACTTCGACACCTGCAAAAGTAGATAAATCAGAACCCATCGTTACTGTAGATATAAATGGCTGTAAAGTTACGATTCTCGGTACCGCTCATGTTTCGCGCGCAAGTGCTGACAAAGTGGCAGAACTTATTGCAACCAAACAATTCGATGCGGTGGGCGTGGAACTTTGCCCGAGCAGGCATAACTCCATCGTTAATCCAGATGCCATGCAAAAAATGGATTTATTCAACGTCATAAAATCCGGTAACGCTAGCATGGTTGCTGCAAGTTTGGCGCTAGGTGCATTCCAACAAAGAATGGCCGAGCAATTTAACATTGAGCCTGGCGCAGAAATGAAAGTTGCTATTAATGACGCAACTGCAGCTAACCTCCCCATTCTACTTATTGATAGAGAGATTGGAACAACATTAAAAAGAATCTATCGCAATGTTCCATGGTGGAAACGATTCGCAATATTCTCAGGTCTATTTAGCAGCATTATTTCTAAAGAAAAAGTTAGCGAAGAAGAGATAGAACATTTAAAAGAAGGCGATATGCTTGAAACAGCATTTTCGCAATTTGCTGAGCAGGAGCAACACTTATTCACGCCATTAATACATGAGCGCGATGTTTATATGTCAGCAAGGCTGCAAAAAGAAATTGCTGAGAACGACTACAAACATGTTCTCGCTGTTGTTGGTGCAGGCCATATGAACGGCATGGAAAAAATCATCAATGAAAAAACTATTTCTAAACCAATTAATAAAATCGAAGAGTTGGATAAAATACCATCCTCGTCGTCCTGGTTTAAATATCTACCCTGGTTAATCGTAGGTGTTATATTTGTCGGTTTTGGAATTGGATTTTATCGAAGCCCGGAGCTTGGGTTCGAATTATTACTTGAATGGGTCGTGATCAACGGCGGCTTGGCTGCGCTTGGTGCATTAATCGCGTCAGCACATCCGTTAACAATAATCACCGCATTTGTAGCCGCCCCAATAACGTCATTAAATCCAATGATTGGTGCTGGCATGGTCACCGCTGCTGTCGAAATTTATATCAAAAAACCACAGGTGGGTGATTTTGGTCGCTTAAGAAAAGATACAACCAGCCTCAAAGGCTGGCGTTCAAACCAGGTAACTCGAATCCTATTAATATTTATATTGAGTTCCTTAGGATCTGCAATAGGTACCTATCTCGCTGGATTCAGAATTTTTGATAAACTCGCTGGCGCTTAAGCAACTAGCTAACAATAGAAAAATTAAAGGGGGAGCTTTTACTCCCCTTTTTAGTGACAACTAGAACTCAAACATCATACCTACTTTATAACTCTTGCCTCCAAGTGCAATACCATCTATCTCTGCTGTAGTCTGTTTGTAGTCAAAATATAGATAAGAATTCAAAACACCCCAGCGACGATACATCCCGTGCGCTGCGCTTTGATCTAATGCGTCAAGCAGTAACTGTAAACCCATTCGAACATGGGTTCCATTAACAGAACCCTGCACCTTACTTTGATCAACTATTTCCTGACGATAAATAAATCTTGTATATCCCCCACCGATATAAGGTACTAACCACTGATTTTCATGCAAACGTCCTCTAAGGAGTGCAAAAACTTCTATGGGTATAATTTGATATTCCACTTCGCCAACTGTTCCGCTGTTATTGAGCAACTGCCCAGTCCCTTCATCCTTTCCATAACCAAGACTAACACCCGCATCAATGACTGACAAAAAACGATAAGCAAAGCTAAAACCTAACTCGGGAAACTTTGAACTACCATAATGTTGTTCCCAATCACTAAGCTCTGGCTCAAACAAACCGGCGTGAAATTCAAACATCCAGGAAGGTGATTTGTTCTCCGCTAACAGTTCACCTGAAAAAGCTGAAAACAAGCACAAAAAAACAACAGAACGAAATATCATTGAAGTGTCACTTTGTTACGATTAGCAATAGATCGTAAAGCCAAAACAGCGCCAGCTATCAATGCTAATAAAATTAATAGAAAGAGTAAAAAGCTAATATTGATCAGCTCTACTGAAATGATCAAAGGATATAACGCAACTCTCACGAATGGTTTAAGATACTCATATTTATTAATAACACTAGCAGCTTTTGATCCATGTTCGTAATACCAACGCACAAATGACGTTCCAAATTTAGATGTTAAAAGATATTGATCTCTAAAATCTCGTAATATCTGGACTTCATGTGCTGAGTAATAACCAAAGGCTGCAGTTGCGATAAAACAACCCTCATCTGGCAAATCAGGATATGCTACAATTTTTTCAGGTCGACCAGCTACAATATCTGACTTCGCACTATTACCGATCTCACCTACATTTACCATCGTATCATCCAGAACAAAACTACTTTCTCGGAAATCGGATTCAGTGCTCGACGCTAAATAGGCAGCAACCTGAAAGTGATACTGTTTCTGATAGTGAGCAATCACCCATACATCATAGGTAATATCATTGCTTAAGCCTGTTATGGTGTAGCTAGTATCTTCACCATCAAGCACCTTACTATTTTCACCACCTCCCTGTTCTTGATAATAAAGTGTATATGATGTTGCATCTGTGGATTGATTCCACTTCACAATTAACTTTTCGTCACGAGGTTCCACAATCAGTTGTGCTGGAGCATTCGGCGTTACAGGATTAAAATCTAATCCTATAACGGTATATTCTGTATTATCTTCTGCATCATCAAAACTTAAATTTTCTCTCTCAGAATAATCATGAAGCCCTTTAAGTTCACTGGTACTGTAATAAACATTATAACCCTCTACCCGGTAATCCTGGTTTTCATTCCAACTCACTGCTATAGAGCCATCAACAATATCTGTTTCAGGGATGGGATTTATAACGACTACATTGGGAACAAGATCAGAATTAGCACCTCCGTAGGCACCTAGATCCGAAAGCGTATCATCGTAATCATTGCTGGCTTCACCCTTATCTCGACATCCACTCTCCTCGGTTAGATGAAAATCATCTTCTTCATCATCGGCAAAAATAATAGTATCGCTGAGATTGCTATTTACTTCTGCTATGTTTCCCACCGACTCATTGAAATGAAAACAGTTAAATGAAATATCAAAATTTGTTGCATTAAGAAATGTGTTTTCATTGCTATGAAAAATATTTTGGTAAACTCTAATATCTGCTTCCGAAAGAGAACCATCAATTCCCTGAGCATTACTGAAAAAAGTATTATTTTCGATATTTATTTTAGAGACATCACCAACTTCAATTGCAATATCATTTTTTTGGAAAACATTGTTTTTAATATCTATACTTACACCAAAATTGGATTCAAATATTTTAATTGCAGATTTATTATTACTAAACGTGAAGTTCTGTATAGCAACATTATTTGCGCCATTAATGCTTATTACTGGATCAATCCCATTTAAAGACTCAAGCACCGTATTAGTAGTATCCCTGGCTCGTAAATCTATATTTTTGTTTAATTCAATATTTACTTTATATGTGCCTGGTTCGAAAACTAATACGTCTTCACCTGCGTCTGCATCGTTGATAAGTGACTCAATATCTTTCAAATTATCTTTATCAACTGGAATATCTTCTGCAACAACGGAAGAACTCATTAGCATTAGAAAAACGAATAACGAAATAGTTACGCTGTAGAAAATCACCATTGAGCGCCTTTATGTGAATAATAATTTTTAAGTTTGGAAAGCTCATTTAAATGCCAGTTTCTAGCGCCCTCACCCTCCGGATCACCGTTGAACATCTTTAATTCCTGAAGGAGTTGAAAGAAGCCTTGTCGGGGGATCGACTTTTCGCCTTTCTGTACAATAACTGAAGCAAGAACCGGTCGATTATTATCAATATCCTCAATCACAAGCTTTTCCAAAAATGTTGTAACAGTATTAATTATCGGTGCCTTGGTAATTGCCAATTGATTAGCGAACTCCTGATAGCTCATTGTACGTTCTTCTATTGCTAAGAGTTTAAGGAAAGCGATGGCTTTGTCCGTATCAATCTCATTCATTAATATACTGACTCTAAAACAAAGCCTTGCTGCTTAAGTAAAGTTATCAAACCATCTTCCCCAGGAAGGTGAAGCGCACCAACACCAATAAAAACCTGACCTTCCTCTAATAGAGGAAGCATCCTTTCTGCCATACGAACATTCCGATCTGTTAACAATCGTTTGTTGAAAATGGTTGCCAACTCTTTACCCATCAAACGATTATACTTTTCATTAATCTGCAGAATTTCTTCCAAGTCACGCGTAAGATAAATCCCAATTATTTCATCCATCACTTTTTGCATATCAGTATACTGATCAAGTGTTTTTTCTAATAACTGAGTTTGAATATCATAATCCAGTCCATTAAACACACTGACTTGTTCCATGGGTGTTTCCAATCCAACCACTTTTTTATTTGTTTTTAATGCTTTGTCATAAAGCATGGCATCGAGGAAAGTACCAGATTGATTGTCCGGCATGTTAAGAAGAGTGAAAACTGCCCATGGTTTCATTCGGTTTACCGCTTTGCTAGACATTCCCTTTTTGCTCAGGGCCTCTACCGATCGTTTAAATAGGTCATCGCCAATAACATTCTGCAAGGTATTACCATCGGAAAAATACATGTGGGCCATAACAGACTTGGTTGCGGCTTCGTCGAGAATAAGTTCTAACGCAAAAGCTGGGGATGAGTTAAAAGCGTGCTGAACTTCTGTGGATAGATTAGTTATTCTTTCATCATCAGAATGGATGGTTCCAAACAGAAAACTGTCACTAAAACCTGGTTTACTAATTGTCCACAGCAGCCCTATTGATGTGCTTTCTGGTTTAATTTCTTGAACTTTGGGTGTACAAGCAACAAGCAGAAAACAAACAAAAAGTACTACATAGCACGACCTTTGATAAAGGTGCTTCATCACAATATATCCATAAACTCTCTAAAGTGGTTTACTCTAGCATAAACCTGGAAAAGGTGATATTTGCGGAAAAGAGGTGATTGAGAGTCGGAAAGCTAAGAAGGTATCAGTAGCCAGAATTGGCTACTGATTGGAAAACAGAAGGTCAACTAAGAATTTGTTTTTCCATCTGCTCAGCACTGATGTGCCTCACATCCTTACCTTTAACAAGATACATCACATATTCACAAATATTGGTAGCACGATCGCCAATACGCTCCAGTGCACGTACCGTCCAGAGCAAATCCAGCACATTAGGGATGGAACGAGGGTCTTCCATCATATAGGTCATAAGTTGACGCATGATACCTTCATACTCTTTATCAACCTGTCTGTCTCCATGCCATGTCTGCAATGCTGCTTCAGCATCCATTCGGGCAAATGCATCAAGGGCTTCGTGAACCATAACTCTTACACGCGAGCCCATATGACCAATGGCTGGTAAGGTGCTTTTTATGTTGTCATTAGTTTTAAAATTTAATGACATTTTTCCGATACGCTCAGCTTCATCACCAATACGCTCAAGGTCAGTGATGGTTTTGATTACCGCCATAATTAAACGCAAATCACCAGCCGCAGGCTGACGACGAGCTAATATTTGAACACACTCTTCATCAATCTCAACTTCCAACGAATTAACTTGATAATCGGTGGCAATCACAGTTTCTGCAAGTTCGCTGTCATCCTCTTCGAGCGCTTTCACAGCATTGACGAGCTGCAGCTCTACTAGCCCACCCATCTCCATCACTTTTGTGCGAATATCTTCCAACTCTTCATTATATTGGCGAGAAATATGATGGCCTATGCCTTCTATGTCCATGTATCTGTCCTTTACCCGAGGTTTAACTAACCGTAACGACCTGTAATATAATCTTCAGTTTTTTTCTTTTCTGGATTGGTGAAAATTTTGTTTGTATCATCAAACTCGATCAGGTCACCCATATAAAGAAATGCTGTTTTGTCCGACACTCGCGCTGCCTGCTGCATGTTATGTGTGACTATAAGAATAGTATATCTATCTTTTAGTTCATAAATTAATTCTTCGATTTTCAGTGTAGAAATCGGATCGAGAGCAGATGCTGGTTCATCGAGAAGAAGGACTTCTGGCTCAATCGCAATAGCTCGTGCAATTACCAAACGCTGCTGCTGCCCACCGGACAGCCCAAAAGCGCTGTCTTCAAGTCGATCTTTAACCTCTTCCCAAAGAGCTGCACCTTTCAAAGAAGACTCAACTGCTTCATCTAATCGACGGCGACTATTAACACCTTGAATACGCAATCCATAGGCTACGTTCTCGTAGATTGATTTAGGAAAAGGGTTTGGCTTTTGGAACACCATACCAACACGGCGGCGAAGATCAGCAACATTAACTGATTTATCATAAATATTATCACCATCAATGGTGATATTACCTTCAATACGAACATCATCAACAAGATCGTTCATACGATTAAAACAGCGAAGTAGTGTTGACTTTCCACAACCAGAAGGACCGATGAAAGCTGTCACCTTGTTCCTTGGTACAGACATGTTAATACCGTGTAACGCCGATTTTTCACTGTAAAACAGCTTAAGATCATTAACCTTAATACAGACATCGGATTGTGTCTGGCTGTTTTTATTTACCGCTTCTAGTTTATCTGGATTATTCATAATTCTATCGCTTTAACTATCGTAGCCTTTAAATTTTTCCCGCAATCTGTTTCGCACAGAAATTGCCGCCAAATTCAGGAAAATAATAACAACGACAAGAAGAAATGCCGTCGCATACACCAATGGCCTCGCAGCTTCAATATTCGGGCTTTGAAAACCGACATCGTAAATATGAAAACCCAAGTGCATAAATTTGCGATCCAAATGCAGGTAGGGGAATGTCATATCTAGTGGAAGTGTTGGAGCCAGTTTTACCACACCGACAAGCATTAAAGGTGCTACTTCACCTGCGGCACGCGCTACAGCCAAAATTAAACCTGTCATCATCGCTGGGCTGGCCATCGGTAAAACCGTTTTCCATAATGTTTCCCATTTAGTTGCGCCTAATGCCAAGCTACCTTCTCGAATATTCTTAGGTACACGAGACAAGCCTTCCTCCGTCGCAACTATAACAACTGGCACAGTAAGAATCGCCAAGGTAAGAGATGCCCATAAAATACCCGGCGTACCAAAAGTCGGTGCGGGTAAAGCCTCTGGGAAAAACAGTTGATCGATATTGCCACCAAGAAAATAGACAAAGAAACCTAATCCAAATACCCCATAAACAATCGATGGAACACCGGCCAGGTTATTCACGGCAATTCTAATCGTACGAGTAATAAAACCTTGAGATGCATATTCTTTCAAATAGACAGCAGCGACAATACCAAACGGCGTTACGATAATTGACATAATAATCACCATCATGATCGTGCCGAAAATAGCGGGAAAGATACCACCCTCGGTATTTGCCTCACGTGGCTCTTCAGAAACAAACAGCCAAACACTGGTGGCGTAAAAGCCTATTTTTTCAAATAGCCCCATATTATTGGGCATCCAAGTTCGAACGACCTCCGAAATGGAAATATCAACAGATTGGCCACTCGCCACTTTTACAACGACCTGATCTCGCTTAATTTCAGCATATAGCGCTGCAAGCCGTCCTTGCAATCCCTCATATATCTTATTTTGAGCGGCTGTATCGGCTTCTATTTCAATGATGCTTTCAGGTGTTAAAGAGCCGGTCAATTCAAGTTTTTTCGCTTTTAGCCTTAAACGCTCTAATGCGGCATTAATTCGCCCTATCTCATCTTTTTCAATAACTTTAATCTGTTCGTGAAGATCCATTGCACGATCAACCCGTGACTGAAAATCACTCCAAACATCAGTTACTGGCTTGATGACATTGTTCTCTTTTACATTTTCAATGAAGCCGTATAAATTTCCCCATTCACGGCGTTCGAAAACAACAATATCTTGCGGATATACTTCTGACTTGATCTTATTGTTAAGCACCCATTTAAAATCTACGCCGTATATCTCACGATTTCCAACTTTGTATAATGTTCTATCAAAGAATTGTTCATCGCCTTCAAGTTTAATTCCAGCGCCTTCGAGACGACCTCTGCTAACAATTTCTGAATCGTAGATTTCTCCAATTAAGACTTCACTACTTCCATCAACTTTTTTCACATCGATCTGATGAATTTCAGATGGCCAATAGATACCCAAGCCTCGAATCGCAATTAAGCCGATCAGCCCCACTACCATAATAAGACTCATGCTTACTGCTGATGCAGAAAGCCAAATCCAAGGAGAACCACTTTTAAACCAAGTCTTCATATCGATAATTTTGCGTCAGTAATCTATTAGAGTGAGCTATATTTCTTACGCAATCGCTGTCGAACCAGCTCAGCGATTGTGTTGAACATGAATGTAAATATAAAGAGAATAAGTGCGGCAAGAAATAACACGCGATAATGCGTACTACCCACTTCCGCTTCAGGCATTTCTACCGCAATATTGGCAGATAAAGTACGCATGCCTTCAAATATGTTGAAATCGAGAATCGGTGTATTACCCGTAGCCATCAATACAATCATCGTTTCACCCACCGCACGGCCAAAGCCAATCATCACCGCAGAGAAAATACCTGGACTAGCGGTTAAAATAACAACCCGCGTTAGTGTTTGCCAAGGAGTGGCGCCCAACGCCAATGATCCATTCGTTAAATGTTTGGGTACACCAAAAATAGCATCTTCAGCGATAGAGTAGATCGTAGGAATCACCGCAAAGCCCATGGCAAAACCAACCACCATCGCGTTACGCTGGTCATAACTAATACCCATTTCCTGATTTAACCAGATGGGCATGTTGCCACCAAAAAATGCGGTTTCCATAGCAGGACTGACAGCAATAGCCCCCCAAACAATCAGAATAATAATCGGAATTAGCAGAATAGGCTGCCACCCATCAGGCACCCAACCCGTCAGAGATTTGGGCGATTTGTACCACAGATATGCGAACAAAAGAACGCCTAATGGCAGCAATAAGGAGACAGCAAAAACACCTGGCATGTGGGTCTCCAAAAATGGCGCAAACCATAAACCTGCTAGAAAACCGAGAATAACAGTCGGTAACGCCTCCATAATTTCAATGGTGGGCTTAACCGTTTGACGAAGACGAGAGGACATAAAATAGGCGGTATATATTGCGCCAAAAATCGCTAATGGCACAGCAACCATCATTGCATAAAAAGCTGCTTTTAAAGTACCGAACGATAAAGGAACTAAACTTAGCTTTGCCTCAAAATCACTATCTGCAGCTGATGATTGCCAGATGTAATCCGCCTCGTCATACCCTTCATACCAGACTTTGCCCCAGAGTGAAGACCAGGAGACTTCTGGATATTCATTAATAACATGCCAAACTTGTATCTTACCTTCAGCATCTTCAAGCAGGGCATAATTCGAACGAGGAGAAATGACTAATTGGGTAATCTTTACATCGCTCACTTTTTCGTGAATCAATGTTTGATGTGCTGTTAAATGATGAATACCTAATTCACCACTCTCGCTCATGCTAAAGAATTCTTTTCTAAAATATTCTGGGGTAACTTGAGAAATAAGGGAATTACCAAGATGAAATTCCCGAACTAGCGCTAAAGAGTAATCATTATTTTCATCACGAACAGGAAACCACTGAGAAACAGAATCACTTTGTTGCGCAATAATCAGTGATACGCCACCTGCTGCTAATTGAATATCAGCAAAAGGCTGATTATCAGAAGAGATAACTTTTCTCTCATATAAACGAACATCCTCGATATCGCTGATGTCGTAAACAAAAATGGCACCTACGTTGTCAGCAACATACATTAAACGCTGAACGTTATCGATCAGCAGCTTTTGAACATCGTAGTCAAGCTGTCCAATCGTCGCGTTAACTTGCTCAAACTCAACCTCATCTTCAAACAACGAATCTTCTTTTAGAAATTTTGTAATTCGTAATGTGCTTGATTCATTAATGGCGACAATACTGGTGCTTTCATCATTGGATTGAAGGGTGATATGCGTAAGCGCCAACCCTTCCTCATCGACCTCAATAGGGTCTTCACCTAATATATGAGTATATTCGGCAGATACTGTTCTTCCCGTTTCGGTAAAAACCGTTTTAAAACCAAGCTTAACCGCAATTGCCGATCCGTTTGCCAGACCAAGAACAACATTACCTGAACCTGGATCACCACGGCCAAAGCTCGTAATTTTTTCATTAGTGAGTGTAACTTGCTCAAAAACCTCACCATTAGCCAAATTAAAACTGGTAGCGATACCATCTTCAGATAAGCGAATAGCAACTTCACCCTGCTCATCGATGACATAGTGAAGTGTCTGCTGCTCAGTTAAAGCTGGAATCTGATATTCATAACGTTTCTCGATCTCAGCTCCCTCAAATAGAGGAATAACAACAGAGAGTAGATAGAAGAAAATGAGTGTTATCGCAAAAATAACACTTAGCCCACCTAATCGAACTAAGTGGGAGGCTGCTTTGTCATTGAACATTCGCCATTTTCGCCGCGTAGGGCTTTGGCCAGCTAATATGTTGGATTGTGAAGTCATTTTTGGCATAGATTCGATAATATTACAGTTGTGTGACACTTTTATTACAAATAACCACTCGTAAAGAAAGTTTATATGAAACTAACACAGAAACTACGCACATTTCGAGGACAGTTTTTTGTTACTTTCTTCGTAGTTTTCATAATGATGCCAAATACTCAGTTATCTTTTTTTTGATCTCATTACGCACCCGCATAAATTCGTTCAGTATCTCAGTTTCAGTACCTTGCGCTTTAGCTGGATCATCAAAAGGCCAATGCTCCCTTACAATATCCGAATTAATAGCAGGGCAGTTTTCATCTGCATGACCGCAAACCGTGATTAATACATCCGCCCATTCAAGCATTTCCTCGGTTACGACTGTTGATTCCTGATGAAAAATATCCACACCGTCTTCCTGCATCACCACGATAGCACGCGGGTTTTTGCCGTGTGCTTCAATCCCGGCAGATTTTGCTTCAAACTTTTCGCCTCCCAAAACATTTGCATAACCTTCAGCAATTTGAGAACGACAGGAATTACCCGTACAAAGAAATAATAATTTGAGCTTCCGTTTGAACATATTTCGATCCGCCAAAGTTTGTTTTTTATACGCAAAAAAACTGCTATCGGTGAAAGTTATATACTAGCACCAGATAGCAATTTTTTTCATATGCGAGCATAGCCCGCATATATACATTAGTTTTAGAGACTCTTCAGCACTTTTTTAGTGACTTTAGCGGGAAGCGGGATGTACCCATCTTTTAACGCAACCTCTTGACCAGCTTTAGAAAGAACTAACTTAAGAAATTCTCTCTCAATCGGCGCTAAAGGTTTATTAGGATTTTTATTAACATATACATAAAGGAAACGTGAAAGAGGGTATGAACCTTTAACTGCATTCTCAGGTGTCGCGTCTACGAAAGGTTTACCCGGCCTTTTCGCCAAAGGTACAGTACGTACGCCAGATGTTTTATAGCCGATGCCTGAATACCCAATACCATTTAGTGACGTCGAAACAGATTGAACAACAGAAGCAGAACCAGGCTGCTCATTTACATTGTTTTTGAAATCGCCTTTACACAGCCCTTTCTTCTTGAAATAACCGTAAGTACCAGAAACCGAGTTACGACCAAATAGTTGGATGCTGCGAGTTTTCCACGCACCTGTTTGTCCAAGATCACCCCAAGTGGTCAAGTCTTCGTCGTAGTTACATTTTCTTGTTGAAGAAAATATCGCATCAACTTGTGGAATAGTTAGCTCTTTAATCGGATTATCTTTATGAACGTATACCGCCAACGCATCAATCGCGACTGGAATTTTTGTAGGTTTGTAACCATATTTCTTCTCAAATGCTTCGATCTCTTTACTCTTCATTTGGCGGCTCATGGGGCCGAAGTTCGCAGTACCCTCCGTTAACGCAGGAGGAGCAGTAGAAGAACCAGCTGCCTGGATTTGGATATTTACATTGGGGTAAGCAGTTTTAAACGCTTCAGCCCATAAAGTCATTAAATTTGCCAACGTATCTGAACCTACACTTGAAAGGTTACCAGAAACACCACTCACTTTTTCATAAACGTGTAAGTCTGGATCAACTTTACTTGCCATAACATTACTGGCAGATAGCCCAATCACCATCGCCGATAGTATAGATGTAATTCTCGTTTTCATTAAAACACTCCTAAATGTGAAACCGTCTCAGTCATTAATTAGAAAACGACTGTTTAAATTTTGGGGAAGTATGAATCCATTTGCTGACAGTTTTATTACATAAATATGACAGTATTATTACAGCCAATGAAATCAGTAAATTAAATGGTGAAATAATGAGAAAAAGTGCAACAAAGCAGTAATTTTAAAGCGACGGGCTAGGAGTGTGACAGGACTCCTAAGCCGATTTATTACTTTCTAGCGGAACGACTGCATTTTCAGACACGATTCTATCTAATGGAAAGTTACAGGAGAAAGCACTACCTTTACCTAAAGAACTTTTAATCGAGAGATTGCCATTATGGCTATTTAACACATGCTTAACGATTGCTAGGCCGAGCCCAGTGCCACCTGTCTCACGCGATCGAGCTTCATCTACACGGAAAAAGCGTTCAGTCAGTCGAGGAATATCCATCTTAGACACACCCATTCCTGAATCCTCAACCACAAAGTGAGCACCTGCTTCATCCTGAAACCATTTTATGTGAATTTTGCCGTTTTCAGGCGTGTATCTGACCGCATTACTCACCAAATTTGAAAATGCACTCTGCAGATCTTCCCGTTTACCTTTTAACTTTAAGCTGGTGTCATAATCTGCAGTTAGCGCTTGCTTCTTGTTATGACCAAGCATTCTGGCCTCTTCCAACAACATTTCAATTAATTCAGTGACATTAACTGTCGTTCCTTCAACTTCTTGATTATAGTTTTCAAGACGCGTTAACAAGAGTAGATCTTTAACGATTCCTTGCATGCGATTTGTTTGAGAATACATCTGTTGAACAGGTTGATGCCAATCATTCTGATTACTTTCATCATTGGCAAGCAGTGTTTCCATATAACCCGTTAATACAGTTAATGGCGTGCGTAACTCATGTGAAATATTTGCCACAAAATGACGACGAACCTGCTCAAGTTGGCTAACTCTCGTCACATCTCTTGCCACCAAAAGTGCCTTTCCGCGACCATAAGGCACCATACGAAGCTGAAGAATTAATCTCTCATTGTAAGGTGAAATAATCTCCAGTCCTTCTTCATCCCTTTGCTGATCATCTAAATATTTTTTAAATGCCGGGAATCGGATCAAATTGATGATATGTTGATCAATATCTTGCGGTGATTTGAGCCCCAGCAAGAATTTTGCGGCCTGGTTAAACCACTCGATTTTTCCTTCTTGAGTCAAGATGACCATAGCATCGGGCATTGCAGATGCTGCTTCCTGAAATCGGGTTAATGCAGATGCTAGTTTTATTTTTTGGCTTTTATTTCGTTTTTGTAACGCGTAGATCTTACTGAAAATACCGAACCAGATTCCAGAACCTTCAGGTGGCTCTTGACTACTTTTGGTATTGCTCAGCCACTTATGGAGTTTTCGGATATACTTGAGATGGCGCACTAAATAGATCGAGACGCCTATAAGTATCCCAAATAGCAATTGATCAATTACCAAACCGACAATCCCGGCAGAGAATACTAATAAAAATAATCGCCAATATTCTGAAAAATACATAATAGATTTATTTAGTGGCCTGGACTTTGCCGAATGTTAGTTCAATGAAAAGCGGTAACCTGCACCACGTACGGTTTGAATCATATGATCATGATGCCCCTGCTCTAACGCTTTTCGGAGCCGACGAATATGCACATCAACGGTTCTCTCTTCGACATACACTTCATTGCCCCACACATTATCCAAAAGCTGCGCCCGGGTAAAGACTCTATCTGGGTTAGACATAAAAAAATGCAACAATTTAAACTCAGTCGGCCCAATTTGAAGAGGTTCGCGATTACTTGTTACTCGGTAACTTTTTTCATTTAACTGCAAACCACCGAATTCCATAATACTATCCTCAGTCTTCTTAGAGCTTACTCGACGTAGAACCGCATTGATACGCGCAATAAGTTCTCTTGGCGAAAATGGCTTGGTTAAATAGTCATCAGCGCCGGCATTTAATCCCTGAATTTTATCATCTTCTTCAGCACGCGCAGTCAACATAATGATAGGAATATGTTTCGAACTAGTATCTTTTTTCAATCGACGACAGAGTTCAACACCGCTAATACCCGGTAACATCCAGTCAAGAATTAACAAATCAATATCATTACTGGCTAATAGCTCAAAAGCGATTTGAGTATTTCCCGCTTCCAAAACTTCGAAACCCTGTTGTTGTAGCGCGAAAACCAGCATTTGACGTATTGCCGCTTCATCTTCAACAAGTAATATTTTTAGAGACATGACACACTCATAAATCATTATGGAAATTTGCTGTTATTAAAACGATCTATTGTTACAAATCTATGACATTTATTTCATAAACTTTACAATATGCATGTATTTTGTCCACAACGGCATCAGGCGATTGTTTTAGTTATGGAAATATTGTAAAAGATTAATAGGTTAAACAAGAGTTATGACTTATATATTAGTCATCCGATAATATTAAGTTGATGATGGGGATTTGTGCATGCAAACTAACACTGTGTGTCATAAGCCTTGAGTCAATGGAATGAATCTATGGATTATCTACAACTCACATTTAGCACGCATCAGATGCAGAAGACCACCATCAAAACTCTACCACTGTTATGTGGCTTCTTAGTATCGGCTTAGTAAATCAGAGTAAAGTTCTGCTTACTATATAATCAACCTCAAACCTAAGCGACATCATAATGAAATTATTTCAAAACCTATTCAAGCCAAAATGGAAAAATAGTGATCCTGAAATCCGCAAACAAGCGTTGATACACCTGGATAAAGAATCACATCAAGACGTATTCATGCAGATTGCAACTCATGATCCTTCTCCTGAATTACGATTACTCGCATTAAAGCGCTTAATCGACTTGGCAGCTGTCAACAAAATCGCACTAGCTGATAGCGACAATAAGATTAATGAATTGGGCAATAAGATATTATGCCAAATGTTATCGGGGGAAGCTGAGGGCAGCCTCAACAATGAACAACGGCAGGAAAAAGTCTCCCAGCTGGATAATCTTAAAGTTGTGGAATATATCGCTCAAAAAGGCGTCACACCAGCATTGCGTTTAACCGCTATTAAAAAAGTGAATCGGGAGTCATTGCTGGGCAATCTTGCCATAAATGATAACGATGCGGAAATACGCAAAACGGCGATTAGCCAAATAACACAAAAATCAACATTAGAAAGGATTTTTAAAGCCACAAAAACCAAAGATAAAGTTGTTAGCCGTATCGCAAAAGAGAAGCTTGATGAGATTACTAGGCAAGAAGAGCTGCCGATAAAACGCTTAAATGACCAAAAAACGCTTTGTTCAAAAATGGAAGCATTGGGAACAAAAGGGCTTTGGGAAAGAGATAAAATTCAATTTGATAATCTATCTAGTCAGTGGCAAGAGCTTTCAGAAGGCCAAACACTTGAATTGCTCAACCGTTTTGAAGATGCCAAAAATCAATTTAACAAAAATTATCAAAATTACCTTAAACGATATGAGGAGCAGCTCAAGCAAGAAGCAGCACTTTTACCAATAAAAAAAGAAAAACAAAATATCATTTCTGAGTTAAGTAGTTTACTTGCCTCATTTGGAGAAAATCCCAATTTTAACGATGAAGAGATAAATTCTCACAAAGAAATTATCCGCGAGAAAGAAAGACTCTGGCACTCAATTCAACAACTCCCCTCTGAGCTGGAGACTGAACTTACTACGCAGTTCAATGATATTTCTAGATCCATCAAAACAATCATCAAAACTGCTGAAAGTGAAAAATCACAGCTAAGCGAACTAATTACACTCGAAAAAAATGTCGATCGTGCATTAAGTAGTATCGCAAGAATCACTGAAAGCAACATTCAAAATTCTCAAAAACAACTCACGACACTGAGCATCGGTCACTTATCCACCGATGCGCTTAATGCAAAAAATAGAATCAGTAATAAAATCAATAAAGCCATCAACAAACTTGAAGAAAAAGAGCAAAGCATCAGTAAGCTCATTGACGAAGTTAAAGATAAACTTCCTAAACTGAATGAAGCCTTGGAACAGGGCATTCTTAAAGATGCCATTAGTATCAAGAGAAATGTGCAAGGAGTTTTAAAAAAGCTCGAAAAGCTAAATGTCAAAGGTCTTCAAAAATATAAAAACCATCTATCGATTGCATCGGCAAAAATTGATGAGTTAAACAACTGGAAAAGTTGGGCAAATACCCCTCAGAAGGAAGCATTAATCGCTAAAGTTGAAACACTGATCGACAGCAATGATGATCCAAAAGAGATCGCATTTATTGTTAGCCAATCTAGAAAAGAGTGGAAAAATCTCGGTGCCTCGGAAAAGGAGACATCTCAAGAATTGTGGGAAAAATTTCAAGAAGTCTGTGATAAGGCCTATGAACCCTGCAAAGCATATTTTGAAAAAGAGTCCGAAATTCGAGAGAAAAATTATCAGAGCCGTGTTGAGTTTCTTGAAAATTTTGAACAATTCATCAAGATTACTAATTGGGAAACTATTGATTGGAAAAAAGTTGAACAACTTCACCGGCAAGCAAAAGGTGAGTGGCAATCACTCGGACAAACCGATCACGAAAAAAGAAAAGAGCTCAACAAGCGATTTTACACTGCGTACAACACTTTGCGAGATAAACTCAAAGAAGAGTGGGCTCGAAACTTCGATGCCAAGCAAGACTTAATTAACGCCGCAAATGAACTCACTTCTATAGAAGACTTAAGAACGGCAATTTCAAAAGCGAAGGAATTACAAACTTCGTGGAAAAATGCTGGTCGAATCGAACCTAAAAAAGAACGCGAACTTTGGACAATTTTCAAACAGGCTTGTGATAAAGTTTTTACGCGGCGTCATGAAGAGCAAGAGAAAAAAGAACAACAAGCAGCAGAAACAATAAACAACAAAGAGATGCTTTGTCAGCAGATTGAACAGTTGGCACAAAAATCAGTTGAAGAAATTGATGAAGTAAAATCCTCTTTCCAAAAACTTAAAGCAGAATTTCAATCCATATCTACTAATGTGAAGGACAAGGAAAAAGAGCTCAAAAAACGCGTCAATGATGCCATAGATATTTTTGAACGAAAGCTGGAATCCGTCGGCAAGTTAGAAAAACTTTCAATACTAAAAGCACTTAAAGAATCTGCTATGTTATGTGAAACTGCTGAACTGGCTATTGAACAAAATAAAGCGAAAGAAGAAGTGGACGCAATTATTGCTAAATTAAGTCAAGCGGAGCAAATAAGCGAATCCGACTGGCAGAAGAAGCTCGAACATCGAATAAATCAGTTGAACCAACTGTTGTTAAATAATAGTACAGATATTCTTGAACAAAATTACGAAAACTTAAAAATGACCACAACCCAGTTAGAAGTATTGGCTGATATTGAAACACCACAGGATAGCGCCGAAGATCGTTTAAAGATTCAAGCACAGCGTTTATCAAAAAAACTTCAAAATCATGAAGAGAAGGGCACCTGGGAAGAATTTCTGGAAACAGAAGCAAATTGGCTTTGTACCGGACCAGTATCAAATGAACGTCTGTCCGTTTTAAAAGAGCGTCGAGAAAAAGCGATTGCAGCACTAAAACATGACTATCCGACCGAGTTGAATGACTATATATAGCCTAAACCTAGAAAAATTAAGAGGAAGCGGAAATGAGTAAAGAGTATGTGTGCGATACCACAGCGTTAGCAGCTGGTGAAATGAAGTCTTTTATCGTCAACAATGAAAAAATTATTCTATTTCATTTAGACGATGGTTTTTTTGCAACACAATCAAAATGCCCTCATTTATCCGCACCTCTTGAAAAAGGACAAATAATTGATAATTGCCGTATTCAATGTAAATTCCATCGCGCTGAATTTGATATTAAAACTGGTAAAGCCGAGTTGTGGGCAAACTTTCCACCAGGCATACAGGCACTAAACTTCATCAGAAGTCAAAAAGATCTAAAAACTTATGGTGTCAGCATTGAAGAAGATAAAGTTTACTTAGCATTTGAATAATATTTACATTATGACACTCAATAACGACGCGAGTTTTGAGTTAGCAATTGAAAAGAGATAGCGATGGGCAAACACTTTCCACAGATTATCCTATCGCGACAAAACCTGGGTTTTTTTGGCGGACTCTTGCTATTTCTGCTAATTCTATTCCTTCCACTTCAGCATTCAATGAATCCTGCAGCTTTAAGTGTTAGCGCAATTGCTGCACTTATGGCTACTTGGTGGATTACTGAAGCTATACCTATCCCCATCACTGCTTTACTACCCATTGCCTTATTTCCAACGCTTGATGTGATGAATGTTAATAATGTCACTAGTGCGTATTCAAATCACATTATCTTTCTTTTTCTCGGCGGATTTATTATCGCGCTCTGTATCGAGCGTTGGAATCTACACAAACGTATTGCGCTTCAAACTATTCTTATTGTGGGTAGTAGTCATAAAAAAATACTTCTGGGGTTTATGTTAGCCACTGCGTGTTTGTCAATGTGGATATCAAACACGGCCACAACACTTATGATGATACCCATTGCAATTGCTGTTATCAAAAAAATTGACGACTCAAGAGAATCTATTTTTGGCATGACACTAATGTTAGGCGTTGCTTATTCAGCATCAATTGGTGGCGTTGCGACATTAATTGGTACTCCACCAAATGCTATCTTAGCAGGCATTCTGGAGCAACAACTCGATACAAGCATCAGCTTTTTTGATTGGCTAACCTTTGCACTTCCTCTTTCATGTATCTTTCTCGCTATTGTTTGGATCTACCTAAGCTATCAACAAAAGAAAGAACACTCATCATTAAATACCTTTGATAAAACTCTGATCAAAGATGAACTTGCTAAGCTAGGGCAATTAACCACTGAAGAGAAAAAAGTACTTATCGTATTTTTTCTGGTTGCTGTTGGGTGGATCGCCCGTGGTTTAATCGACATTGAAATTTTTAGGCAGATTAAAGACTCCACAATCGCCATCATTGGTGCAATACTTTTATTTATGATTCCCGCCAAGAATGGCTCAACACGGCTAATGGATTGGGAAACAACAAAAAAACTGCCGTGGGATATTTTGATTCTATTTGGTGGTGGATTTGCACTCGCTTCAGGTTTTAGCGAATCAGGTTTAACAATCTGGATTGGAAGTCAGCTAAATTTCCTTGAAGGTGTGAATATTTTAATTATTATATTCGCTTTGTCGCTCTTAATTATCTTTCTCACTGAAATTACATCCAACACCGCAACTGCAAGCATACTAATACCGGTAATGATTGCATTATCAGAAGTCATGCAATTGCCACCTATGTACCTCATGGCTACTGTTGCGATCTCCGCATCATTTGCATTTATGTTACCTGTAGCAACACCCCCAAATGCAATTGTATACAGTAGTCGTTATGTAACTATACAGCAGATGGCAAAAACAGGATTTTTATTGAATATAGTTGGAAGTGTACTAATAACGTTTTTCATTCTTAAATTTCTACCGTTGGTTTTTTCTCACTAATTATTCCAAAAAATACTACACGATAACCCTAGAATAAGCATTTGATTAGCAAGACACAATCCCATTACTCAATGTATTTTTTTGTTTTTGATTATGCAACACGATAAAATTCATAACACTGCTAGCTGTTAGATTGAGTGTCGGTGATATGTCAAACCCCGCACTACTTAAGCCTTTGGCTGTCCATTTATTGCAGGTATTCATTAGATAATAATCACCAGTTCCCTTATAAAATTGGCTATTCCCATATATCCCAGTTTCAAGCTCCAACACTCTATTTTTTTCTTTTTTATAAAAGCTATTAGAAATAAAATGCAATAGTGAAGTGAAGCTACTACTATTAAGGCATATTTTCTCGACTAGACTATTTTTAAAATATCTTTCAACTTTTTCAGGCACAGCTACTGAATGAATAACTGATTCTGTTGGCCAAAATACTGCTCTTAGTACCAATCCCGCGGTTATTTCTTTTGCTTGATAAAAACCTTTATCTCCCCAACCAAACTCAATATAGGGTGTATCTCCATACCTTTCTCGCAACTCAGGAATATATAATTGGATATCCTCAGCGGGAATGACAAATCCAGTATGCCAGTCATGGCTAACGACGAATATTGCCGAGTGCTTAGGTGAACTATCCCTTTCAATAGGTTTAATAACATAGGGTTCCGATGAACAGGCTGAGAGTATCAACAAATTAATTATAATTAACAGTTTTTTCATCACACGATTTCACCCTCCAAAAATTAAGGCTTCAGCAACTTCCTTAAGCGAAGTTCTTTTGTTAAAGTTATCTTCAATACATTAAATAATTCGCTCAATGCGAACCTGATACTTACAAAGTCTTTTGTCTTTCTGCATGAAGTCAAAAAAAATTAGAAAATCTTATCCCCCAAATTCAAACCAAATTTGGGTTTTCTTCAATTAAAAATATAATAAGCGAAAGAAAAATTATGAGAATGGAAAAAAAATATCTTACAATGGCTCCAAGCGAACGACCATGCCATTTTTTTCGTCGGTGAGCAAATAGAGATGACCATCAGGACCTGTTCGTACATCTCGAATACGCCCCAGCTTACCTTCCAATAGACGCTCTTCTTTCACTACTTTTTCACCTAGTAGCTCTAGTCGCACCAATAACTGAAACTTCAATGAACCGATGAACAAGTTATTTTTCCATCTGGGAAATTTATCACCGGTATAAAAAGCCATACCAGAAGGTGCGATAGATGGCACCCAATAATAGAGTGGCTGCTCCATGCCAGCTTTATGTGTTCCCTCGCCTATTTTTGTACCAAAAAAATAATTCACACCATAAGTAATCACTGGCCAGCCATAATTATTTCCCGATTGTATACGATTTAGTTCATCCCCACCTTGAGGACCATGTTCATGTATCCACACATCGCCAGTTTGTGGATGCAGACTCATGCCCTGTGGATTACGATGACCATAGGAATAAATTTCAGCTTTAACATCCGCTCGTTTAACAAATGGATTGTCCTTTGGAATTCGACCATCATCGTATAGACGTATCACTGAACCTGCATGATCATTCAACAATTGGGCTCTTTCTTTATCACCTCGTTCACCGACAGTTATATAAAGATATCTCTTTTGATCGAACAATAGACGAGAACCAAAATGCCGACCTCCACCACTTTTAATATTCATGCTAAATATTTTTTCCACATCCAATAATTGCAGGCCTTTCAAACGTGCACGGCTCACCGCAGTACCAACCCCCCCCGAACCAGGTTCAGCATAGGAAAAATAAATCCAACCATTTTTCAAATAGTCTGGATGTAACACGACATCAAGCAAACCACCTTGGCCATTCGCCTCAATTCTTGGCAACCCAACAATCGCTTGCCTTATCAACTTACCATCGCGAATTAAACGTAAACGGCCAGGTCGTTCAGTCACCAACATATCACCATTAGGTAAAAATGCCATTCCCCATGGATGCTCTAAACCTTCGGCTATGGTATTTAATTTAAAGGGCTGCGCGGCGACAACACCGCCATAAAACAAGATTATTAATACGGCTAGTGTTAAATTTATATTTGTTTGTAATTTTTCAGTCAACATAGTCATGTTTCTCAAGCTTAACAAATTTTTCCAATACCTATTTTTAATCACATAAAAAAGCTTCGGTACTTCTATGTTTGCGGCTTACATATGTTGAGTGTAACCCCGCATATAACTATAGTTGATAAACTAATAATCAACAAAATATCTAGCACATATTTGATTGTATTTCTCCCTATAAACATTATTTCCAATTAGAACATGCTCAACTTAGTAACAATAACTATATCTAATGCTCTGTTCACTTTGAGTCCAATTCCTTTAGATACAGTTTTATTACCTCTAATGTAGCCGGCATCATGTAATCATCAATTTATGCCAAGCACCAACTCTAGATTAAGCTCCGTAGATGCTGTGGAAAGTTGTAGAAAAAAGCAACTCAGTTTTAAACAATACCAATATAATCATCCGTCACAAATATATTCATTTTTCTCAACTGGAATCAAAACGTACAAAAAACGGCGCCTGAATAGTTATCAACAATTTCTTTTAATTATAATGGGCGTTCAATATTAGTTTAATCTGGTATATTCACTGTGCAGATCTATGCTTTCAAGTTTTAACAAAATATAACAATCCGCAAGAAAGCTGCGATCAACAATTATGTTATATACGGAAGTTGCAAAACTAAAAAGGACTTAAAATGAATTTTTATCGGCGATTCACCCTATTAAGTGCAGTGATATGCGCATCAATACTACTGAGTACTCCTGCAATAGCATCAAAGGAAAATAAATATAAACATAAGCCACAAAAAAACACTAATTGGCAACAAATTGACGTGCCTGCTCATATGCAAATAATCGATGATGATGGCAACAAAAAAGATATTTCTCCCGGTTGTGCATTTGGATATGACTCAGCAGATCCCTCTCAACCACTGAATGAAGAGCATGCTTACCACTTTTTTTTCAAACAAGGTAAAAAGGATAAATTGCTAGTCTTTTTTAATGGCGGCGGCGCCTGTTGGAATGATCACACTTGCTTAACTTCTCTGAGTAATGTGGATAATCCAATTTATAATCCAAACCTATTAACTGACAATTCACCAAATGCTGGCGGCATATTGGATTCAACTCGCCGTGAAAATCCCTACCGCAATTGGAGTATGATTTTCATCCCTAACTGTACAGGCGATATTCACATTGGAAGTAAAAATACAATTTATCAAGATCAGCTTGGTCTAATATCGGGCATTCCAGGGGCACCTGTAATGGTTCAACATCGAGGATTTGATAATTTTTTAGCGGTTCGTGATTGGGCAAAGAAAAAATTCTCATCACGTAGGAAAAAGTCATCTCTAAAACACTTACTTGTCGCTGGCACCAGCGCTGGCAGCTACGGTGCTACTCTAAACTTCCCCTATCTGGAAAGAGCTTTTCCTAAAGCAAAACACGCGTTGATTTCTGATGGTTCTGCCTGGGTATTGACTCAGGATTTTATTGATTCTATATTTTCGACGGGTAGCAATTGGGGGACAGAAAATACATTTCCAATTTGGGTAACAGGCTTTGAGCAATTCGGTAATTTTAACGCGCTAACATTTAACAGAACAATAATGACCAGCATTGCTAATAACTACAAAGTTCGTATTGCGCAATATTCCACTGCATGGGATTCGGTCCAGGTGCAGTTTCTTAACATTATGAACAATCCAGACAATCCCAGTTTTTGGAAGAATATTTCGAACAAGACATTTTGTGAATGGAACGCGCGTATGGAAAAATCCTTCTCGCTCACAGCATCTGCATCAAATTATCGATACTACATCGGTAAAGGTATGGACCATACGGTGTTGACCGATGCATTCACTAAGAACTTTTATTACACTGAGAACAGTGCAGAGGGCGTACGATTTACAAACTGGGTCGACAACCTAACCCGTAATGGCAAGAAAAAGAGATGGAACAGTCTAAGCTGCACAGATTGTGAACCACCGTTTGACCCACAACTGTGTGCCACACTGTAAACAATCAATATCTGGCGCATACTGCTTTTGATATGCGCCAACCTATAAATTTAATCGCTTTTATAAGCACAGTATAAATAGAAAAATTAATATATCCGCTTATTTATTTCATCTAACAAGTAGCGGGAAAGGGGTCAGTACCGAATGCCACTCCCTTAAGGGCATTTGTCATAGTTTGTTCAGTGACTTAAACCCTTTATACATAGCATTTCTGAAAAACTGATAAATGATGAAAGGGCTTAAGTTAGTGCCATTCGGTACCGACCCCTTTATTCAAGATAATTTGCTAGCTTTTTGACTTCGATAGCTAATGCACACAGACCTCCAACGAATTTTTACCATCTGAACTAAGAATGAGGAGGAGTGAAAATAGGGTTGTGCTATATACCTGTTTCTTTCATCCTAATGATTGCCCCTTCAGCCGCGAAATAGCTTCAAAAAGAGTCACACTTAAAAAATAACTCACCGCTTTCAATAAAAGATTCCGGATGATATTCCACGAAACTAATTCTTGCAGATTTTGGTTTAACGTCAAATGAATGACTGGAATCACTCATCGCGTGTGCGAATAAACCGGTCTTTTTTTCTTTTATAGCAACTTGAAAATTATTCACAAATCGTTTTCCATCAAGCGTTTGAGCACTGTGCAACATAACCCAAAACTCAAAATCATCGGTTTGAGAAATCATTTCCCTGCCATTCGCATTATGCTTTAGATGTTTCAAAACAACTATTCTTGTAATTTCCGCCTGTTTCACACCAGCATAATTTGAAAAGAATATTTTACAAGTTAACTCAATAGGGAGAACGAAATCCGCAGAATTTATAGGCAGGCATGCAAATAGTAGTATTAGAAATATCTTTCTACGTATTAATTTTTGCATTGATTATTTTCTTTAATATGTATAAAAGGGATCAGTACCCTTAAAAGAAATATCTTTTGACTAAGCTTGTTAATTTAAATCCATAGCCCACAACGGTACATCCCGTGTCGCCCGATTTAGCGCCATATCTAGTTGTTTATAACCAGGCTCAAACGTTGAAACCAAATCCCAAAACTCCGCCGAATGATTTAGATGAATCAAATGACTTAACTCATGAACAAACAAATAATGAACGAGCTCAGGTGGAACAAAAAGAAGATTTCTATTCAGATTAATATTCTTTATCGCGGAACAACTACCCCAACGAGTTTTTTGTGCTTTGATGGTAACTCGGTTGAATTGAAATCCGTGTTGTTGAGCGACTTCGCTTATCCAGGGTGTGAGTATTTGTTTGGCTTTTTGTCGAAGCCAAAATTTCAGAATATCTCGACGTTCATCATCATTAGATGCATTGATAGCTAGTCGTCGGCCATCTTCGACGATAGATTTTTCGTCGGTATTGGATTTATAGTGAACGGTGAATATTTTGTCGACAGCCACAAAGTTAATGGTATCGGGAGGGGAATAATCAAGTTCAGGTGTTGTTTCTCGAAGTGCGGAGAGTTTTTGTTGGGTGTTGTTGATCCAGTCAATATTACTTTGCACAAAGTGATCAACTTCTAAGGATGATATTCGCTTTGGAATAACAACCTCTATACTACCAACAGGTGAGATTTTAATACGCATGCGTTTAGCGCGCGCACTTACTCTCACCTGATAGTCTGTTCCTTTTTTCAACTGAAGATGCCTAATTGGCTTCTAGCTTACCGAAATTTTCTAACACGGCTTCTGCAACGACTGTTGAAAACTGTTTGTTTTCCGTTCCCTCTAACGCTTTGTTCAGGGCAAATACGGCATCGGTGTAGTCTTCAATTTCTATTTCTTCCCACTTGTCCTCTTTGGATTGGGCTAGTGCGCGTTTGGTGGTCATATCGTCTATACCAATAATATCCATCAGCGGAGAGAATTTCCACAATAATCCACCTGTCTGTTCCAGGCCGTGCATATATTCACGCACATCCTGACGAATAGGATACTCCATTCGGTTTTTTGCAATCTGCCAAGCTAGAGCTCCCACGATAGTTGTTGGAATCATCATTATCCAGACCAGCTTTGCAAAGGCTTCCAAGGGAATAACATTGTTACTCATTGCGTAATTTGCCAATGCAAATCCAATGATATATAGACCAGCTGCCACACCTAAACCCACCAACATGGATTTTGGCTTTAATGACATACTGCGTTTTTTGTAATCCAGTTTTTGTAGATCAAATGATCGCTCAAAAAGACGAACAACCTCTTTTTTTAAATTTCTTTTAGATTTTTGTTTGCCAGCCATTGGAAACCTTTAATATTGTGGATACAGATCTGGTAACGATTCTACCTTTTTATTTTTCGTTTCCCGAGTTTTTTTTAACCTTACAGAGATGTCATTCCAAAACGCATTACCATCCCATGCTCTCTCTTCTTTTGAATAAAGTCGATGGTTTAACTCCCTAAACTGTTGGCTTAACGTCGAATCGTGCATTTTTTTAGCAATGACGGACAAACTTCTCGGTGGGTCTTCTGGCCACATTGCAGAGGCCCAGGTAAGTAGCGCTTGATTAGCTGCCGCCGCATCGTTTGCGTTACACGCAGTTTTTAATTGGCTTTTAGCTTGTGCAATGGAAGCTTGATCAACAACAGAAGAGTTAGTGCTAGCTACGCCTGGCTCCAAGGTTTTCTGCCGTCGCCATAAAATCACTATTGCGATAATCGTGGCCAACCAACCCAGGCCTAACACCAATGCAATGAGTGGCCACCTACCTGCATCAACAACTATTTTAACCACGTCTTTCGCTGTATCAGCCATGTTGCTAACTGATTCTTCCGAAATGGTAGCTGCTGACTGTTGTATTTGGGGTGCAGGAGCTACATTATCTGCTACCGCAACATTAATCACTTTTGGTGGAATTGAGATTGATTTTTCACGCTCAAATTCTGTATCCCACCAGTAGAGACGAATTTCAGGAAGCACTAATTTGCCACTCTCCGTTGGTACAATGGCAAACTTTTCAACACGAATTCCATGCAATGAAGCATTAATCCACTTTGTTTCAACCACGGGCTGATCGTTGTACTGTTTTATGCCGTTTGAGTTAAACAGTTTTAGTTCAGGCAACTGAGCGCCAGTCAGGCCTGTCGCTTCCATACGCAGTGTTCGCGTGATCGGTTCACCCACTTTAAATACTGGTGGGTCTGGTGACCAGGCTTCTGTTATTTCAAATGCTTTAGCAGGCAACCAATGCTTGGCACTGGTTGCTGCTGGTTCCGGTTTAACGTCTAAATCCACAGCTTCACTTTGAATTCGAATTCGTTTCATGCGCTGGGTTTGAAAAAACCGATTGAATGGATCGTTAGTTTGACGTTGTTGGCCCGAACGGGTATCGGGAATCTGACCTTGGAATATCACAGGCGGTATATTCAATGTTCCACTCTTTTGTGGAAAGATAGCAAACTTGCGCTCCGTGACATGATAAAGCCGACCATTACGACGCGTTTGAAACGTTATGTCTTCACCAAAACGCTCCAGTACCACGTCATTCAAATCCGGTTCAGTCAGTGATGCTTCACGAATTTCAACGGCTCGATATAAACGCACAGTGTAAACAACTTGTGATTGCACATAGGCTTTAGGGGTGTCTACCTTAGCTTCGAGAAAAATATCCCGTCCTTCTCCCGATTTTTGAATCACTGGTTGGATCACTTCCACTTGTATAGGTGCCGATTTGCTATTACCTGCTCGAATGCCGGGAATGACAAAGCTTCCTATTTGGATTGGTGACAGTGTCACGATCCATTTTTTAACACTTTCCAAGGAACCATTAATAATGCTCACACTAGTATTCACGGAAGTTCCCAATACGTTGAATTGGTTTTCAAGCACATCCAACTCAGGTTCATCACCGTCGGTTTCGACGGTTAATTGAAAGGTTTCGCCAAATTCTATGGTGGTTCGATCAACCATCGTTTTTACTTTCGCGCTAACATCAAACGCAAAAAATAAACATAAAAATAGGATGACCAGGCGATTAAACTGGGAAACATTGGGTTGTGTCACTTTCCATGGTTCAACTGTTCTATCTCGCTTACTCACCACTCGTCCTCCGTATTTTCTCTACCTCGTTGACGCAAATTTTCCCGGCGAAATTTCTCACGTAGCAAGCCACCAGGATCATCGGGTATTCGCCTTAACCACTGTTCTGTAGCTTGTCGAATCTCCTTGCGTTCAGCATCTTCGGCACTCTTATCTTCACTTTCCTGCTTTTGCACTTGTTCTTCTTGCTGGCTGTCTTGCTCTTGTTCGTCTTGTTGCTGTTGAGCTGCTTTTTGCTCTTCTGATTGTTGTTGTTCAGATTCTTTTTGTTCGTTCATTTGTTGCTGGTCTTGCTCACCTTCCTTTCCATCTTGAGATTCGGAAGATTGATTTTGTTGCTGTTGATCGGACTCTTGTGACTCATCAGATTGTGACTGATCTTGCTGGTCGTTTTTTTCACCGTCCTGCTTTTCACCATCCTGATTCTCATCGCTCTCCGATTTTTGATCAGATTGCTGCTCTTGTTTTAACTTGCTGACCAGTTCTTTATTAAATTTTGCATCTTCATGTTCGGGATTATCTTTCAACACTTCATCATAGAGATCCATCGCTTCTTGTAGCTTGCCTTGCCTGGCTAATGCATTAGCGTAGTTGTATTTTCCATCTGGCGAATCCGTTTCAGAAAAATACTCAGCCGCTTTTTCAAAATCACCATTACGATAGTACGCCGTACCTTTCCAGTTCTCTTCTTTAAATAACGTTGCCGCTTTATCAGCATTGCCCTGTTGTAGTTGTTCTGCTGCTTGTTGATTTTTGTTTTGCCAAAGATCCTTCCATTCAAAGGCATAAACTTCATTCGAAGGTAACATAAACGATACCAGGATAACCGAACCCAACCATCCCCTACGAAATCCTAATGCAGCAAATGGGAGTGCAGCGAGCAGAAACCAATGTCCTTCGTCTTGCCAGAGATCCACATCACGGGTGAAAGGATTCTCGTTATTTAATTCACGATCATTTGCTGAAGTGATCAACTGTCTGACATCTTTATCATCCACAGCAAAATCGAGATAACGCCCTGATCCGGCGAGTGCCAACTCTTTTAATTCACTTCGATCAAGTTTAGGTAAAACAATGGCACCATTGTTATCTTTCAAAAAGCCACCAGATGCAACGGGAACAGGTGCACCTTGCTCAGTACCAATACCGATGATTGATAATCGATAACCACGTGCTGCTGCTTTTTCAGCAAGAGTTAATGATTTTCCAAGATTGACACCATCTGTAATCATAATGATATCGCCGGTAGCACTGTTGGATTGTTGTAGGAGTAATGCCGCTTTTTTGATGGCCAAATCAGCTCGACTACCTTGCACTGGTAAAATATCCGTCGATAAACTCGGCACCATGTTTGAGATAGTTTTACTATCATCTGTTAGAGGTGAAACAATATGTGCTTGGCCTGCAAAAACAACCAGTGCTGACTGTCCTTCTTTATTAGCTTTGAGTAGATCGATCAATTTTAGTTTTGCCCGGTCAGCGCGGCTAGGGATAATATCCGTGGAATCCATGGAGCGCGACATATCCAACACAAAAACACGTGCAGATTCATCTTTATAAACGGCTTGTGGTAATTTTTCCCAGGCAGGACCTGCCATAGCAATCACAGTTAAGACACCAACAACGGCAAGTAAAAATAGTGGAATGTAGCTGCGTTTCTTCCCCGTTTGTACTAATAGATAAGAAATCAACTGCTGATCACATACATCTGACCAGGCGCTGTTTTTCTTCGACGCCTTGTATAAACGCCACAAAAGAAAAACCAGCACCACAAATAAAAGGAAAAAATAGGGACGCATAAAGTGAATTTGTTCCATCACGCTCTACCACCCTTTAACGAAATAATTTTTGTGTTTATAACGCTGTAAATGAAAGCGATTAACAAACCTGCTAACAAAGGCCAAAAGAATAACGATTTTTGAGGTCGTAATGTTTCAGCTTCTTGTATTGCTGGTTCCAGTTCATCCAACTTTTTGTAGATGTCTTCCAGCCCCTTTGTATCTTTGGCGCGAAAATAGGCACCACCGGTTTCGGCGGCAATTTTCGTTAATGTTCCTTCATCCAGATCAGCAGATGGATTTACTCGACTTCGACCGAAAAAAGTTTGGACTTCCATGGAGTCTGCACCGACACCAATCGTATAAATCTTTAATCCTAATTCTTTTGCCAATTCTGCCGCTTTTAGTGGTTCTATCTCACCTGCAGTATTAGCCCCATCTGTGAGGAGAATTAAAACTCGACTCTGTTCCGGTTTGTCACGCAGTCGTTTAACCGCCAAGCCTATTCCATCCCCAATCGCTGTCTCTTTTCCAGCCAAACCGATCTCAGCTTCTTTCAGCATGTATTCAACAGTTTTTAAATCAAAGGTCAGCGGAGTTTGCACATAGGCACGACGACCAAACAAAATCAACCCAATGCGATCACCTTGACGACGGGCAATAAAATCGCCTGCGACGTTTTTTACAACTGTTAATCGATCAACCTTTTCTCCATTGAGTAGAAAATCGGGGTTTTCCATGCTGCCAGAAAGATCAATAGCCATCATTAGATCACGCCCAGTCAAAGGTAAACTGACTGGATCACCAATCCACATGGGTTTTGCTGCAGCGGTGATAAACAATGCCCACGCTAAATATAACAGCACACTTGATTTGCGTTTGCCGTGATAAACTGAACGTACACTCTGTTGAATTTTATGCCACTGTTTAAAGTAAGGCACTTTCAATGCAGATGTTTTTGACTCATCACCAGGCAATAACAGTGTAACAAGCCACGGTAATGGTAAAAAAAGAAACATTTCGATCCATTCAAATTGAAACATTATAGTTTTTTAACCAAACTTTTTGTTGCCGAAAAAAGATCTTGCAAATCGTGATCTTCATGCTGTTTACGATAAGGCGATGTTGCAATAATTGATGCACCACCTTTTGAAAATAGTTCTGTGCCACTGATCTTATCGAGATAATCCAGCCAGTCATCACCAATTAAGCCTGCTATTTGTTCATTACCCTTTTTTGCAACTAGTGCTTTGCGTATAAAAAGCGAAATCTCACCAATTGTTTTGTGACTGTTTCGCTGAATTTCGAAATCGGCGATAATATTTTGCAGTTCTTCTAATGCGAGTTTTTTGTAATTAGGTGTACTTTTTCGTTTCATTAAATAACGAATTAAGAAAATCAACACCGGCACTAGAACGATTAATATCCACCAACCGGGAGCCAGTGGCCAGATTGAAACCGGATCTGGTTGATGTATATCTCTCAAGTCTTTTAGTGCTTCTTGAAGTTGATCCATGTTTATAACGTCTTGAGAATTTTGTGTGTCAGTTCATCACGGACAACTTGTTGTACATTGTCCGCATTGCTTAAGGATAGATAGTGGATGCCGTGTCTAGTACAAAATTTTTGGATATTTTCTTGCCGATGTGTAAATTCATTTTGAAATGCCTTTTGCATATCACCACTATCCATCGCCAAATTTTCAAATGTTTTACCATCGGTGATCATGTAACTTCCCGGTGGTGGTGGATTTTTTTCAATAACATCGAAAATTTGTATTAAAACAATATCACAATGTTGAGCTATCTGCCCTAAGTGGAGCTGTGAGTTTCTATCAAGGTTTATAAAGTCACTCACGATATAAACCAGACTACCGGGTTTTGCTGTTCTTCTTAAACGCGCGACGACGTCATGAAAATTTGTCGCCTGGGTTTCTGATCGATTAATAAAACTTTGTTTGTTCCAATCCACCAGTTTTTTTAAAAATTTCAAGATGCCGCGTTTACCACCTGCTGGTTTTACTTCTTCATGATTTTCACCGTCAAATAGCAATCCTCCGACACGATCACCATGTGATATTGCCGACCAAGCCAGTATTGCAATGGTATTTGCCGCAGTCACGGTTTTAAATGCGACTTTGGTTCCAAACTGCATGCTCGAACCACTGTCGAAGACAAACAAAACCGGGCGTTCACGTTCTTCAGTAAATAATTTTGTATGAGGTTTGCCGGTGCGTGCAGTGACGCGCCAATCCATATTGCGAATATCATCGCCCGGTTGATATAAACGGACTTCAGAAAAATCGATACCACGACCTCTGAATGGCGACGAAAAATTACCAGACATTAGTGCGCCTGACTTTTTATAGGTTTTGTGAAAAGTTTTTCCACTGCTATATCGTAACGCCAGTAAACTATTTAAAGATACTAGTACGTTATCGGGAACTTCGTTTAGATTGATATTTTCCATTTATGGAACAGGAACGCGATTAACCAACTCTTCAATAAACTTATCTGAAGTGATTCCTTCAGCTTCTGCCTCGAATGACATCAAGATACGATGACGCAATACATCACCGATAATTTCCTGCACATCTTCCGGTGAAACATAATCACGACCCGCTAACCATGCAACTGCACGGGAACAGCGATCCAATGCAATAGTCCCACGAGGACTGGCACCATACATCACCCAGTTCGCCAAATCATCGCCGTATACCGATGGATTACGTGTAGCTGCGATAAGTTGCACAATATATTCTTCGATCGCATCTGACATATGTAAATTCAAAGTCGCTTCGCGGGCTTCAAACAGCATAGCTTGGGTTACTTCTTCAGGCTTTTCTACTGCTGTTACTGGTTTTGATAAAGCCTGGTTTCTCACCAATTGTAGAATTTTCTTTTCAGATTCTATACTAGGATAAGTAATATTGACGTGAAGTAAAAAGCGATCTAATTGTGCTTCAGGTAATGGATATGTACCTTCCTGTTCGATGGGATTTTGCGTTGCCATTACCAAAAATAGTTCAGGCAGTTTATAAGTTGTTCTGCCCACTGTAATTTGATGTTCACCCATTGCCTCTAATAAAGCTGATTGCACTTTTGCAGGAGCGCGATTGATCTCATCTGCTAATAAGAGATTATGAAACAACGGACCTTGTTGGAAAACGAACGATCCATCTTGTGGGCGGTAGATTTCTGTGCCGGTTAAATCGCCTGGTAATAAATCTGGTGTGAACTGAACTCGATGAAAGTCTCCTTCCAAACCATCTGAAAGTGCTTTGATTGCTGTGGTTTTAGCCAATCCTGGTGCACCTTCCACTAACAAATGACCATCAGCAAGTAGTGCAATAAATAGGCGTTTAGTTAAAGTAGTTTGACCAATAATTTGCTGATCAAGATAGTTTAAATAAGATTTGATGCTTTCAAATGCAGAACTCATGTAGATGTATCTTCCAAAATATAGTGTTTAATAGATAATGTCGTAGAATGACTACGTAGACTGATTAATATCAGCACAGTTCCAAAGGAGCTTGTCCGAGAATAGAACGCATACTCGGACAAGCTCCTAGCGATTCTAAGTTGGGCGTTGTAATGGCTTTTCTACTGCATCTCTTGTTTCTTTGCCTTCCAGCAGTTCAATTAACGTTAAAGCAAAATCCATTGCTGTACCAGGGCCACGCGATGTGACCAAATTCCCATCAATCACAATAGCTTCTTCCCGATAATCTATCTCTGAAAGATCGTATCCATCCAATGAACCGGGAAAACTTGTCGCTTTTTTACCTTTAAGCAAACCAGCTTTCGCAAAAACTTTTGGTGCTGCACAAATTGCCGCTAACCATTTTCCGTTTGAATTCATTTTTTGTAACAACTGATGCAATTGCCTATTGCCGTTTAAATGATCTGCACCTGGCAAACCACCGGGTAGCACGACCATATCATAGTCACGATCGATTACATCACTTAATAGAGAATCTGCAATTAGGGTGGTACCGCGACTCGCCTTAATCGGCTCATGAGTTAATCCAGCTGCAACAACTTCGATACCCGCTCTACGCAATAAATCAACAATTGTGATGGCTTCTAGTTCTTCGCAGCCTTGCGCGAGGGGGATAAGGACGCTTGCCATGTTGGACTCCTTTGATTTTTCAACTCTATATATTGGCTGACCGGTACTAATTCAATACCTTCAGCCGCTAATTGTGGAATCCAGTATTCCAGAGCAAGCAAAGTTTCCATATGGGGGTGAGCAATACCGAGAGCACTTCCAAAAATTCGGGCTCTTTTTATGAGGCGTAAGAATTGCTTTTCTATTTCACCAGCGTCAATAACATGATCCAGAAAAATATCGCGTGTCGTACTTGGTACATTAAACCTCTGTGCGGTTCGGAAAGCGACACTGCCAGCGTGAGTATAACTATCAACAAAATAGAAATCGTTATTATCATTCAGCTCATGCATTAACCAATTCATCTGAATCGATTGTTGAGTTAACAAACTGCCCATATGATTGTTGATGCCTGCGATATAGGGAATTGCAGCGATGTTATTTCTAACCGTTTTAATAAATAGCGTTTTTGGCATTGTGTTGAGCAATCCACCGGGGCCCATGTTCTCGTCACCCAACGGCTGCATCGGCATATGAAGCATAACTTCTCGACCAGAACGATTTATTCGATCAGCTAAATTTTTGCCATATGGTGTATGTGGAAGAATGGAATAAGTAACATGACCCGGAAGTTTGACCGCTCTTAGTCCACGAGGATAATTATCACCAATATCATCGACGACTATTGCAACATATGGCAAATCATCATTTGCAGATAATGGAGCAGCAACCAGAAAACATAATAGCGATAAAAGCCATATTAGTTTAGGAATGGGCATGATATTCCGTATCCACTCCTGGGTTACTGATCTTTTCAACAAGCTAAAAATAGGCATAAATCGTTTTAGAAAGCCGTCCGGCAGGTGATCAATGGATGATCAGTCAATAAAAACACGTATAATGGGCGGTAACATAAACCAGTGTTAGGACTATATCTAGCG
Source organism: uncultured Ectothiorhodospiraceae bacterium (assembly GCA_945787715.1). Taxonomy (GTDB): domain Bacteria; phylum Pseudomonadota; class Gammaproteobacteria; order S012-40; family S012-40; genus CALZJE01. Next base: position 46,913 of record CALZJE010000003.1, on the reverse strand, counting down.
TTACTTTAAAAATCAATGCTCATAACATTCATAAAAGCATATACTTAACAGAAACAAACAAATGAATTTTAAATTTAGAATAGTTATTCTTTTAGTATATGAATTCGATCATCAGCCGACATATTAAAATATGAAAAATATTGCATACGCACTTTTCCTGTCGCTATTTGTTAACTCTTCTTATGCTGAGGATATTTCTTTAGATCTTACCGATGAAAATACTAACAAGCCTGACACCCAAAGGTTATATGTCAGTCTTGATGGCTCAGTAACTTTCAATACCCTGAAAGCTGTTAATAGTAAAAGTTTGAGCCGCACAGAACATGCACATGCTGGCGCTTACGCTATCAAAGAATCGACTTTCGATGATGTCCCTATGTATGGAAAAATTGGTATTAGTTTAAGTTTACTTTCAAATCCACGGTATCTCAGTTCAAGTCTAGAGATCTCCAGCGGCATACGTCTACCCGGTAGATTGTCTTTTTTTTGGGGAGTAGGTGGGCTTTACAGCGAGATTATCGAGTGTATGTATTGTACAAATAATTCAGACGATAACGGATATGTTGGTATTTTTCCTGAGTTTGGCTCCAACTTCGCTATTAATAAAAAGGTTCGTCTGGGTGTATTTGTACGAAATTATTTCCTCTCAGATGGTTTAGATGACTTTTTTATGTATGGCGGCTCCATATCATTTCTTAACGATTAAAACTTACATTAAACACCAAGTTTTGAGGTAAAAAAAAAGCGCCCTTATGGCGCTTTTTTTAATGATTCAAACTTAAAGACGGGATATATTAATCGCTTTCAGCGTGTTTAACGCTTCATAAAGTTGATAATCTTTATCCGCTATATCAGATGAGTCTTCTTTTTTATCCTTACTTTCACCTTCACCCTTACCGTTTTCTAAATGACCTGTTAAATCAGCCTCTTTAATTCGCTTAAAGCCAGAATCCACCTTTGAAACCCTTAATGGTTCAAGTTCGATATGAGGAACAATTCCCTCCGCTTGGATAGATCGACCCAGTGGCGTGTAGTAACGAGCGGTAGTTAGCTTTAATGCGGCATTGCTATTCATGGGTAAAATTGTTTGCACAGAGCCTTTGCCAAATGTTTTTTCCCCCATGATGATTGCTCGTTTATGATCTTGTAGAGCACCTGCAACAATTTCTGATGCTGAAGCTGATCCACCATTAACCAATACTACGATAGGAGAGTTGTCGATAGCATCATTTGGGGTCGCACTAAATTTCAGACGAGAATCTTGATCTCTTCCTTCAGTATAAACAATCAAACCCTTGGTTAAAAATGCATCCGACACATCCACAGCAGCGCTTAGTACACCACCAGGATTATTCCTCAAATCAAGTACTAACCCTTTTAATCCGTTTTTATTTTCATCTTTAAGATTTTCAAGTTCTTCTAACAGACTTTCACCTGTCTTAGATTGAAAGCTGGTAATGCGAATGTAACCATAACCCTCATCGAGTGTTCTACTTTTTACAGATTTAACACGAATAATGTCTCGCTTGATGGTAATCTTTAGTGGCCTATCTTCACCTTCGCGAACAACGGTTAGTACAATTTCTGAATCAGGCTCTCCGCGCATAATTTTAACTGCTTCGCTTAATGTGAGACCTTTTACCGGCGTATCATCCAATCGAACAATAAGATCACCTGCTTGTATTCCTGCCCGTTTAGCCGGCGTGTCATCAATAGGAGAGATAACTTTTACAAAACCATCTTCCATTCCTACCTCAATACCTAGGCCACCAAATCGACCCGTGGTTCCCACTTGCAGCTCTTTATAACCTTCAGGGTCCAGATAACTGGAGTGAGGATCTAAACCAGATAGCATGCCTCGTATAGCATTTTCCAATAGTGTTTTATCGTCAACCTGTTCTACATAGTCATTTTTGATCTTTGCAAAAACTTCAGTAAATGCTCTTAATTCATCAACCGGCAGCGTTAATTCAGATTTGGAATTACTCTCAGCGATTACACCTTGAGTAATGGCCAGGCTCACACCAAGTACTAGGCCGATACTCAGAATAGAAAAATTTCGTAATGTTGGTTTCATTCTTTGCTCCCCGACTCAAGGCCGGATTCTCTGTAATAAATATCACGTATATCAGGAAACTTCTGATGCGGCATGTCTCAATTAACTAATCGGTAGTTCCATAATAAATTTCGGCAATCGCAAAACACTTTATTAGTTTTGCAGCTGAGAATTCTTAACCGACCAACTCTATCAAAATTAGTATCACTATTAAATCATAATAAAATTTAGGGTGAGATAATAATCGTATGACTTTCAATCTTATATCAATTTTAACCCGGATATTTCATGAATTTTATCCAGATTGGCGAGCATTTTTGGAAATCATCCATTTCACTGGGTTTACCGGCTTTCCCTCATGCCTTATTTCAAAATATAGTGCCGGATCACCGCCTCGTCCACTACTTCCTGCTTCGGCAAGCAATTCATCCTTACTGACGGACTCTCCAACCTCTTTAAGAAGTTGTCGATTATGGCCATATAAGCTCATATAACCACCACTGTGTTCAAGTATCAAAACATAACCGTAACCACTTAACCAATCTGCAAAAACAACTTGGCCTTTTTCTACAGCTCTGACCTCGGCACCAAATTTTGTTGTTATTAATACACCCTGCCATTTCAATTTTCCACCCAGTCGGGAGCTTCCAAATTTGTTGGTAACTTTGCCTAAAACAGGCCAGCGAAGTGTTGCTTTATTATTTGCGAAAGCCATGCCGGATGTAGCGCGCTTTTTGGCCTCTTTTTTTCGGTTAAGAATTGCCTTCGCTAGTTTTTCCAGCCCTTTTTGATCTTTTTTGAGAAGTGAAATATTTCTTTGTTTTGCTTTAATTTGTTTATCTAACTTTTTTAGATAATCCTTTTTGAGCGTTTGTTTAGTGCTCAATTTGTCTTTTTGATCGGTAACTTGTGCCAACAAATCCGTTTGATGTTTTTGTTTCTTTTCTAATTGAGATAACAAACTTTTTTTCTGCTTTAACTCAGAGTCAAGTTGGCTATATTTTCGCTGATAAGCATTATGTAAATATTCAAAGTAGACTTTTGTGCGTGAAAGTCTTCCAACATCTTCGTTGTTGACCCATGTTTTTAAATAATTTTGCTCACCAAGCATATAAAAAGTGCGCGCAATTTGAGCGAGAGATGCCTTATTAGCAAATATACTAGTTGTAAGACTGTTCTTTTTCTCGACAAGCTTTTTTAAATCTATATCGATATCTATACTTTCTTGCCTAATTAAGCGTAATTGGCGACTAAGTTCAGCAATTTCGATATCAAAGTGGTTAAGCTCTTTATTCGTTTTGGATTTAGTATGTTGCTGCTTATCAAGTTCAGCTTTAATATTTTTAATTTCTAACTTAAGTAAATTAATTTTATCCTGTGGAGAAGTCTCTTTAGCGGCGGGTGCGGGAGATAGATAGAGAAGAAAAGTTATTAATAGAAAAAATGAAACATAAAAAACGCTTTTCCTATGATTCATCTGTTTTCCTTTAGAAGAACACCGGAATGATTGCTAATCAAACATTCCGGCAAAACTGAAAAAATTAATGAGTATCTATCAACTCCACCAATGACTGACCACCCATTTCCTGTGGCTTATCAAGCCCCATCAAATACAGCATTGTTGGTGTTACATCTGACAAAGCGCCGGAATTCGCTAATTTTGCATTACGACCGATGTATAAGAACGGTACAGGATTAAGCGTATGGGCCGTGTGTCTTTGGCCCGTCGTTTTATCCAACATCTGCTCTGCATTACCATGATCTGCTGTGATTAATACTTCTCCGCCTACCGCTTTTATGGCTTCTACAACTTCACCAATACAAACATCAAGTGCTTCAATGGCTTTAACAGTTGCTTCAAAATTACCCGTATGGCCGACCATGTCAGGATTTGCATAGTTGCAAATAATAGTATCAAATTTCTTACTGTTAACAGCTTCTATTAACTTTTCTGTCAATAGAGGAGCATTCATTTCAGGCTGCAAATCATAAGTCGCAACATCTGGTGATTGAACAAGTATTCGCTCTTCACCTGGGTACGGTGTCTCAATTCCACCATTTAAAAAGAAGGTTACATGCGCGTATTTTTCAGTTTCTGCAATTCTTAACTGGCGTAGACCCAAATCTGAAATATAGGCACCAAATACTTTACGTAAACGTTCAGGTGGAAACGCGACTCTCACGTCAAATTCGGAATTGTATTCTGTTAGGCTCACGTAAGAGCCCAATTTAGGCGCATCACCAACATCAAATTTATCAAAATCTGCTTCGATAAAAGGACGTGTAATTTGACGCGCACGATCAGATCTGAAATTCATGAAGATAACTGAATCTCCATCTTCAATGCTGACGGCGGATTCACCTTCAGCATGAATGGATGTTGCTTGAACAAACTCATCCGATTCACCTCGCTCATAGGCAGCTTGCAATCCTTCTAATGCAGTTGTCGCTGAATGTTTACCCATGCCATGAGCAATTAGATCATAAGCTTTTTTAATTCTTGGCCAGCGATGGTCTCTATCCATAGCAAAATAACGGCCTATCATTGAAACCAGTTTGCCAGCACCAAGTTCTGTTAACTTGTTTTCTAAGCTTTTTATGTAGATTTCTGAACTTTTAGGGGCAGTATCACGACCGTCTAAAAAAATATGGAGATATATTTTCTTTGCACCGCGTTTAACGGCAAGTTCAACCATCGAATGGATATGTTTGTCATGGCTGTGTACGCCACCATCGGACAACAGGCCCATAATATGTATAGCTTTATCATTTTCAATTGCTTGATCCACACTGGCGGTCAATACACCATTGGAGAAAAATGAACCAGACTTGATAGCATGCGCAATACGCGAAATTTCCTGGTAAACAACACGACCAGCACCAAGATTGAGATGACCTACTTCGGAATTCCCCATTTGATCAGCGGGCAAGCCAACAGCAGACTCTGAAGCACGAATCAATGTATGTGGATAACGCTCCCATAACTGATCCCAATTGGGTGTTTTTGCAGAATAGATTGCGTTATTTTCTGGTTCTTCACTATAACCCCAACCATCCAAAATAATTAGAGCAACCGGGCGATGTTTTATACTCATATACTCTCTACATCAAATTAGTTTAAAAACTGTACGACTTATAAAAAGATTAAAAAAATCTCCATTTAATAAGGGAAATCCCAATTATTCACTCTTTTCCAAAAGCGTATTATTGTATAATCTTTGCCATAACAAAGTCGTAGATCATTCAAAAATTGCTTATCGAATTTAATTGAGAAGCTAAATCTACTGTCGATTCTCTAAAGGTGGCCGGAGATTAATCGCAATTAATAACACAAAACGGGAATACTAAAATCATGGAAACTGCCAAAAATATGCTAATCACTCGTGATGAAGATATTGAACGTGCTGCGTTATCAATGAAAGCGATGGCTCACCCTCTTCGATTAAAAATTCTCTGCATGTTGGGTTCAAATGAAGTTAGTGTCCAAGATATTGTTGAACTCGTAGGTACTTCTCAAAGTAACATCTCGCAACATCTCGCAATTTTGCGGGATAAAGCCATTCTCTCTTCCCGTAAAGATGCTAATCGTGTCTATTACAAAATTGAAGACGCTCGAACATTACGATTAATCGATATGATGCGCGACGTCTTTTGTAGTGACCACATTAAAGCCAACCAATAAATCACAAACGGCGGCATTTTATCATTTTGAATAATGATAAACCAGAACATATTTGTCATCTATCGAGTTTCTATGGTTAATCAAATCTATTCAAAATCTTTCTCCCATCGCATTTAGAACATACAACAGGTAGAATAGCGGGCCTATTTCGACCAGGAAGTCATCCTGAATCGATACTTATCTTATTTTAAACTGATGGATTATCATGGAACAATTTATAGACTTTTTGTTTGAAGAGTGGATTTTCTCGGCGGCTTTCGTATTCATTGTAATATTACTAGGTCGCTCATTCTTGGAACCAATTCTTACTGGTGTTAAAACAATCAAACCGCAAGAAGCTGTTCGCTTAATGAATGATGAAAATACCGTCGTACTAGATGTTCGCCTCGAAAAAGAATTTAAAGAAGGGCATATCATGGATTCGCTCCATATACCTTTGGGGGCAGTGGCAAATCGAATAAAAGAACTGACAGATTATAAGAGTCAAAATATTATTCTTTATTGTCAAACAGGGATGCGTTCTAAACAAGCAGGAACTATTCTTAAAAAACACGGCTTCACATCAATGTACAATATTGACGGTGGAATCAATGGTTGGATAAATGCCAACCTACCTATCAGCAAAGAAACTAAACGCAACAAAAAATCTGAAAAACTCATTGCAAAACAAACCGAAAAAGAATGAATCAGTCTATAATTATTGCCTGCCCGCACTGTGATAAATTGAATCGCCTGCCAGTATCAAAACTCTCAGATGACGGCAAGTGTGGCAGTTGCAAATCTACACTTTTTGAAAAAAAACCTGTTAATCTCACACAATCATCTTTTTCTGCGCATGTTGTTAAGAGCGAACTGCCTATACTTGTGGATTTTTGGGCGCCTTGGTGCGGTCCCTGTAAAATGATGGGGCCTGTTTTGGAAGAAGCAGCTAAATCAATGGAACCTGGAATACGTATTGGTAAAGTTAATACAGAAGTAGAACAAACTTTGGGTGCACAATTTAATATTCGTAGCATTCCCACACTTGTCCTATACCGGCAGGGTAAAGAAATTGATCGAATCTCCGGTGCAATGCAATTACCGCAGCTCTTACAATGGATTAATAACAAATTAAATACACTATAACAAAGGTAATATTATGAGTGACGAGAACACTACAAATGCAAATCCAGCAAACGAAAGAGAGTTTGCAATCCAAAAGATCTACCTGAAAGATGTTTCTTTCGAAGCACCAACCACTCCTGCAATTTTCCAAAAAAAATGGGAACCAGAAATTGGCTTACAGTTAGGTAATAACGCTATTACCCTCAGCGAAGGTGTTCATGAAGTTGTATTAACCATTACTGTAACCGCAAAAATAGGTGAAGAAACTGCCTATCTTTGTGAAGTTAAACAAGCCGGTATTTTTACTATCAAGGGTTACGTAGACCAGGAAATGGGTATGATGGCGGGTTCCTACTGTCCAAATATTCTTTTCCCTTACGCACGCGAAGCTATTTCTGACTTGGTTGTTAAGGGTGGATTCCCACAAATGCTTTTGGCGCCTGTTAATTTTGATGCATTATATCAACAGCATATGCAGCAAGCTCAAAAGCAACAAGCAGCACCTGAAACCACACATTAATAAAACTCGGATAATTCATGAAATCTCCGAGCTATATGCAAAATAATTCAGTCGCTGTTTTAGGTGCAGGATCTTGGGGCACAGCTTTAGCTGTGCTTCTTGCTAGTAATGGTCACAAAACTTTCCTTTGGGGAAGAAACTCTGACCGAGTCTCAAAAATGGCAGATGATCGTAGAAACGAAACTTATCTGCCCGATATTGTTTTTCCATTAATGTTACAGCCTGAAGCAAATCTTGAAAAAGCCTTAGAAAGCGTAAATTCCATTCTAATGGCTGTACCTTCAAAAGGTTTTAGAAATAGTCTTGAACAAATAAAACCCTATTATAAGCCCCACATGGGAATTGCAATTGCGACCAAAGGATTGGAGCCAGAAAGCTTAAAGCTTCTACACGAAGTTGTACATGAAGTACTGGGTGATGATCTTAAACTTTGCATCATATCTGGGCCAACCTTTGCCAAAGAAGTTGCACATGAATTGCCAACAGCTGTAACTGTTGCCTCAGAGGATGAGGCGTTTGCATTAAAATATGCGAAATGGTTAACCAACGATCATTTTCGTGCATATACAAGTTCTGATGTGATTGGCGTTGAAATAGGCGGTGCTGTAAAAAATGTTATTGCAATCGCAGCAGGTATAGCAGACGGCTTAGGCTTCGGCGCAAATACTCGCACTGCTGTTATTACGCGAGGATTGGCAGAAATCTCTCGCCTAGGTGTCGCTCTTGGGGCCCATCAAGAAACGTTTATGGGTCTTGCTGGGCTGGGTGATTTAGTACTTACTTGTACAGACAATCAATCAAGAAATCGTCGTGTAGGCTTAGGTTTAGCACAAGGCAAATCGATATCACAAATACTCGATGAGTTGGGACAAGTAGCAGAGGGTGTGGAAACTGCTGAAAAAGTATACCTGCTATCGAATAAAATGGGGATTCAAATGCCCATTGTCGAGCAAGTATACGAAGTCCTTTATCAAAATAAATCTGCAAAACAGGCTGGTCATGATTTATTGAATCGTGAAATTCGCGCTGAAATTTAATAACCCATTTCGCCTCGAATATATTCCCATTTAAAAGATAAACTTTTGTCTAAATGGATAGTCTTTGTTTTAATAGGCCCAAAATAAATCTATTTTTTATTAAAGAAACTCTTTGAGGTTAGCATGCAAAAAACAACGCTAGTAAAATGCCATGATTTAGTAATAGTAATGCTTTTTACGTTCGCACTTATTTCCTGTGGTGGTGGTAATCTCAATGAGATTGATAAACAAAAAAAGAATAAAGATCAAAATGAGTTAGAAACGGAACCCAAAGATTCAGAAACTGAAAATCAAGGTAACTATTCGGGCAATGTTAAAATAGATTTGGTAACTAAACCAACAATAAGCTACGACAGAGATCATGGTACTACTAATATAGTTCTGCAATTCATTCCGAGAACTGACAATAATCTCCCACTCACACCTGATCAAATCGATGTAGAGCTAAAAATCGATGATGAAGACTTTGATGTCGAGTACCATTTGAGCAGTAGTGCACGAGAACTCGCGTACAATGTTCATTATAATCTGGTTCTCGACACAAGCTACTCAATGAAAGTTAATCAATCTTTTGAGCTAATGTTACAAGCGGCTCAAAAAAGCGTACAAACCGGCCAAGAACTCTGGAAAAACCGCACCGGCGATTTCACTTTTCAATCCAGTTGGTTCGACTCATATATTTATTATGCAGTGAATAATGAAAATAGAAACTGGTCACCGCTGGATATCACAACTATTCCCAGCCCAGTTGATGGAACGTATACAAAACTTTATGCAGCTATCGATTACACATTGGATGAATTGATTAATAGTCAAACCAGTGAAGAAGATACAGAAAATAATCATCAAAATGTGATGCTTGTTTTTTCCGATGGCGCAGACAATTATAGTCAATTTGATAACAGTTCTTTCACCGATCAAAACCCCAATCCTTTTGTTACATCGAGTGGAGCGGAATACCTAATGTCAGGTCGAATAGAAACTTCACTGACAACGATCCTCAATAAAATAAGTAATATTGATAATCTTACTGTGCATGTTATTGGGCTTGGCGAAAAAATTGATGATCAAAGCTTAACTGCAATTGCAGAAGCTGGGAAAGGTCTTTATTTTCAAAACCCTCAAACTGAAGAAATTTTGAATCTATTCGAAAGGGTAACCAAGGAATTTACCACACTACAAAGCCAGGGCGTGAAAGCTCCTCTAACCGCAGGTGAGCATAAGTTCTCTTTGGTTGTAACAGATAAGTCAGGCAAAAATAGTACAGAGTATAATTTCAACTTTAAAACTGGTGACGAAACCGCTTCAATTATCGAAGCTGAATAGCCATTTTACTCTGCTCCTATAAAGTCTAACTGCCGCCACGCTTCATATAAAATAATTGAAGTTGCATTAGATAAATTCAGGCTTCGATTATTCGGCACCATAGGGAGTTTTATCACTTGATCTGGTGGAAAATCCAACCGTAATTCTTTCGGTAAACCTCGAGTCTCTGGCCCAAATAAAAAAACATCCCCATCTCGATAGCTCATATCAGTATAACGTTTAGTACCGTGAGTTGAACATGCAAATATCCGTGATGAGCCTAATGACTCAAGAAAAGTATCGTAGTTTTCGTGGATTTTAACATCCACCCACTCACTATAGTCCAATCCAGCTCGACGTAATTTTTTATCATCCAGATCAAAACCCAGCGGTTTTATCAAGTGGAGTTCAGCTCCGATATTTGAACAAAGCCGAATAATATTTCCTGTATTGGGTGGGATTTCTGGTTCGTATAGAGCGACGATAAACATAATTCACATTCATAAAAATGAATATCATATCGTAATTATGAGAATTTAAAAATAATAGCCTTGTCCAATATCAAACGAAACTAAGCGGTGAATCTAATATCTTTCAATGTATATCGGTGTTGGCCTACATTTTGTTGTTTAAATTGCCGGATACAGCAAGAGAAATAATACACTTGAAGATTGGATTATCCGACTACTGACATTCTGATTAACTCACTTTAAATAGTCTTAAGTAAGTTTTAAGAAAACAATGGTTTAGTACTAACTACTGCACAGTTTTTAAGTTTTGGTAATTTTCACTACATTACTTCATATCGTAACGAATTGCTGATCAATATTTAAAAAAACAGTTATAAGTTTTACCTTTTTTCTACCATGATAAATAATATTTCAATGATTGATTGACTTTCTTCAACAAATTTCATAATGAAATAACCACCCTAGATTTACATGGTTTGTGGGTTCTGTGTAATTACCTGGTAGCTAATAAACATAAGATGGGTAATGTAATACCCAAAAAAATCAGTGTGAATCCAGAGGTGGCAAATGACACGGACAGTCCTAAATTGCTTGGGTGTAGTGAATCGCGATTCGATCCATCAAATCCTCATTAATCGAGGCGTGATTTTTTGTATTGACGATACAAAAGATAATGCGAAAGCCGCGATTATCGTATTCGATCATGCCGATGACAATGTATATAGCTGTATTTCTAAATTCTCTTGTAGAACCCAACAGCGCGTTATCGCAGTAACCACAAACCCAGACTACCTAAATAGTAACGATGTATATCGTTTGATTGAAGCTGGCGCGAGTGACGTCGTCTTATGGGACAACGAAGGTAAAACAGCTGACCATATTGCAGTACGTCTTCGTCGTTGGGAGAGAGTAAATAAAATCACTAATTCCCCAGAAATACAAGATATCGTCATTGGCCACAGCATACCTTGGCTAATGGCCTTAAGGCAAATTGTTGAAGCCGCGAGATTTAGTGATTATGCAGTTTTAATTAACGGTGAAACGGGAACAGGAAAAGAACTCGCTGCAAAAGTTATTCATTCCGTAGATCCTCTGCGTAGTCAGCAGGAACTTAGCATAGTAGATTGTGCCACCATTGTCCCAAGCCTATCTGGCAGTGAATTTTTTGGTCACGAGCGCGGTGCTTTTACCGGAGCAGGTAGTCAACGTGAAGGAGCATTTTCGCGGGCCGACGGTGGTGTCTTATTTCTAGACGAAGTCGGCGAGTTGCCATTGGATCTTCAAGTGCAACTGCTACGCGTTTTTCAAGAAAAACGTTACAAACGAGTCGGTGGCAACACATGGCATGACACCGATTTCAGACTAGTCTGCGCTACAAATCGAAATTTATTAGAAGAAATTGAAGCAGGGCGTTTTCGCCGTGATCTTTATTACCGTCTCGCAGATTGGACCGTTACGCTGCCATCACTTTCACAACGTAAGGAAGACATTCTATCGTTAGCTAAACATTTCCTCCGTCATCAAAATGATATAAATCCAGAACTCGACTCAGCCGTACAGCACCATCTCATTAATCGTGCTTATCCTGGTAATATTCGTGATCTTCGACAGCTTTGCTTACGCATGCGAGGCCGTCATGTTTGCGACGGCCAATATACGATCGGTGATATACCCCACGATGAATTTCAAAACATCACAAGAGAAACGAGTGACTGGCGCCGTGGAGATCTTGAAGCCGCTGTTCGTAAAGCACTCTCACTGGGCGTGGGCTTAAAAGAAATTAGTAGTGCTGCCGCCGATGTTGCTATCGATGTTGCTATGGCTGAACATAATGGCTCTACCGCGAAGATTGCAAAGCAATTAAAAATTACGCCGCGAGCGCTACAGTTGCGCAAGCAACAAGAAAATCATTCATAAACTGTCATTAATACACTTACTTGTTAGTTATCGAAACCTTTAATACTTATAACGTTGAACAAATTTGTTTGGTATTATTTCTAATAGCGATTACATAGAGCGAATCCAACTTCTAATCGTCTTAATTAGTCCCGCTGTTAAAAATACCCCCATATTAGAAGAGTGTGGTTTACGTAAACTACTACCGGGACAAAGCTTTCCAGATAATTCTTTGCAATCTGAGCCATCTAATAAACATGGACCACTATGTATAGCAATTAAAAATCTTGCTCCTGAACTTTTACTTCTTAACCAAACTGGACTTCCACTTTGAGCACCACATGTATCCATAGTGTAATAGATTGCTCCTGATGCTTTGGCAGGCGCGGTATTGACAATTTTACCCGCATCCCACCAAAGCTGCGTAAATCCTTTATCACTTGGATAACCAGCAATATTTGCTTTTTTGTTTAATTGATTGCTCTGCACAAATGGTATAATTCTCGTACCCATTCCGAAAGCAGAATGTCCCCAATGACCCAGAACATTTCCCTTTATTGAATTAAACCTTTGATTCCCAACCGGTTTGGAAAGTTTTATCATGCCAATATCAAAATTATCGTCTCTATGTTTTTTCCATTTATCGTGGGCAATCATCGTTGTAGATTCGTAACTTCCAAATGGCTTGAAGCGACCATTAATTCCAGGCACCACTACTACTTTATTACAACCATCTAGGTTATGCCCAGCCGTAAGAATGTGTCTGGGGGAAATGAGTACTCCAGTCCCACCAAATAATCCACTTTTTGTGTGCAAATCCAGCATGCATATCCACCTATAAGGTGTATCTTTGATACTGCCAAGTCTTTTTCTATCGTCAAAATCGTCAACAATTTCCTGTTGACTAAAATCACCCATAGAATTAGAAACCGGTCTAACCTTCGACTTATAATAAAACTCTTTATCTTTGCCATTTTCATGGGAAACTCTACTTAGTTCTTCATAAGACCTCATATCTCTCACCAATTTTCCTTCAATGATTATATTTAATGGTTTTTCGATCTAAGTTTTACGCCATGAATCAGGAATTGCCTTACCCGACTGAATTTTAAAACCATGCCCCCCATCATTTAGCCCTAGCTTATTTACACCCCATTGCCCAACTTGGTGCCAAAGGTCTGGCCCCGGATCATTGCCTCTCGAACCACTCGATTGACGGTGCGCCAACACGTGAGTCAGCCCTATTTTTTTCCTTAAATATCTAATTAATTGTCGACCTGCCTCAATTTGATCGTTTGAAACCTGATTACAACCATACTTTTCAGGTTTCCAGCATCTGCCACGCTCGCTAGGAAAATTACCGATAAATTCAACAGCTACACTACCCCGATTAAACCCATTGGAAGAATATAAATAGGCAGTCAAAGGGTGGAGTTGAAGAATAGTTCCGTTTGGCATAATGACAAAATGAGAAGTCACATTATTATATTTTTTAGGATCATTTCCACGACTAAAGCCTGCTTGATGTAAAACCAGTGCATAAACTGTATCAATATCTCGAATTTTCTTTCGCTTAGACTTAGGTGAATAAGCTGTGCGATCCACAATATTGGGATCTGATGAGAATGGCCATAAATAATTTAGAAACTGTTCATCTTCTACCTCTCGTGAAATAAATCCGTCTACTTCTAAACCTGAAAAATTAAATTCCACCATATCATCTTTTGATCGTATTGAGTTATTACGCTGAACCCGACCTACTGGATCAGGCGAATAAGAACGATGTAGGGCAGCAATCCGACTTTTTAGGCGTGGAGGTCTGTTCCTTTCTGGCCAGTTCAGAAACTTTTCCTCACGTAAATCATCGTAATCTCCATCTTCAAACATTATCATCCCTCCTAGTAGTAAGAGTTGAGGTGAAACATGGGCATCAACGAGTACCTTGCTGTTTCAATAACTCGGCAGGTGCAGTCGATCGTTGACGAGATAGCGTAGCATTTGCCAGATCTGCATCCGATCCCAAGTCTACACTCGTTACTGAACGATACGCATTGATATAACCTTGAATCTCCTGTCGCCAATACTGAGCCCAGATTTTGGCTTCATCTTCATTAAAATTTTCACTCCAATCTCCATAACGTACTGACAACAAGATTTGTTCACCGAACGTTCCTAGATCTCGAAAATGACGCACGGTACCACCTGACCAACCTTGCAAGTCTTTCATTTGATCAACCGCTGGCATCCACTCTTCTGAGTAAGGCACCATCACTCGTCGGTTCAAAAAATTCCGTGTTTCTGGCCGCGCTAACATCCATTGCTCGATGAGCATTTCAATACGCGCTGTCCAGGGTAAATCACCAAATTGGTTATGTGCACCTTCAGCCAGCAACAAATGACATTCCTTCAATCCATTTAGCAACGGATAACCATCGGGTACTTTAGTTGTATCAGATTGCTCTTTGTAAAACACCGAGGCACGATGAAGAAGACTGTGAAACGCCTCTAAAAATTTAGTACGGCTATCGGCAGAGTTGAGTTTGGGTACTGCCTTTCCGGCGATACTGAATCCATAATGATGATCGTATTCATAAGCGCGTCTTGATAACGTTAAATGCTCGTGCTCATTTTGAATATATCCCCAAATAATATTGCTCATAGGACGTAACGGATCCAAGTTAAGATTAGCCAACGGATCGCTCCCATTTTTACGTGGATTATATAAACGGTTCTGAAAGCGCATATTAATGGCTTTCATTGTTTGCACCAAACCTCCTTCTTCGTGCCAATAAGACCAGATTAATTCTAGTAAAATTGGTGGTGAAATTCGCGAACGCAATAATCCATAACATCCTTCTCCTGATGAGCCAGGAGGTTTAAGGGGTATCTCACTTAAACGATCGCGGATAAGTTTAAAATAAGGAAAGGTCCGACTTTCGTCTTCCAATGTTTTTAAATATTCAGTTCGATTACTTTCCATTTCCATTTGAACTTCTTCGTCATTTGAACCCGCGAGTTGTGGTAAACGCCGTTTTTGTTCAGCAGGGTCTGCTAAGGGAAATTTTTCAGATTCATTTACGGGAGTGGGTAAAGCACCAATTTCATGCATCAGAAATGCTTCTGTCGCTTTTCGTAAAACCTCATACGACTCGGTACCTCGGTAGTGCAATTTACTCGGATCAAAATTGACATATTCTTTAACTTCATGGGGAATCTGTTTGCTGTGATAGGTATCACCGCCACACATAATCGAGTCGATAAATGCTTTGTAATTGTTAAATGAAATTGCATTGGTACGGTCGCGAATAATAGCCCACAATGATTTTTGAGGCGTAAGCGCAGGAAATTGTCGCTCCAAACGTATTTCCTGACCGGGTAGACCCTCTTTGATAGCCTTAACACCTTCTCCAATCGCACCAACTACATCTAAAGGCAAAGCATTTGGCGTAACTTCCACCGTAGTTGAGATGATTATTGTCTCTATATTTTCGAGATGTGTAGATTCAGCCGTGGAATTTTCCGATGAAGCACGTGTATTGCGTTTCTTACCTCCACTCTGTCCGCTTTTAGGCATAATCTCTACGCTTATTTCTACCACACCTGCTGCTTTTAATGGAGCGGTCCATATAACATTGGGTTGATCAATATAATTAAACTCACCCAACGATTCAGGAGTACGCCAAATATATGTGTACTTTGTTACATCTACATAGTTCTCTGATAAGCGTAGAGAAACTGCACCGTCCGGCACTACGGCATGGTGAGATTGTATAATCGATATATTATCTATTTGTTTCATTACAAGACTCCTTATAACGCAGTAGATATAACTGCAGTTGAATATGCATTCGCCTTAGGTCTACATCCGCATTGATTATTTAAATCATTTCGATTGAATGCCCAATGGTTTAATAGTCTATTAATAAGATTCGATTCATCTGATACACTTAGTCGATCATCAGCGCGTGCTTGTCCGATAACGGCAAACGCTAACGCCGGGGACGAGGTGCGCCAAGCGTTAAACCTCCCTGACCATTGACCATATAAGTTTCTTAACCGATCTGGTTGTCTATCTGAAACAGGGAAAATTTCTAACAATGATATCCCTTCTAGTGTTCGTGGCCGATGTTGAGTTAATAACTCAACAAACTCCTGTATCGTAGCTTCCAAACCTTGAAACAGTTGTTCCTTTTCCGGATCGATACCTGTGCGCGGATAAAGACGCATCCAAACTTCACGAAGACGACGCCATTGAGAATCCGGATAAAGGGCTTGGCCAATCGATGCACTCAACATGACTCGTATCCACGGTGAAGGATGAGGATCCTCTTCACTAATTCTAAATACAAATGCACGCGGTAAGCTAACAACACCCATTAAACCCAAAGTAGAACCCACACCGATCTGCGCTACAGACCAAAAGTCAGCAATGATTTCTGATATCCATTGTTGCCATAAACGCCACGGCGATCCGTCAGAATGAATTTTTCTCTGCAATTCCTTTCGTAATGATTCCACAAGGTTTAGCAACGCAGCACCCTGATGCCCGACTTCATGAACCAACGATGAAGCGATGCCTGAGCCAATCATCCGCTCACGAGGAACTCGAATTATAGCAACAGGATTTTCACGCCCGCCAGGTAAGCGTGTACGTACCCGTCGAATAGCAGCACCTATTCCTCGATCTAGATAACACGCGACACCTGGCAGTTCGAAGTATTTTCCTTCTATTTTTAATGCATCCACTGCTAGTGCATCAAGTCCAGCGAGCCAGACACCAAACTCATGTTCACTACGCTGAGTAAGTACATCTGAAAAAAGATCAAACTGCGTCAATGCTGCATGGAAACGCAATCTCACCAGTGTTAGATGTCGCTGTGCAGTGGCATCTTTGGTTCGACGCCCCGCCTCACTATTTAACCAGTCTTCATATGTTCCGAGCATCTGAGCGACTGACGACAATACCCTGTGCATATGCTGCTCTATCAATTGTTGAGCTGAAGTTTGCAAAGCAGCGGCAGCAACCATCGGCACATGTAAGGAAAACGGCTTAATTCCTCTGAGACGAGCCATCAGTGCTTGAGTCTCATTGCTCAGAACTTGTCGTACCAGCGGGGTAGTCATGGGACTCAAACACCCATTAGAATGATGCTAGAACCTTTACGAACCCAGCGTCCAGATTTTTCTCCACGAACAGAGCGTCTGGTTTTACCTGCGAGTCCCGGTGCAAATTTTACCACTGATCTTTTCAGCGCCTTGTGAGCAACAACTTCTTCATTAACAGAAGAGGGAATTGCTGTTGCAGTAGAGGTAGCATCACCTGCAAGCCGAACAAATTGACGCGCTGCTTCAAACTCTTGGTCTTCCAGACTCATACCTTCTAATTCAAGTCCAAACACTTTTCCCAATCCACGACCCGCAGCTCGTCCTACCACGGCTCCAACAGGACCACCTAACGCACCACCAACAGCTCCACCTGCGAATCTCAAACCGCGTTTAGCAAGTCTTTTTAACCCCTTTCTCAACCGTGTACCTACACGTTTACGTAGCCTACGACCAACCCGTCGAGCGCCGCGTTTAATCAGCCTACCTAGAAAATATTCCAATTCCCCATCGTCTGCAATTTCCATTAATTCCGCAGCAAGCTCCATTTCCTCTGCTTCACTAAAAGGACTGTTTCCATCAAAGTTGGATTCGAACTCATATTCACTTTCAAACTCATCCTCATCCTCATATTCATCAGCACCTGACACAGCCATATCATTTTCGAACTCCCCTTCTAACTCAAACTCGTCATCATCAAACTCTGCACGGCTATAATCGAGTTGGGTCTGATCTAAATCATGCATGTTGTTCTCCTTTATTCGTGGTTGAATATCACATCAAACTAATCTCTTGCATAGGAGCAGAATGAATGCCAAGATTAATACATATATAAAACAATGACTTAAATGTTTTCGAAGCGAAGATTGATTCGTATTTTTGAATAATGAAGTAAATTGATGCGAAGGAAACTTCGCGCTAAAAACGTTTAACCTAGAAAGATCTGTTGGATGCGAAATTAGCATGCAAGTGTGCGGTTTGATTGGCGTAATGAAAATATTTATGATCACCAGGTTGGTGATTCAAATACTTTTCATATTGCCAAGTGAATCAAGTGGTTGTGCGCTAAATCACGGATCAACTGATTTTTCTAGGCTTATCCTAGAAAAGGCAGCTGGCTATCAAAAAAACACAAAGTATTGCTTTTCATATCGCTAGGCGAAACAAGGGTTGGGTTACAGCCCTCAGAGTATATTTCATGAATCTACTTTTTTCTAAGTTTAATACGGGAATGGAACCGATAAGATAAATCTTAAAAGATCCGTTGAGTATGAGATTGGAGTGCAAGGAATTGGTTTGATTGCTGTACAAGTTCACCGGTTAGTGGAGATAGCCAGGAGCTAGTGTTACGCTGCATCGTCACTAATTATTTTGAGTTCTTTCAACTTTCTCGTCAGTGTATTTCTACCAATTCCGAGCAATTTAGCAGCTTCCTGTTTTCGCCCAGCGGTATGCGCTAAAGCAACTTCTATCAATATTTTTTCGAACCTGGGAGTCGCATTCTCCATAATACCTTGATCATCTGCCAAGAGCTTGCTTTTTGCCCAAAGCTTTAAAGCGCCTTCCCAATCAGAATTGCTGCTTGCTTTAACCACATCTTCTCTTAATTCCGCCGGAAGATCTTCTACATGAATTTCAGGACCTGGGGCCATCACAGTTAACCAGCGGCACACATTTTCTAACTGTCTTACATTACCTGGCCACTGTAACTGACTCAAAAACTTTGCAGTTTCAGGCCTTAATCTTTTTACATCAACACTTAATTCCTTCGCTGCTCGAACGAGAAAATAGTTTAACAATAGTGGAATATCTTCTTGCCTTTCACGTAAGGCGGGTAAATGTATACGTATAACATTTAAACGATGAAATAGGTCTTCCCTGAATTTTCCTTTACCTACTCGCTCTTCCAGGTCTTGGTGTGTGGCTGCAATAATTCTAACATTGACTTTAACGGGATCATGACCACCAACCCGATAGAATTCTCCAGATGCTAAAACCCGCAAAAGCCGAGTTTGTAAATCGGCGGGCATATCACCAATTTCATCAAGAAACAATGTTCCGCCATCAGCCTGTTCAAAACGGCCACGTCGTGTTGTTTGCGCGCCAGTAAAAGCACCTCTTTCGTGACCAAATAGTTCTGATTCCAATAAATCTTTTGGAATAGCAGCGGTATTTAGTGCGATAAAAGGATTAGACGCTCTTGGACTATGGCGATGAAGTGCACTCGCAACAAGCTCCTTACCCGTCCCAGATTCACCATTTATCATAACGGTGATATTCGAACGAGATAATCTCCCAATCGCTCGAAACACTTCCTGCATCGCTGCTGCTTCGCCAATAATTTCTGTTTGTGTAGCTTCAGTTTGTTCACTGACGTTAGTAGTAGCACTTCTACTATGATCCACTGCTCGTCTTACCAGATCAACTGCATCGTCAACATCAAAGGGTTTAGGCAAATATTCAAATGCACCGCCTTCATAGGACGATACCGCACTGTCCAGATCGGAGTGAGCCGTCATAATGATTACTGGGAGATCAGGATAAGCTTTATTAATGTCTGAAAGAAGCGCCAAACCATCTTGTCCTGGCATGCGAATATCCGAAACTATCGCATCCGGTAATCCTTTTGATAGTTTATCGAGAATACCTGAAGCGCTTTCAAAGCAATCAACATCCATATCCGCTTTGCTTAAAGCACGCTCTAACACCCAGCGAATTGATTTGTCGTCATCAATGACCCAAATATGTTCTTTTTTTGCCATTATATTTACACCGTTTCCTTAGCATTAATTGGAATCAACAACGTAAAGTTTGTTTCTCCAGGCTTGCTATTACATTCAATAATACCGCCGTGTTGGCCAATCAATGTCTGGGCTATTGATAAACCTAGCCCAGTACCTTCAGCACGACCGGTAATCATTGGATAAAATATTTTGTCTAAAAGATCAGGCGCAATCCCTGGCCCGTTATCAATAATTTCTACACCAACAACCAAGCGATGATGTCTTTGTCCAATCATTACATGGTGTCTTGAACGTGTTCGAACAACAATTTCGCCTTCACCATTCATTGCTTGCTTAGCGTTACGAACTATATTCAAAACGGATTGAATGAGTTGATCTGAATCTGCAAAAATCTCCGGTAAGCTTGGGTCATAATCGCGACGGAATATCAACTTTCCATCCGATTCAGCTAAAACAAGTTGACGAACTCGTTCGATTACCTTGTGTATATTGACAGGTTCTTTAGACATCGGTCGATTTGGACCCAGCATGTCATCAACCAACTTTTGCAAGCGATCAGTTTCACCAATAATAACGTCGGTATATTCTTTCAAATCATCGAAGGGTAACTCACGTTCAAGTAATTGTGCGGCGCCTCTAATTCCGCCGAGAGGATTTTTTACCTCATGAGCAAAACCTCTCACCAATATTTTTAAAACATCCTGCTGCTCAATAATATGCTCTTCTTTGGCCGCGCGTAATTTTTCATCTATTTGCGTCATCTCAATCAAAATTTGTTCGTTTTCGATGATTGGTGAAAAAATACAATCAACTTTGATGACACGTAACAGATGAGGAACGAGTAGATCTAATTCGCTTTTAGTGACATTGAATTTATTATTCTTACTTTGCTTGAGCGCACTTAAAAAGGCTTCTGATCCTGCAAATAATTGATGAACATCTAGACCTTTAATTCGCCTTGCACTGGTATTGAGCAAATTTTCAGTCGCTTGATTCGCTTCAACAACTTTCATATTTGCATCTAACAGCAACAACGCTGTAGACATATTTGCGTATAGCAAATCTTTTGATATTGAATTATTACACTTTTCGTTCGGCACCATATTTAACTTCTCTGCAATAGTTAAACCAATAAAAGACGCATCGACCATTTTAAATAATCACGAATAAAAACAGTGTGTTAACAATCGCAATATTCAAAATATCAAGCACAGAGATGGGATATACGAATTCCGCATTTTAACAACGCACCATTATAGTGCGCGAATAAGAATCATACAAAAAGATTGTGCAGATGAAGCGCGTGAAAGTGGATTAACGAAATAGTTTCGAAAACCGTTGTAGATGAAATGTGTTGGTATTTGTTGATTTAATTTTTTTACCAGCTTTATCTACAATGAAAGCACGGATTGTATGAGTACCCCGATTCACATTAAAAAAAGAGATAGTTGAACTGGTCCAACTACCCGTTAACATTTTTCCATCAAACTCAACCTTGAGCTTATGACCATGTTGAGTTTGAATCCCAGGTGAAATATCTAATTGCAGATGTACGTTTCCTAAGTTATCGCGAAAATTGTCATCATCAACCGGTTTTCTAATTTTAAATTTTGTATACGGCTTAGGTTTGTTTTTATTTTCTGTAACAGTAATATCAGTAAAACTATTATCTGTTGGCGCTATTTCTTTTTTAACCTGTTCTTCTTTGCGAAATTTAATTATAGGTGGTGATTGAACTTTGCGCTCTACGCTACCAGGTACTTCTTTATCTGTGAATACTATCTTTCCATTTTCGTCCTGGTATTGGTAGACCGCAGCAGAGAGTTTTGCTGAAAAGAAAAACAGTATTAGAAAAGTTATTCGCAATGTGCTGACCTCAATAAAGTCACTAAATGATTCAATAGTTGATGAAATTATTACTCAATAATTCTACGCAATATCAAAGAATTCAGCAGCAAAAAAAACGCCCCGTAAAGGGGCGTTTTTCAAACAAAATAAAGAATAAATTAACAGCTATAGTACATATCAAACTCAACTGGGTGAGTTGTCATGCGTAAACGTGTTACTTCTTCCATTTTCAAATCAATATAAGCATCGATCATGTCGTCAGTAAATACACCACCAGCAGTTAAAAATTCACGATCTTTATCTAGTGCTTCTAATGCTTGATCGAAAGAAAAACATACTTGTGGGATCTCTTTCTCTTCTTCTGGTGGAAGATCGTATAGATCTTTATCCATTGCATCACCAGGATGGATTTTGTTCTTAATTCCATCAAGACCAGCCATCAACATACAAGCAAACGCTAAATAGGGGTTTGCTGTTGAATCGGGAAATCGTACTTCGATACGACGCCCTTTAGGGTTTGTGACATAAGGAATACGAATAGAAGCAGAACGATTACGTGCAGAGTAAGCTAGCATAACTGGTGCTTCAAATCCTGGGACCAAACGTTTGTAGCTATTTGTCGAAGCATTTGCGAAAGCATTGATTGCACGCGCATGTTTAATAATTCCACCAATGTAGAAAAGTGCAGTTTCAGATAGACCACCGTACTCATCACCAGAAAAAAGATTCTCGCCATTTTTTGCAAGAGACATGTGAACATGCATACCATTACCATTATCGCCAACCATCGGCTTAGGCATAAAAGTCGCTGTCTTGCCATATACATGCGATACATTATGAATTACATATTTTAGATCTTGAACTTCGTCAGCTTTTGAAACTAATGTGTTGAATTTAACACCAATCTCACATTGACCAGCTGTTGCTACTTCATGATGATGCACTTCAACTTCTTGCCCCATTTCCTGAAGCGCAGTAGTCATAGCACAGCGCAAGTCATACAAAGAATCGACTGGTGGTACTGGGAAGTAACCGCCTTTAGTACCTGGACGATGGCCCATGTTACCGTCGGCATAAACTTTTTCTGAGTTCCACTCTGCTTCTTCTGAATCTATTTTACAAAAAGAGCCTGACATATCAGCACCCCAACGAACGTCATCAAGCACAAAAAACTCATTTTCAGGACCGAAGAAAGCGGTATCTGCAATACCTGTAGATTTCAAAAATTCTTCTGCACGTTTAGCAACAGAACGAGGATCACGCTCATAACCAGACATAGTGGCTGGCTCAACAACATCACATACGATGTTTAACGTTGAATCTTCAGTGAAAGGATCCATTGTCGCAGTACTTGGATCTGGCATCAAAATCATGTCTGACTCATTGATGCCCTTCCAACCATTGATTGAAGAACCATCAAACATCATCCCTTCTTTTAATGAATCTTCATCAACAGCTGTACTTGGAACTGTTAAATGCATTTGTTTACCGCGAGTATCTGAGAAGCGAAAATCAACAAACTTCACTTCAAATTCTTTCATCATCTTTAAAACGTTAGACGGCATTTTCTCACCCTTTAAAATAAAATTGGAGACACTTTAAAATTTTAATTTTGTTTATTTAAGCATTACATATGCCAATACACAATTACTTATTTATAACAATAGCTTAATTAACAAAATCCGTTTATAAATTATAGTAAATATTAATAAGCGCACTAAAAAAACACATGCAGAAACCAATTAGCACCAATATAGATCACAATCCAAAGAGAATATTAATTTCTGCGATGTAGCTTTTTGGATCTTCGAAATCTTTGAACGAAGAAAAAATATCACTGGCGGTGATATTTTCATCTAGTATTGAAACCGGTAAAACCAACTCAACAATAATTTTTCCATTCAAATAATGCAGTGTAGATTTTGTCACTCGATCATAGTAACTATTGTTCTCGAATACAGAGTTCAGATAAATTTGAAAATCTTTACGTAATGGCAAATATCTGCATGGTGCACAAGTTTCATCATCTTCCGGATCAATATGGACGGTTACGTCGGATACCTCATCAATCCCCTTAAGTAACCTGTACATTACGCTTTCGCTAATCTGATGTCCCTCTGAGACACTAATACGTGAATTTACCACTAAAATGTGGACATCCACAAGAGCATAGGTGCCCATGCTTCGTGTCCGTAAAGAATGGACAGCTTTAACGCCATCTACCGATAAAATTAATGCTTTTATTTTTTCAACTTTTTCTGCTTCAAGTGCAGTATCAATAAGCTCTTTAAATGCACGATAAGAAATATCCCAGCCAACTTTTGAAATAAGAAGGCTAACACCAATCGCCGCTACCGCATCCAATAAAGGAAAACCAAGCATCGCACCTGCAATCCCAATAAGTGCAATTACTGAAGAGATTGCGTCTGTTCGATGATGCCAGGCGTTGGCAATGAGTAAGTTGGATTTTACTTTCTTACCAACTGTAAATGTATATTGAAACAGCACTTCATTCGCAAAAATCGAAATCAATGCTGCTACTAATGCAAACCAAGTCGGCGAAAGAAGTAGATCGGGCGTATTAATTCTTGATACTGCATCGATCGTAATACCAAGTGCTACAGCAATAAGCAAAAAACCTAATAAAACTTCTACAACCGTTTCTATACGACCGTGACCGTACGGATGGTCTTCGTCTGCTTGGCGGGATCCATGTTTCGCTGCATATACCACAATAATATCGCTAACTAGATCCGCTAAGGAATGAACTCCATCAGCAACTAGAGCTTGTGATTGACCAATGTAACCCAGGATAATTTTAGATGCGGCTAGGAATGCATTAACGAGAGCACCAATTAAGGTGACTTTTTTTACTTGCTGGTATCTGACTGCGGATTCAGATTGCTCCGATTGATCGCTCAATCTTCGCCCACCTCTATTTTTAAAATAATTTCTTCATCAACTGTTTCGTGACTCAGAAACTTATGTCCATTAATTCTACACCAAGCAGGGATATCTTGAAGTACGCCTGGATCAGTACAAATTACTTCCAGTGTGTCTCCCGCTTTAAGTGTTTTTATTTTATTCTGAGTACGAATTACCGGCATCGGACAGAGTAAACGTCTAGCATCCAATTTATAAACACTCACACTTGCCACTCTGCAAGTATTTCGTGTTCTTTGAGAGGTGCAACATTTAAGAGTTTAGAAACTCCATGAGCATCTGTCACTTCTACAGTTACTGATGGCTCAGTTCTTCCTTTGCTAAATCTGGCCGTAATTTGTGCAGCCAATGCCAAATCTTCTTCTGTTGCTGGACCATCAATTAACACCAGGGGACCAACACAACTAGTCGCATACATATGAGCAAACTGTTTTTTGTAACCAGACATAAATTTGTTTTCACCATCTTCACGACCAATAATCATTTTGAAGTGTGGTTTAGGACGTATATGCCGCCCCACTTTCAACAACATGATGTCATCCATTTCATAATTACGATCATCATCACGCGCTTTCCATAAATCGACAAGTCGATCAGAGTAAGATTTATCTGTTAGAAAACAGCATCCACCGGCGGGTTGGGCATATTCGGAAAAACCAAATTTTTCCGCTAGAGCCATTTGTGGTTTACGTGAACGGCCGCTGAAATCATAGAGCTTTTCACGATCCACCCAACCTTCTCTTTCCGGCTTGGTTTCTGGTAAATATTTGGCGCATAGTGGTCTTAAAAGCAGATCATTTGCTCCGGATTCTCTTGCAATGATTGGCATAGTATCTTTACGCTGAGACATAGGCCGCTGGCCAATAACCTCACCGGTAACAATAAAATCAAAATTGTTTTCTTTGATCCACTCCATTGCTTTACGAACCATGAAGCCTTTGCAATCCAGACAGGGGTTCATATTTGCACCATAACCATGTTTGGGATTAATCAAAACATCTTTGTATTCTTCTATGACATCGACAATATGCAATTTAATGCCTAATTGTTCTGCAGACCACAATGCATTATTTCGTTTTACTTTATCTTTGCCTTTTTTACGTATTGCATGGGTATGTCCTTCAACACAAAAACCTGTGTAAAAATTTATTCCTTCTACGTGAACACCCTGCTCAAGCAATACCTTTGCAGCTAATAAAGAATCCAATCCACCAGAAATTAATGCAACGGCTTTTCGCTGTTTACTCATAAAAACTCTCATAAAAATTAAAACATAACCTCCAGATACTCCAAGGAGCCGATCCTAGAATAACAACAGGTGGAGGATTACAAAAAATACTGCATATTGTAGCTGAAAAAGTGGAGGGAAATGGTTAAAAAATATCAAAAGTTGACTTAAAGAACGCGTGTATAACACTTGTGTAGCTTGTGTATAAGCTGTTGATAAAATTTTCTATGTAAAAAAGACCATATTTGTAAACAAGTTATCCACAGCTTAGATGAGTATATCCATACAACTTGTTGAGCCTTATACTGATAAATAACATATTGAATAATAATAAGATAATAGAAGTTACCCACAAATATTTTAGACTCAATAACAACAACAAATTTTTATATATAGATATATATTTATATATAGAGATGTTAATAACTAAAGAAAAATAATAAAGGAAAGCTGCTGATCTGAGTTTTAAGGGGAAGTCTCAAACCAGCAGCCAAAAACATAAAGGGGTTAATATGTTTAATAAATTAGATTCAAATTTTATGCCGGTAGAAAGTTTTTGAAGATCTGTAAAAAGCCAAAAAATTCTTATAAGAAATATTATCACTAAATTCAACTCTTATTCCCCTAATAATAGAAATGTTTTATTTTGGAGAGTAAATGTGAAAAGAGTGGTTAATAATTATCAGTCATTTTAAAAGCATTTCTGCAATAAAGCACTGCGTTTGAATCGAGTAATAATCATATCCATAAAAAATACTGGTATTTAACTAACCTAGTAACGGTAAATACTCGTAGATCGCCATTTATTCTTAAAAACACGTGTATAAAATTGGAATAGACTGTTGATAACTTGTTAATAGAAAATCGGAACGGAAAATAACGCTTTTTGTGAACAAGTTACCCACAGCTTAGTTAAGTATATTTATACAATTTGTTAATACAAAAAACTCTCAGTAAGATGATGAAAAATATAACTAAATCGAAACTTAACCACAAAAATGATTGAACCAATAATAACAATAAGTTTTTATATATAGATATATTATTTATTAGAGGAAGTGGATAACTGTGGGAAAAGAAAAGAAAGACTTCGAATTTAATTCGGCTGGGTTAATTATCAAATCACGAAACTAAAGATAGCTAAAGCTGCTTACTGTAATAAATACATTATTTATGCCGAAAATATTATTTAATGCTTTGTGGATTGCGAATGAATTATTGGTGTTCCCTTTGAAAAGCTTCGGATGGATCTAAGTGCTTGTTTACTTTGAGTATCTCCCCATAATTCTAGTGCTTCTAATGGCGAAAGAACTTCTGCGTTGTTTCGCATATTGCCAATTACTTGAAGAATATCCATTAGTTGCACAAAAGCATCAGCTAACTGGCGGTAAAAAGTTCCTAAACTTTCTTTGCAGGTATCAGCCAAGTGGCTATACGCACTTTTGCCAATCCCAACGTAGTAGCTAATTTTCACACTTCGTCTCTCTGCTATTTTTGGGAATAGACCAGAAAACAGTAAACAGTGATCCCCCACATCTCTTAAGCTTTCCTGTTGTAATTGACCGGTTTGGATTAGGCTATGAAGATAATCCATCGCCATTATTCGAGAAGTAAAGTCCGAACGACCTAAAAAGCGCATTAATAAAAATACCAAATAGCTTTCTAACTCTTCGTCTAATTGAAATTCACATAAAGATTCTGCTTCATGAACCAACTTTTGCCATTGTTCTGTACTACTTGAATCGATAATGATTTGAGACATATTGATATATTCTCTTTAAATGGTCTGTTTAGTTAATCGGCTCAAATAAACACATACTTTACGATCTGATTATCCATTTTGATTAAAAGGAGATTTAAGCAAATGCTGCTTTTTAGTTCTCTGTTATAACTTTCATGAAATATCCTGTGAGATATAGGCAGCAAAGATAGTTTTTGCAGGGTGGCATCGGTATACTTACGCTTTTTTCGCGAAACACACTAACAATATGCAAATTTCGGATGCTAATGTTGATATTTCAACCTTTCAGGGGCTAATTCTTGCTCTACAGCACTATTGGGCAGATCAAGGCTGTGTGATTATTCAGCCACTTGACATAGAGGTAGGCGCAGGTACGTTTCATCCTGCGACTTTTTTACGTTCAATTGGCCCTGAACCATGGAATGCAGCATATGTTCAGCCGTCGCGAAGACCAACTGATGGGCGTTATGGGGAAAACCCAAATCGCTTACAACATTACTACCAATTTCAGGTAATATTGAAGCCATCTCCCGATAATATTCAAGAATTGTATCTAGATTCATTGAAAATGCTTGGTTTTGACACCCTAGAACATGACATTCGATTTGTAGAAGATGACTGGGAATCTCCAACTCTTGGTGCCTGGGGGTTAGGTTGGGAAGTTTGGTTGAATGGCATGGAAGTCACGCAATTTACCTATTTTCAACAAGTGGGCGGCTTAGATTGCAAACCGGTAACCGGTGAAATTACCTATGGTCTAGAAAGACTCGCAATGTACATACAAGGGGTCTCTAGTGTGTATGATCTAACCTGGGCAAATGGTCCACAAGGTAAAGTCACTTATGGCGATGTTTTTCATCAAAACGAAGTTGAGATGTCTACCTACAATTTTGAACATGCCCCTGTAGATACGTTATTTACACTATTTGATTTTTATGAAAAAGAAGGTAATCGACTCATTGAATTGAATTTGCCGTTACCTGCCTACGAAATGGTTTTAAAGGCATCACACACCTTTAATTTGCTAGATGCACGTCACGCGATATCGGTGACAGAACGTGCAAGATTTATTGGTCGTGTAAGAAATTTGTCTAAAGCAGTTGCTCACTCTTATTACGATTGTCGAGAAAATTTGGGTTTCCCTATGCTCAATAAAAACATTGGGGAGGCTAAATAATGTCAAATACAGCAGATTTTCTTGTTGAATTGGGGACCGAAGAACTTCCACCAAAAGCATTAGAGAAGTTATCAAAAACATTTTCTGACAATCTCGTTGAAAGTCTGGAAAAGGCTGGTGTTACTTTTGGTGAAGTAGAAAATTTTGCATCCCCAAGGCGATTGGCGGTGAAAATATCTTCTATTTTGTTAAAACAAGAAAACAAAGAAGTTGAACGAAGAGGCCCTGCAGTGAGTGCTGCGTTTAAAGAGGACGGTTGCCCTACACCTGCTGCAGTAGGATTTGCTCGCTCATGTGGCGTTTCAGTAGACGAATTGGAAAAAGCAGATACCGATAAAGGGGCCTGGCTAGTTTTCAGAAGCACTGTGAAAGGTGAAGAGACAAGAGAACTTCTTCCGTCAATGGTGGAAGAAGCTCTGGCTAAATTGCCTATACCAAAGCGCATGCGTTGGGGAGACAGCCAGACTCAATTCGTAAGACCAGTTCATTGGTTAGTGATGTTGCTCGGTAGCGACGTGGTCGATTGTTCAGTACTCGGATTAAAAGCGGGAAGAACAACCAAAGGACATCGATTCCACTATCCTGAACCGATCGAATTACCGAATCCATCAGATTATGAATCGTTGTTGGAACTTAATGGTCACGTGCTAGCCAATTTTGAAAAACGAAAAGCAGCCATTAAAGCGCAAGTAGAACAAGCTGCTCTCAAAGTAAATGGTTTAGCGGTTATTGATGAAGCATTACTCAATGAAGTCACAGGGCTTGTGGAATGGCCAAAAGCAATTTTAGGAAATTTTGATGAGAAATTTTTAGAAATTCCTTCGGAAGCTTTGGTTTCAGCGATGAAAAGTCATCAAAAATATTTTCATGTGATTAAAGATGATGAATTGCTGCCGTGTTTTATCACTGTTTCAAATATTGACAGTAAAAATCCTGATACCGTTAAACAGGGTAATGAACGAGTTATTCATCCTCGGTTAAGTGATGCAGATTTTTTCTGGAATACGGATAGAAAAACACCGCTCAATACTGAATTACAAAAATTAAAGACAGTTGTTTTCCAGAACAAATTAGGAACGCTATACGACAAAACGACTCGGGTGATGGGGCTTGCTGAAGCAATTGCTAAGCAGCTTGGCGTCGATAAAAAACACGTTGTGCGTGCTGCAGAACTTTCAAAGTGTGATTTGATGACAGAAATGGTTGGTGAATTCCCGGAATTACAGGGAATAATGGGCCGCTATTACGCACTTCACGATAAAGAAGATGCAGAGGTTGCGGAAGCTATTTTAGAGCACTACATGCCTCGCTTTGCTGGTGATAGTTTGCCACCATCAAAAGTTGGGCAAATTGTCTCTCTGGCGGATAAATTAGATACGCTTGTTGGAATTTTTTCTATTGGCCTAATCCCCACTGGTGATAAAGATCCATTTGCATTAAGACGGGCGACATTGGGAATATTGCGAATAATGATTGAAAAGTCATTGCTACTTGATCTTGATAAGCTTCTAACAATCGTAGCGAAACAATATTCGTTGAAGAATAATGAAGTTGTTGGCGTAGTTTATGAGTTTATGATGGATCGCTTGAAAGGTTACTATCACGAGCAAGGGTATCGACCACAAGTATTCGAAGCAGTTTTAGCAGCACGGCCAACAATACCTGCAAACTTTGATGCGCGCATGAATTCGGTAGCGTTGTTTGAAAAATCACCAGAATCAGAAGCGTTAGCCGCAGCGAATAAAAGAATTAGTAATATATTGCGTAAAAATAAAGAAGAGTTGCCTTCAGATGTTAATGTTGATCTTTTTGAAGGAGAACAAGAAAATATTCTCTATTCTCGATTAACTGAGCTAGAGTCTGATGTAAATTCACTCGTTGAAAAGCAAGATTATGATCAAGCGCTGAAGTTGTTGTCTCAACTTAAAGAATCAATAGATGATTTTTTTGATCACGTGATGGTAATGACGGATAACAAAGCTGTGAGAAATAATCGTTTGGCGATGCTTTCAAAACTCTATCAACAATTTTCTCGAATTGCTGATATATCCAAGTTATCTTAGGATTTCACTATGTAGATGAGACATTTGTATTAGCATATGTCTCTAAGTTTTAGAACTTATACTCAATTCCAGTCTTATATGACAAATCACCTTTTTTTACATTAGCTGGTGGTTTGCTATCGAAAGTTCCTTCCCCATATAAATTCAATCTCAAATTTTTTGATAAAGGTATTTTGATCCCGGCTATTTCCAAAACTCGGTAATCATCAGGGTTTTCGAGATCAGGTTGATAGTATGTGGTGTTAAATAATGTAATGTTCTCTAAGATGTTAGTGCGAAAAATCCAATAGAAGTTACCTCGAAACAATTGCAGGCTTCTTTCTTCACTAATGTCACTAGAGTGGGTTAAATATTCCTCACTAAAGTAAGCACCAACACCGATGATTGATGAGCTATGTTTAGAATGTTTTAAAAAACTCCATCGATAGCCTCCACCAACTAAACCTCTAAAGTTTAATCGAGCAAATTTGTTTTGTTCAATTTGGGTAAATATTTCCCAAGTTGAGCTGCTGTCTACATTGTTGATATGACGAAGATGAACATAGGATTTGTTTTGATTTTCTTTGGAGAAACTTTCACCGTAGCTATAGTTTAGTGTTAAATATTGAAGTGACTGAGATTGTTTGGCATAGAAATCAGCTCCACTTTCAATAAGAAATTGTTCACTATTCCCATATGCACCAGATGAATTTAGATTGAAATTCCCTGAAATTCCTCCCTTATTTGAGTTTAAATGGAGGTTATCCATATTAACTATGGCGTTAGCTTCAGACATAAAAAAAGAAAGTATCATTACAATTGTTCGAGTTTTTAGCATAATATTTGATTAGTTATTATTCAATATTGAATTTAATGTGGTCAGAAATAGTTTCGGTATTTTGTAAGTATTTCTGAATTGTCACGCAACTACTGAAAAGAGTATGGATCTTTTTTAAGTAATTCTGTCAAAACATTAACCATTTATATAATAATTTTTTTATCTCCACAAAATATTGTGACATTAAAGGTTTCTTGAACAGGGTTTACAAAATCAGTTACGAAATGCATTAAAGAAAAATTAGTTCATCGTTCAGCTATATCCTCAAGTCTTAATTGTGACAGATGATTTTGGAAAAGGTTAAGTGATTGTTGATACTATCATTTAAATATCTCATCACTTGGGTTTGAGCGTGGTTGCTGAGGGTTTTGAAACTTTCGAACAACATGAATTCTTAAAAGAATATAGTTGTCATTATTATCGAGGTTATTACTTTGTACAGCCAATGCAAACAGAAGAGCTTCGTGAAATATCCAATAGTTAAACATAAGCCTAAAAATGCAATTACATAAAATAATCGAAGAAATAATTCATACTGAAATTCCACTCAGTACCCAGATGGGGATAAGCATCGAGAGTTTTAACGATGATGAGATAGTTGTAAAAGCTCCATTAGCTCCCAATATAAATCATAAGAAGACTGCATTTGGTGGTAGTTTATACAATGTGTCCGTGCTCACAGGTTGGGCTATGGTATATGGGATTTTATTAAGAAAGAATATAAAAGCACATGTGGTCATTCAGCATAGTGAAATAGATTATAGTATGGCAATACAGTCAGATATAATCGGTAAGTGCAAAATGCCATCTAAGGAAGTGGTCGAAAAATTTATCTCAACTTTTCAAAAAAGAGGGAGATCACGCATATTATTGGATGTCGAAATTAAAAATGAAAACCAAATTGCCGTAAGTTTTTCTGGTAAATATGTGATTCATCGATAACTGACGAATTCTATTTTATAAATTCGTATATACCGCTTTTAAAAAAGATAATATTTACGTCTCAGAAGCCGAGATAAAAATAATATCTCCCAAATTAAATCATTAGTGTAATTTTATGACAAAACACTCACAAATCTTTTTATTATTTATCGGCTTGATCATTTTAACCCCTTATACAAAAGCAGACGTTTTTGCCTATGTACCAGACCATGTCGGTGATGATAACAAACATGGTCAGTTACATGTAGTCAATGCAAGTTATAGTGTCTATGTTGAATCGATTGAATTGTTTGGTAATCCAAGAGATGTGTTAATCAACAAAACTGGCGATACCGTTTTTGTTACCACAGAACTGGAAGAGGATGGGGATGAAAAATCCTACCTGAATATCATCGATACCTCAAATAATTCACTAATTGGCTCACCAGAAATTCCAGGTAGTTTTGCGAGAGGTATGGTTTTTACAAATGATGAAAGCAAATTATTTGTTACTCATGATAGAGGTGTTAGCGTCCTTGTGGCACCAGTCTTGTACTCTCCGAAGATGAACAATATCTTTTTGTCATAGGTACAAATGATAATGGAGTTGATGGTATTTCACTCGTCAGTTTAGAATCTCCAACAAATATTGAAGTCGCAAGCATTAGTCTGGGTTTGGGGAAAGAGACTGCAACGGGTGTTTATTTAGCTGATGAAAACAAACTCTTTGTGGTAAATCGGGGCAAGGCTGCCTCTGAGTTAGTTTTATTAGAAGTGGATAATTATGAAACTCCAGAAAGTGCAGCACTCGTTAAAATTGGAAATCATCAATTTCCAAATGATTCTGCACCTAGCGATATTTTATATCACCAAGAAAAGAATGAATTACTTGTTAGCTTAAGCTATATCGTGAATGAAGAAACCACTTCAGAGATAGAGAACGGCTACATTGCTGTATTAAATGCGTCAGATACAACTCAGGAAACTAGTAGTGGGTTGCGTAAAATATTTCTTTCAGATGAAGGCGGCACTGATAATCGATTTCCTCCCATTCATCCAACATCTATATCTCTGGATGAATTTGGAAAAATATATGTAATAAAGCATATTTGGAACAATCTCTCAGGGATGTATCTCACAACACTCAAAGATTCAACGAAAAATGACATTAGAAGCGTAACTGAAAAAAGTTCGCTGAAATTTGGTGAACGGTCCCTGTATTTATTTATTATTTTATTAGTGACGAGACTAGGAAAAAGAAACGTTGGAAAAGTTAATCGTATTAGATAGGGATGGCGTAATAAATTTAGATTCAGATAACTACATAAAAACAGTAGACGAGTGGCAGCCTGAAGAAGGTTCTATTGAAGCTATTGCAAGATTAACATCACACGGTTTTAAAATCATCGTAGCGACGAATCAATCAGGCATATCTCGCGGTTATTATAGTCATCAGACACTCAATGAAATGCATAATAAACTCAGGCAGCTATGCGCCGAACAAGGCGGGAAAATTAGCGCAATAATTTATTGTCCCCATGGACCAGATGATAATTGTAGTTGTAGAAAACCAAATTCTGGTCTGTTTACTAAAATGGCAGAATATTATCAAACATCACTGTGTGGTGTTTACACCATTGGTGATTCATACAGAGATTTGGAAGCAGGAATTAAAGTCTCAGTGAAACCAATATTAGTTCTGACAGGGAAAGGCAAGAAGACACTCGCGGAAAAGGCAACAGAGCTCAAAGCACATAATATCCCAATCAAGAATAATCTATTGGACGCGGTAGAATATGTCTGTAGTGTCGGCTAAATACATTTTGTATTGGAAAATACTATTCTCGTGAATAATCAACAAGGTTGAATTTAGTTATTATCTTTGCATAATAGCTGCTCCCTTCAATTTCAATTTAGAACTTAGAATGCAAAAATTAAAATCGTATATATATTTTTTTATAATGGTAACAACGGCTATATTGTATTCAATTCCTTCGTTATTGACCTTTCCACTTCCCTACGAAAAGAGATATGCATTTATTCGACAATGGGCACGGTTTAATATCTGGTGTTTAAAAAAGGTGTGTAATTTAGACTTTAAAGTAAAGGGAAAAGAAAATATTCCAGCTAAAGCATCCATCATCTTATGCAAACATCAATCGACATGGGAAACTTTTGCTTTACAAGTTATTTTTCCACAACAGATCTGGGTATTAAAAAAAGCGTTATTACGTGTTCCTTTTTTCGGCTGGGGACTAGCAATGTTAGAACCTATTGCCATCGATAGATCAGCAAAGAAAAAGGCGATGGAGCAGATTATAGAACAAGGTGATAACCGATTAAAAAACGGAAGATGGGTTGTGTTATTTCCAGAAGGAACACGTATTACTCCCGGTAAAAGAGGTAAGTATAAAGCTGGTGGTGCGAGGCTCGCGGTAAGTACTGGACAATTAGTTGTACCAGTAGCGCATAATGCTGGGGAGTTTTGGCCAAAACATAGTATGTTAAAGAAGCCTGGTACGATTACCATTTCCATCCTTCCTGCGATTGATCCAATAGGAAAAACTACCACCGAGCTAAATGATTTGGTTGAATTCCAAATTGAAGAAGAGATGGCTAAAATAACAACTCTCTAATTATCAATTCATACACAATGAAATTAGAGCATTAGTTTGCTATCATTCGCCGCAGAAAAAAGACTTTTGTTAAAAATTAAGGAAATACAATGGAAAACGCCATTACGCTAAAAAGACACCTTGTAAACGCGCAACGCGCTGGTGAGGCAGTTGATGCACATCTTATTGATTTACTTGATGATGTTGCTTCAGCATGTAAAGAAATACACGATGCAATAAACCATGGAGCGCTTTATGGCGTTCTAGGTTCAGCGGAAAGTGAAAACGTACAAGGTGAAACTCAAAAGAAATTAGACATTATGTCTAACGAGATGTTTATCCGTTGTACAGAAGGAAGTGGAAACCTAGCTGGAATGGCATCGGAAGAAGAAGAAGATGTTTATAGCATTCCTGCTGAGTATCCTCGAGGCCCATACCTAATGTATTTTGATCCACTAGATGGATCATCAAATATCGATGTGAACATTACTGTTGGCTCTATATTTTCAATTGTTAAATGCCCGGAAGGCGTTACAGATCCAAAGTTAAATGACTACTTGCTAGATGGTAACAAACAAGTTTGTGCTGGTTTCACTCTATACGGACCATCTACATTAATGATTTTGACGACTGGAAACGGTGTGCAAGGTTTCACGCTTGATCCAGGAACGGGTGAGTTCAAACTTACTCACAAGGATATCACAATCCCTGAAGACACAGCTGAGTTTGCGGTTAACATGTCTAACCAACGTTTTTGGGAAGCGCCAGTTCAACGTTATGTTCAAGAGTGTATTGATGGTGTTACAGGAGCGCGTGACAAGAACTTCAACATGCGTTGGGTTGCATCTATGGTTGGTGAAGTTTACAGAATTTTAACTCGTGGTGGGATATTCATGTATCCATTCGATACAAAAGATCCAGCCAAGGCGGGTAAACTGCGTTTGATGTATGAAGCTAACCCAATGTCTTTTATCGTAGAGCAAGCTGGTGGAGTGAGTTCTACAGGTAGAGAAAGAATTATGGATATCGAGCCGAATGCTATCCACCAACGAGTGCCTGTAATACTTGGGTCTAAGAACGAAGTAGAAAGAGTTGTTTCATACCATAAAGAGTAATCTTAAACAGCTTAAGTCTAAAAACCCGGATATACTTTATCCGGGTTTTTTTATGTTGGAAATATATATGAACAAAATAATTTTTACAGTTTTGTTAGCTGGCCTATCATTAAATACCTATGCTGTTGATCAGGCAATTATTAATCTTAATAACTCGATTTTCGAAATTAAGAGATATGTGGAAGTAATAAAAGATAAAACAACGCCGCAAGTGATAAGGCAACGGGAATTTTCTAACTTAGCCAATGAGTTTTCAGATCCTGCTGGTAACTGGGATTTATTGAAAGTTTCAGTGTTAGATATTATTAACACTGATGTAGAATTTTGGTCGCAAGAAATTAAAAATTATCCTGCTGTCCAGGAGAAACTCATCAATGATTTTAGTCTTGATTGGTATCAAGACACTACATCAAATTATGAGCAAAAGCAGCAACTTAGTATTGTTGAGATATCCAAAAGAATGGAAGATTTAGAGATTGAAAAAAAGATGCTAAAAGAATTGCTGGGAAAATTAAAAAGCGTTAAACCGACTACACTATAGATAATATGGCGCTTCTAACAGTCTCATTAGAAGCGCCACATTTGAAGATTAAATATCAATATTTATAACAGAAGATGCATGTTGTTCAATAAAGTTTCTTCTTGGC
Source organism: uncultured Ectothiorhodospiraceae bacterium (assembly GCA_945787715.1). Lineage (GTDB taxonomy): Bacteria > Pseudomonadota > Gammaproteobacteria > S012-40 > S012-40 > CALZJE01. The sequence goes on along the minus strand of CALZJE010000003.1, from coordinate 9,881 downwards.
TCAACATGGTCGCCCATCAATGTGGTAAAAATATTATCTGCGGAGACAGCGTCTTCAATCTTAACTTGAAGCAAGTTGCGAGTATCAGAATTCATTGTCGTTTCCCAAAGCTGATCTGGATTCATTTCTCCTAATCCTTTATAGCGCTGGATATGTTGTCCTTTTTTAGCTTCGTTAAACAGCCATTCAAGAACATCGCTGAATTTTTTAACAGGTACTTGTTTCTCTCCACGACCAATCGTAGAGTCTGGACCAATTAAACCGTTTAAACTACGCCCCAGTTTAACCAATGATCGGTATTCTGCGGATGTGAAAAATTTCTGATCAAAGATGCAATTGTTTGAAACATTGTGTTTAGTCGTCTTTAAATTGAAAACTATTTCACTATTTTCAGAATCAGCATTTAATTCATACTGAATATTATCATTTAGGTTTGACAGCTTTAACTGAAGCGAAGAAATCCACTCAGAAAGTTTTTCTTCAGATGCATAGATTTCATCATTGAACTCTTCTTGTTCGATAAAACTCTTTAAAACTACTCTGTTATAACGAGATGATAATCTGTTAATTGTTGCCATGACTGTTTGGTATTCATAGGCAAGTGTTTCCAACGCATGCCCTGAAATGGGCGGAGTCGACTCATCGATCACTAGTTCAGCACTTTGTAATGCGAGTTGTAAAAGGTAATTGTTCAACTCAGGATCGTCTTTCACATAAGATTCTTGTTTACCTTTTTTAACTTTATACAATGGTGGTTGCGCAATATAGATATGACCACGTTCTACTATCTCTGGCATTTGGCGATAAAAGAAGGTAAGTAAAAGTGTTCTAATGTGTGACCCGTCGACGTCAGCATCAGTCATGATAATGATGCGATGATAACGTAATTTATCTATGTTGAATTCATCTCTGCCAATGCCGCAACCGAGTGCCGTAATTAATGTTCCAACTTCAACAGAAGATAGCATTTTGTCGAAACGTGCTTTTTCCACATTTAAAATTTTACCTTTGAGAGGTAATATCGCTTGGTTTTTTCTGTCCCTGCCCTGCTTTGCGGAACCACCCGCAGAATCCCCTTCCACTAGGAATATTTCAGAGAGCGCAGGATCTTTCTCCTGACAATCAGCGAGTTTTCCGGGTAAACCTGCAATATCTAGAGCACCTTTTCTTCTGGTCATCTCACGTGCTTTGCGCGCAGCTTCACGCGCTCTAGCAGCATCAATAATTTTCATGGTGACTGCTTTGGCATCTTGAGGAAATTCTAATAGGAAGGTCTGTAAATATTCAGACACAGCAGATTCAACAGCACCTTTTACTTCAGAAGACACAAGCTTGTCTTTAGTTTGGGAGGAAAATTTCGGATCAGGCACTTTAACCGATAATACTGCAGTCAAACCTTCGCGAGAGTCGTCACCAGATACACCTACTTTGGCTTTCTTTGCGACCCCTTCCTTCTCGATATATTGATTTAAAGATCGTGTCAGCGCGCTACGAAAGCCCGCTAAATGGGCACCGCCATCGCGCTGAGGAATATTGTTGGTGTAACAAAAAATATTCTCTTGATAAGAGTCATTCCACTGCATCGCAACCTCAACAACAATGTCGTCTCTCTCGGAAGTAAAGTATAGGACATTGCTGTGAATTGGTGTTTTTACAGAGTTCAAATGTTCAACGAAAGACTTAATACCGCCTTCATATTCAAAGGTATCTTCGCGTCCAGTAGAAGTTTCTTTCAAATTAATACGTACACCTGAATTTAAGAAAGAAAGCTCGCGAAGACGTTTTGCTAAAATGTCGTAGTGGAATACAACATCGGTGAAGATTGTTGTACTTGGTTTAAATCTAATTGTGGTTCCTGATTTCTCAGTATCACCTACGATTTTTAAATCTTCTTGTGGCTCGCCTAAGGCGTAGTTTTGATAATGTTCTTTGCCCCCGCGATAAATGGTTAAGTCGAGATTTTCAGATAGTGCATTAACAACTGATACGCCTACGCCGTGTAGTCCGCCAGACACTTTGTAAGAATTATCATCAAATTTTCCTCCAGCATGAAGTACTGTAAGAATAACTTCTGCAGCAGATTTGCCTTCTTCGTGAATGTCAGTGGGGATTCCTCGACCATTATCAGAGACGGATACACTCCCATCAGACTCTATAACTACGGATATATCATCACAGTGGCCAGCCAATGCTTCATCAATGGAATTGTCTACCACTTCAAATACCATGTGATGTAGACCGGTACCATCGTCTGTATCACCAATGTACATTCCGGGCCTCTTTCGTACAGCGTCCAGACCTTTTAAAACTTTGATGTTCGATGAGTCGTAACTATTTTCGGTACTTGACATTATTTCCACCAATTTAATTCGTTGATTCGAATGTTCCATGTTTCACGTGAAACAATTTTACGTCTTGAAGCTGTTCTAAAGGGAGGGATTCTAAATTGGCTGTAGTAATACAAACTTGGGTAAACCTCTCTTGGAGTAGCTTTAGCAATTTTTTTGCGTGTTTAAGATCGAGTTCCGATCCTAAGTCATCTAAAAGTAACAAGGTATCTGTGCCCACGGTGTTTTTCACATATGCAATCTGAGAGAGATAAAGAGAATAGACCAGAAGCTTTTGTTGTCCTCGTGATATTCGATCTTTACAGTCTGTTTCATCTTGCGTAATTAAGAAATCTGCACGGTGTGGGCCGTATTCAGTCCGACCAGTAATTATATCTCTTTCGTAATGAGAAGATAAGCATTTCAATAAATTAAGCTCTTTTGGCCAGCCTTTTTTGTATTTCAAATTGAAGGATTGTCCATTTAGCAAGAGGGATGAGTATTCTTGAAAATACGGCGACAATTCATCTATGTAGTTGCGTCGATATTTGGAGTACGTTTCACCGATTTCTGCCAAACTTATATTCCAGGCATCTAACTCGCTCTTGCTAGATTTTAATGAAAGTGCAGAATTCCTCTGTTTTAATAGTTTGCGATATGCACGCCAGACGTTAAAGAAGTTATGTTCCACGTGGAACAATCCCCAATCAAGAAACTCCCGTCTAATTTGAGGTCCTGAATCAATAAGCTTATGTGAATCTTGAGTTACGATAAGAGCAGGCAGGGATTTCGCGAGATTAACGGCTGAGTTTTGCGCCTCTCCATTTATCTTTATTGTTTTTTGTTTTGATGATTTTTGAAGGCCTATTGTTGCTTCTATAGGTTGAGTAGTTCTTCCAAATAAGGTGAAACAATCAGTGCCCTGCTTTACTATCTTATTGGTGTTACTCGTCCTGAAAGACTTGCCGCTGGATAGGAGATAAATTCCCTCTAATAAGCTGGTTTTCCCGCTTCCATTTTCTCCATATATGATATTGAATCGATTGTTAAACTCTATATTTGCTTGTTCAATGTTTCTCAGATCCTGAATTAGGATGCTTTTCAATATCATAGGCAATGATGCGCTAGGTTATAAGCGCATGGGCATAACTACATACAAGCAATCGTCGCTGTCATCGGCTTTAATTAAGGTACTACCGTTTGAGTCGGTGACATTTAGCTGGACAATTTCAGAATCGATAGCTGTAATGGCATCTAGTAGATAGTTAACGTTAAATCCAATCTCTACTTTTTCGCCATCAAAGTCTATTTCGATTTCGTCTTCTGCCTCTTCTTGCTCAGGATTGTTTGCAGAAGCTCTTAAATAGCCGCTATTAATTTCCAATTTGATACCGCGGTATTTTTCATTGGAAAGTATAGATGTACGAATTAAACATTGTTTAATGAGATTTTTATCAACGTTAATTTGTTTGTCGCAATTAGTGGGAATAACGCTTTGATAATTTGGATATTGTCCATCGATTAACTTAGATGTAAAAATGACATCAGGCAGTAAAAGTCGAATGAAATTTTCTCCAATCACAACACTAACGGGATCATCGGATTCTTCAAGTAATCTAGCAATTTCCAAAACAGCTTTACGAGGCACAATTATACAAGAGTTTTCCTCAACACCCGTCACAGTCGAGTATCTTGATATTGCTAAGCGATGTCCATCGGTAGCGACTGCTTTTACTGTTGTTGGAGCAATTTCAAACATTAATCCATTCAGGTAATAGCGAACATCTTGAAAGGCCATGGCGAAGCTTGTTTTATCAATTAACCGCTTTAAATCGTTTTGTGGAATCTGAAATTCGTACAATTGCGATTTTGTATCAATAACCGGGAAGTCGTTGGCTGGAAGAGTTGCCAAGCTAAACCGAGTTTTTTTACTTTTTAATACGGCCTTGTCATTTTCGATGGTGAATTTTAAACCTGCACCGTCTTCTAGAGTTTTACAAGTATCAAGGAATTTGCGTACTGGAACAGTGGTGGCGCCGTTAACGTTGGCATCTACTGTAGCTGTTGCGATGACTTCCATCTCAAGATCAGTTGCGGTAATAGAAAGCTGCTTGTCTTCTAAGTTGATTAAAATATTTGAAAGTATTGGTAAAGTTTGTTTTTTTTCCACAATCCCACTGACCATTTGCAATGGTTTTAGAATCGATTCCCGCTGAATATCAAACTTCATTTATAACCTTCCTATTAATCATAAGTTCCTAGTTTGTTCATATCATCTATAAATGCTAACAAGCTTTTTAAACGAGTATTATTTATGGCTATCATTATAGATTAGTTTTGTGTGGATAAATAAACAATTTATTCATAATTCAAGTGTTTATGGTTGCTTGCTAGCTCATATCACACTTAAAACTTGGTGTTAGTAAGTTGTGGGTAAGTTGATAGTATCATGTGGTTAAAATTCGCATTATGTTATTAAAGTCTTCTTCTACTTTAGTTTCAGTGCTTCTAAGTTCTTTAATTTTTTTGCAGGCATGCAGGACCGTTGTATGATCCCTTCCTCCGAAAGCGTTCCCGATTTCCGGAAGACTATGATTGGTTAAGCTTTTAGCGAGTGCCATAGCGATTTGTCGCGGCCTGGCAATGGAACGTGATCGTTTTTTAGATAATAAGTCAGCAACACGTAGTTTGAAATAATCACAAACGGTTTTTTGTATGTTTTCTATAGTGACGAGTTTGTCCTGAACTGAAAGTAGGTCTTTTAAAGATGCCTTTGTAAATTCCAGAGTGATGGGTTTGCCGGTGAATTGAGAATTCGCTTTAAGTAATTTGAGTGTGCCTTCTAGTTCTCTAATATTTGAACGAATACGTTTTGCGATAAAAAAGCAGACTTCATCGGGTACAGCAATATCGAATTGATTTGCTTTATTCATTAATATAGCTACCCTTGTTTCTAAATCTGGCGGTTCAACGGCTACTGTTAATCCCCAGCCAAATCGAGATTTTAAGCGCTCTTCTAAGCCGTTAACCTCTTTTGGGTAGCGATCGCAGGTCATGACGACTTGCTGGTTTCCTTCCAATAACGCATTAAAAGTGTGGAAAAATTCTTCTTGTGACCGTTCTTTCCCGGCAAAAAATTGGATATCATCGATTAATAGAACGTTTAATGAGCGATAATAAGTTTGAAAGCGATTTATCATATTATGCTGTAGTGCTTTTACCATATCCTGGACGAATTTTTGTGAGTGTAGGTAAGCGATCTTTGCTTTCGGATTTTGTTGTAGTACGTAATTGCCGATAGCGTGCATTAGATGTGTTTTACCAAGCCCTACCCCACCATAAATAAATAGAGGATTATAGGCCGGACCAGGATTTTCTGCGACTTGCATAGAAGCCGCTCTTGCCAATTGATTCGATTTACCTTCTATAAAGCGATCAAAAGTGAAATTTGGATTTAGACGGTTTTGATCGAGTACGCTGGGACTATCTTCCCGACGTCGTGTGTTTGCTGCGGGGTAACTTGGTTGGGCGTCCTTTAATTTTGGTGAAGAGTTATCCGTATTGGTGTTAATGATTTCTGGCCTGGGGTTTTCACCTTCAGTTGAGTATTTTATTAATAACTCAGTTTCGTACACTTCATTACATATGGTGGATATTTTGTTTTTAAACTTGCTTGATACCCAATCTAGCACAAAACGATTTGGCGCGATGATGGTTAACTGGTTGTCTTCCAATTCTGTCTTTAATGGCCTTATCCAGGTGTTAAATTGTTGAGCAGTGAGATCATCTGCTAGGCGGTTAGTGCAGTTTTTCCAAAGTGATTGAGACACGTGCTATATGATGCCTTATTAGGTGTATACGTTAAAAATCAGGGCGGATAGTTTACCTTGATTTTACGACTCAAACACCTGTGGATAAGATGATTTATTGAAAAAATTTTAACGTGTTGAGTTAACACAAGTCTTATATTTAATAAGAGTTGAATAGGGGTTTTTGGCATGGCTGTTATTTAGTTGATTTATTTGAATAGGCTTATTGACAATCAATTAACAAGTGCGTATCTTTGGGCGCCTTTGTCAGACAAGAATTTAATAATTTTACGGCGGTATTTACCATGAAAAGAACATTCCAACCTAGTGTTATTAAGCGTAAACGTACTCACGGTTTTCGTGCACGTATGGCGACTAAAGCTGGTCGCAAAATAATCAACGCTAGACGTGCTAAAGGCCGTGCTCGCCTAACAGCTTAATGCTCTAACTGTATTAAGTAAAAACGTTAAATTCGCAGATAGTCAATTCATCGCTTTCGTTTGTTATCCTGAATTCCCTGGGGATACGTTGTGCAAGACTGTTAACATTATGTCTAACTCTTTGACGTATCCTCGAACAGCCCGCCTTTTAACCCCTGTTGATTTTAAAAGGGTTTTTAAAAAAGCTAAGAAGTTGAACTACAGCGAGTTTACCGTTTATATTATGCGTAGTGGTTTGTCTAATCCTCGACTTGGATTAGCCATTTCCAAAAAAGCAGCTAAAAAGGCTGTGACGCGGAATAAAATAAAGCGGATAATCCGCGAAAGCTTTCGCTTGAACCAATATCAATTGAGGGATTGGGATGTAGTGTTTGTTGCAAAGTTTGCAGCTTCGCAACGCTCGTCTGAAGAGTTGCAACACCTTATATTAAAGATCTGGAAGCGCATAGAATCATGATTCGAAAAATTTTTACTTTTCCAATTTGGGTGTATCGCTATTTTTTTAGCCCTTTTTTAGGCTCCAACTGTCGGTATTACCCCAGTTGTTCAGCTTATGCTCAAGAGTCAATTGAGAAATTTGGTGTAGTAAAAGGTGGGTGGATGGCTACCAGGCGTATCACTCGATGTCATCCGTGGCATGAGGGGGGATTCGATCCGGTTCCTGAAAATATAAACGATCAAGATAAGACTAAATAGAAAATGGATAACCAACGAATTATTTTATTTTTAGCGTTAGCGATAGTTGTTCTTTTTATGTGGGAAGCGTGGGAGGAAAAAACAAATCCTCGACCACAAACCGTAGTTCAGCAACCAGCAACGAGTACTATCAGTTCATCTGCAGATACGGTGCCGGAGAATTCGGTCTCTAATATTCCAGATGGCACAGCAAATCAAGATATACCTGTTATTTCATCGACGGTTGAAAAACCCATTGAAACTGCCCAAACGTCCATCCAAAGTAAAAATAGAATTCGAGTCGTCACCGACGTTCTTGATATTGATATAGACTCTATTGGTGGTGACCTTCGACGCGCATTTTTAATTAAATATCCGCTAACACAAGATCAGCCTGATAAGCCCTATCCTTACATGGATGATAAATTACCACGTTTGTTTATTGCACAATCTGGTCTGTTATCCAGTAGTGAAGCACCAAATCATTATGCAAGCTACGAAATTGAGCGATCTGAGTATCGTCTTGCTGAAGGACAAAGTGAGCTTCGTGTTCCGCTGAAGTGGACAAGTAAAGATGGAAAAATAATTGTTACCAAAACTTATGTTTTCCACCGTGACAGCTACCTGATAGATGTTATTCATGATGTAAATAATGCGAGCGATGAACCTTGGCGCGGGAGATTGTATACACAGCTCCAACGCACAAACTACGATGAGCCTGGGCAATCTAGATTATTGTATACATTTACTGGTGCTGCGATTTCCAATACTAATAACAACTATGAAAAAATTGATTTTGACGAAATGTCAACCTGGAAGCCTGAGCAAAGCTACGATGTAGGTGGCTGGGTGAGTATGATTCAGCATTATTTTGTCTCTGCCTGGATTCCTGGAACAGAAGACGTAAACCAGCTTTATACGCGAGTAGTGAATGACTCAAAATATATTGTTGGTTTATCGGGTGAAGAAACTGTCATCAATCCTGGTGCTACAAGTTCATACCAACGAGAACTATATATTGGTCCTAAAGATCAGGATAGGATGGAAAAAGTTGCTGAGAATTTAAAACTCACCGTTGATTATGGGATCTTGTCTTTCATCGCTCAACCACTGTTCTGGTTGTTACAATTTATTCACGAATATATCGGTAACTGGGGTTGGGCAATTATCTTTGTCACGCTTATTATTAAGTTAGTTTTTTACAAGCTTTCTGAAGCAAGCTACCGTTCCATGGGGAACATGAGAAAAATAGCACCTAAATTTCAGGCAATTCGTGAACGATACGGTGATGATCGCCAGCGCATGAGTCAGGCGATGATGGAGCTTTATAAGAAAGAGAAAGTTAACCCTATGAGTGGGTGTTGGCCAATGCTGGTGCAGATACCAGTGTTCATCTCTTTATACTGGATGCTGCTCGAAAGTGTAGAATTAAGACATGCACCTTTTATGTTGTGGATTGAAGATTTGTCGACTAAAGATCCTTACTACGTATTACCTTTGTTAATGGGTGCTTCGATGTATGTTCAACAGAAGTTAAGTCACAACCCTTCTCTTGATCCTATGCATCAAAAAATCATGCAATTTTTGCCGATAATATTTACCTTTTTCTTCATGCTGTTTCCTGCAGGTTTAGTATTGTACTGGGTAGTTAACTCTGTACTATCGATCTTGCAACAGTGGTATATCATGAGAAAAATTGAAAATGCGCCAAGTTAGCGTGTGTTTCAAAGCGATATAATAGTTGCCCAAGCTACTCCTCCCGGAAAGGGGGGAGTAGGTATTGTTCGAGTTTCTGGTAATAATCTTCAACACATTGCCAATGTAATCTTAGCGAAACTTCCCTCCCCTCGTGTTGCTGAATATCTTCCTTTTTTGAGTGCAGACAAAGAAACCATCGATATTGGATTGGCGATCTATTTTCCGTCACCACATTCATTTACCGGTGAAGATGTTCTAGAGTTACATGGTCATGGTGGCCAGGTTCTGATGGATCTATTAGTCAATCGTGTCTTAGAGTGCGGTGCTCGTTTAGCTAATCCCGGCGAATTTTCGTTTCGGGCATATCAGAACGATAAAATCGATTTGGCTCAAGCAGAGGCTATTTCCGATCTGATTAATTCAACAACTGAAGCTGCTGCCAAATCATCTATGCGCTCATTGAAAGGTGAGTTTTCAAATAAGATTCAGGAACTATTAGAAGAACTAATTTATGTCAGGGTTTATGTGGAATCTTCTATCGACTTTCCAGAGGAAGAGATAGATTTTCTAGCAGATCAAGTATTATTGAATCGCATAGATCATCTATTACTAAAAATCGAAGAGGTATTTCATCAAGCAAAGCAAGGTGCAGTGCTTAATGAAGGAATGTCTGTTGTTATTTTAGGTCAACCTAATGCGGGAAAATCGAGTCTTCTCAATTGTCTCGCAGGGCACGATGCAGCAATTGTGACCGATATCGAAGGCACAACACGCGATGTGTTGAAAGAAAGTATTCACATTGATGGAATGCCGCTGCACATTATTGATACGGCCGGGCTACGAGATAATGCAGGTGTTGTTGAGAAAGAAGGGATTAGGCGTGCTTGGCATGAGGTTGAAAAAGCGGATCATGTTTTATTGCTGGTCGACGA